>DASTMP010000011.1:0-29150 GCA_035714085.1 Blastocatellia bacterium
TTCCGCCATCCGGCGCTCGCAGTTGACCCTTTCAACTAATAGTAAAGACGCCTCGACTCAGATCGCCTCGATAGGCAAACAAATCACCGAAGCCAATGAACGGTTGGAGCGGCTTTCGGAGCAGTTCGCCGCGCTTAAGGAGCAGATCGAAGACGTCCCGCAACAGCCGGCTTTCACGCAAATTACCCCCGGAAACCCTGAGCAACTATTTGCCGTGGCCTACAGCGATTACTTGCGCGGCGCCAATGCGCTGGCGCTTTCGGAATTCCGGCAGTACGTCGGAACCTATCCGGATTCGGAACTGGCCGACAACGCCGAGTTTTGGATCGGCGAGATTCTCTACGCGCAGAAGAAGTACCAGGACGCCATAGACGCCTTCATCCGTGTATTCGACATCAGCCCCAAAGGAGATAAGGCCGCTCTCGCGCTCTACAAACGTGCGCTGGCGCTGGCGGAAATGGGGCAGCGTGACGAGGCTGTGGCGCAATTAAACGCGCTCATCAAAGCGTATCCGAAGAGACGAGAATCAGAGATGGCGAAACAACGCTTACAGGAATGGCGGCATACGCAAGCGACAGATCCATAAGAGGATGATCAGGGTAGAGCGCGGCCAGTACGAGAAGGGGGATGACGCTGAGAAAATTGATGACTAATGCTGTGGCGATTGCGCTGTTGTTTCTGCTCGGCTCCATTCGGGCGCAGGCGCAGGATGAAACGCCAAAGCTCGAACTCGGCTTGCAGTTCGCGCTGCTCGGTCTGGACGGAGCACAACCCGTATTGCCGGGCGCGACCGAACCGGGATTCGGCGGCAGGGTTACCTGGAACCTCAATCATCGCTATTCGGTCGAAAGCGAGGTCAATTTCTTCTCGAAAGACCGGCTTGAACGAGGCCGCAGAACCCAGGCGCTATTTGGCATGAAGATGTCAGCCAGAATCGAGAATGCGGGAGTCTTTCTCAAAGTCAGGCCCGGGCTTATTCATTTCGATCCGGCAGCGCCCTCGCTCGTCGGCCGAGGTTCTTTCAATGCGACGAACTTCGCGCTCGATCTTGGGGTGGGGCTGGAATTCTATCTATCGCATCACACAATGGTGCGGTTTGATTTCGGCGACACCATAATTCGCCTGGGCGGAATCAACTGTCTCTTCCCAAACTGCTCCCGCAGCGATATTTCCAATAACTTTCAGTTCAATGCCGGACTCGGGTGGCGATTCTGATTTGCGCGGGAAGGATGGGGCGCTGATTCGCCGCAAGAACGATGACATACGGAGTGATTTCGCAATGAAAATACTCATTTCTGGCGCAGGAATCGCAGGACTCACACTTTCGTTCTGGCTACGGCTCGGCGATCACGATCTCACAGTCGTCGAAAAAGCGCCGTCACTTCGGGATGAAGGTTACATGATAGATTTCTTCGGTTCCGGCTACGACGTGAGCGAAAGGATGCTTCTTCTAGGCGACCTGGAAAAGATTCATTACCAGATTTCCCGGCTCGCTTTCGTGGACGCGCATGGCCGCGAGAAATTTTCCATTTCCTACCCATCCTTTCGCAGGCTCTTCGATGGGCGTCATTTCAACTTCATGCGAGGTGATTTGGAGCGGCTTTTATACTCCCAGATTCAAGATCATCTACGTATTCAGTTCGGGATGACCGTTGAGTCTTTGCGACAGGAAGATGGAAAAGTGGAGGCGAAATTTTCCGACGGCGCCACCGGCGTCTTCGATTTGGTGGTTGGCGCTGATGGAGCGCATTCGCAAATCCGCAAGATGGCGTTTGGGGAAGAGGAGCGATTCTCACACTTTTTAGGATATTACACGGCTGCGTTTATTATTGATAATCCGCCGGAGTCGCTGACTGGCGCCGACGCCTTTTATATCTTGACGGCGCCTGAGCGACAGGTCGGAGTCTATCCAATCCGCGGAGACAGGCTTGCCACCTTCTTCGTCTACAAAGCTCGCCGTCCGGTCAATGACTTTTCGCTCGCGTCGGCGGTAAGGGAACTGCACAATACATATGACGGGATCGGCTGGATTGTTCCGGAACTTCTTGCGCAGTGTGAACGCTCAAGCTTGTACTTTGACGAAGTCTCGCAAATCGAAATGCCTCTATGGAGTCAGGGACGCGTGGTCCTCGTCGGCGACGCCTGCCAGTGCGTTTCTTTGCTGGCAGGGCAAGGCGCTTCCATGGCGATGGCTGGGGCCTACGTGCTGGCTCAAGAGTTGGCGAAAGCTGGAAGGGACGTTGCTGCTGCGTGCGCCGAGTACGAACGGAAAGTCAAGCCTGGCATCGAAAAGAAACAGAAGGCGGGCCGCCGGTTGGCGCGCTGGTTCGTTCCCGACAATCGACTCCAACTGCTGACCCGGGACCTGGTAACGCGGATGACGGATTGGCCGATTGCACGGCGGGCGGTCAAACGGGCGCTCGCCCCCGAAAGTATCTTCCGTTTACCACCAAGGATTGGCGCGTCGAAGTATCGACTGTCCGGCTCTCGATAAATGAAGAGTCCGCCCACTCAATGTCTCGGCCAATCCCAGTCGTCGCTCTCCGACACTGATGATTGCGAAAGGGCGCCGCGCCGCCTGACCACTTGTATACGAGATTCGCGCGTGTCTATGATGGGGTTTTACATTGCCGCCTATCTGACGGCTTAATGAATTATTAAGGAGGAGTCAGGGTACACGGAATGGAGACCAGTGGGATAGAGAGGAGAACCCCCAAATGGTACCGACTGCAAATACGAGCCCGTCGAGCTTTCAACCGGATTCCGCTTCGGGAGAATCAAAAAATCTACATCCTGACTCTACTCATAGGCGGATTATGCGGACTGGCCGCGGTTTCGTTCCACCTGCTACTAGATTTTTTTCAATCGCACTTCATCTATGCGGCCGCGGCGTCAGCGCATTGGTGGCGCATCCCCGCCCTCATCATCATCCCCGCGATTGGAGGGCTCGTCGCCGGCGCAGGATTATACTTCCTTGCTCCTGAGGCGAGAGGCAGCGGCATTCCACAGGTCAAAGCGTCTTTTTACCTCGACGGCGGGCGCATTCCGGCGCGCGTGATTCCGGCCAAGATGTTTCTGGCGGCGATTAATATCGGTACTGGCGTGAGCTTAGGCCGCGAGGGGCCGACCGTGCAGATATGCGCCGCCATTGCTTCACTTCTCGGGCGAATGTTCGCCATTTCCCGGCGTCGACTGCAGAGCCTCGTTCCCATAGGCGCGGCTGCAGGCTTGGCTGCGGCGTTCAATACGCCGATTGCGGCGGTTACCTTCACGTTGGAAGAAATCATCGGCGACGCCGCGAGCAGACCGCTCGGCTCGATTGTCATCGCAGCGGTCATTGCGTCGGTGGTCGAACGGGCGATTCTGGGGGAGCACCCGGTCTTCAGCGTTCCTACCTATAAACTCCACGATCCTTACGAGCTCATATTTTATGCCGTGCTCGGACTCATCGCCGGGCTGGCGGCGGTAGCATTCAATGAATCGCTGCTCCGATTGCGAGCGTTCTTTCGCAGGCAACGAGCGACGCCTCAATGGGCGACGCCCGGAGTGGGCGGTTTGATTTTGGGAGTGGTTGGGCTCGGGGCGCTGCTGTTGACCGGTTCCGCCAGCGTCTTCGGCATCGGTTACGGGCAACTCGCCGCCCAGCTTCAAACCAGCTTGCCGCTGAAGATATTGATCATTCTTGGGGCTTTCAAGCTGGTTGGCACAGTCATCTCTTACAGTTCGGGCTCTTCCGGCGGAATCTTCGGCCCCGCGCTATACATCGGCGGGATGATCGGGGGCGCAGTCGGACTGTTGACCCAATTCGCGCTGGGCGGCCGGCACATCCAACCGGAAGCGTTTGCGTTGGTCGGCATGGGAGCGGTGTTTGCCGGCGTCGTTCGCGCGCCGGTGACTTCAATCATCATGATCTTCGAGATGACCAATAACTATTCGATCATCCTGCCGCTGATGATCGCGAACATAACCAGTTACGTTTTGGCCATCGAGCTCAGCCCGAAGCCTATCTATGACGCGCTACTCACGCAAGATGGCATACGCCTGCCGCAAGAGGAGCGGCAGGCGTTGAGACAAATACCGGTTAGTGATGCGATGACGAAAGAGGTCGTAACCGTCAATGACGGCATAAGCGTAAATGAGGCTTTCAGGTACGTGCAAGCGCTCCCTGAACTGCGCCATGCCTATCCGGTGGTTGACGGGGCGGGGCGATTGGTGGGGCTTTTCACCCTCAACGATCTGAAGCGGGCGCTGGCTGTCGATAGGGGCCGGGCCGGTCTCAGAGAGGTCATCAGCAAGAATCTCGAACTGGCGTACCCTGATCAAATGCTCGACGTCGCGATGATCAAGCTGGGGCGAAAAGGCGTCTCCCAGCTTCCAGTCGTCAGCCGGAGAGACGCATCGAAACTGCTCGGGATTATTACCCTGCACGACATCGCGGAAGCTTTATCCAAAGAGGATGGCGCAGGCTCCGCTGCGAATGAGGATAAAGCGTAAACTTACTGGAAAGAGCTTCCCGCTGCGGCCTTGGCGCCCGCCCGATCTGGGACAGGTTCCCCTTTTGCTAACCTTATGGCTTACCCTTGCCTGAATGAATCCTCGATCATCCATTTGAAGCGCGCTGACAGCGGCGTCCAAGAAAGCGCCGCCTGGTCAGATTGAAGTATTCATGGCACGGAGATAGCCATAACCTTCAATACTCCCTTCCAAAACTCCCATCATTCTTCTGCATAACCTGGGGCGCGCGTTCGGCTGACCCCGTTTTATCCAAATTCAAAGAGGGGAGAGTTAAATGGCAAAAGGGAAAAAGAATGAGCCCGACTCGAACAGCGCACTGGTCGAATACCAACCCGGGACGGCCTTCCCTGGTGTGATCGGCCGCACGATCGGCGAATCCTGCCCCGCGTGGCCCGCGCCGTTGCGCGCGAAAGAAGGCGCGCATAACGTCCTCTTCATAGTCCTGGACGACACCGGCTTCGGACAACTCGGCTGTTACGGCTCGCCGATTAATACGCCGAACATTAACCAGCTGGCGGAGAATGGGCTGAGATTTACCAGCATGCACACGACCGCGCTCTGTTCGCCTACACGCTCGTGTATTCTCACCGGACGCAACCATCACTCCAACGGCATGGCCTGTATCACCGAAGGCTCCGAAGGTTATCCTGGAGCCAACGGCCTGATCCCTTTCGAGAACGGTTTTCTATCCGAGATGCTGCAGCCATGCGGCTATAACACATACGCCGTCGGCAAGTGGCACTTGACGCCCGCCGAACAGGTCAGCGCGGCCGGCCCGTATGACCGATGGCCGCTGGGACGCGGCTTCGAGCGCTACTACGGCTTTCTCGGAGGCGACACGCACCAGTATTACCCAGACCTCGTTTACGACAACCATCAGGTCGAGCCGCCCAAGTCGCCCGAAGAGGGCTATCACCTGACTGAAGATTTGACGAACAAGGCGATGCAGTTCATCGCAGACGCCAAGCAACTCGCTCCGAACAAGCCCTTCTTCCTCTATTTCGCAACGGGCGCTATGCATGCGCCGCATCACGCGCCTAAAGAGTGGGCGGACAAATACAAGGGCAAGTTCGACGACGGATGGGACAAGTATCGCGAGAAGGTCTTCGCGAAGCAGAAGGAGATGGGAATCATCCCGCAAAACGCCACGATCTCGCGCCACGACCCGGACGTGCAGGATTGGGACAAACTCCCGGCTGATGAGCGGAAGCTTTACGCGAGGATGATGGAGGTCTTCGCCGGCTTCCTGGAGCACACGGACCATCACATCGGACGGCTGATCAAATTCCTCGAAAGCACGGGCGGACTTGACAACACGCTGATCATGCTGATTTCGGACAACGGCGCCAGTGCGGAGGGCGGCCCGCACGGCTCGGTCAATGAGAACAAGTTCTTCAACAACGTGCCGGACGATTTGAAGCAGAACCTGGCGGCTCTCGATGAACTCGGCGGCCCGAAATTCTTCAACCATTACGCGTGGGGCTGGACGTTCGCGGGCAACACGCCGTTCAAGCGGTGGAAACGCGAGACCTATCGCGGCGGCGTCAGCGATCCGTTCATCGTCCATTGGCCGAAGGGCATCAAGGCCAAAGGCGAAATCCGGCATCAGTACGCGCACGCCATTGACATGGTTCCGACCGTACTAGAATCCCTGGGCATAGATCCGCCAGAGCAGATTCGCGGCGTGACGCAATCGCCGATTCAAGGCGTCAGCTTCGCGCACACTTTTAACGAAGCCAAGGCCGAGAGCAAGCATCACACGCAGTATTTCGAGATGTTCGCCCACCGCTCGATCTATCACGAATCGGGAGGCGAACGCTGGCGCGCAGTCTGCCCGTTCCCCGGCCCGTCATTCACTGAGGCGAAGGCCTCCTTCGGCGAGTTACCTTTGACCGAAGAGAAGCTGCGCGAGTTGGACGCCAAGGGCTGGGAGCTTTACAAACTCAACGATGACCCCGCCGAGACGAGAAACCTTGCCGACACGCGTCGCGACGTGCTGATCGAGATGATCGCGTTGTGGTACGCCGAAGCCGGCAAGTATAACGTCTTCCCGCTCGACAGCCGCGGGACATCGCGCTTGGCGGATGAGCGCCCGCAACTCGCCAAAGAGCGCAAGACCTATTTCTACTACCCGCACACGCAGAGCGTGCCGGAAAACGTCGCGGTCAAGACCCTCAACCGCGCCTTCAGCCTCACCGCCGAGGTCGAAATCCCTAAAGGCGGCGCCGAAGGCGTGATCATCTGCCACGGCAGCAACGTCGGCGGCTACACCTTCTTTATCAAGAACAAGAAATTGAGTTACGTTCACAATTACGTAGGCGTCGAGGAGTTCCACGTTGAATCGAAAGAGGAAGTCCCGGAGGGCAATGTCGAATTGCGCTTCGAGTTCGAGCCGACGGGCCAGCCCGACATCGCGAAGGGCAAAGGCGCGCCGGGCCGCGCGCAGCTTTACATCAACGGCAAACTGGTGGGACAGGCGGACTTTCCCGTGACCGTGCCGCTCGCGATCGGCATCGGCGGCGGGCTGAGCGTAGGACGCAATCCGGGCGCGCCGGTCTCCCAACTCTACCACCCTCCGTTCGCCTTTACCGGCAAGATTCACAAGGTGACCGCCGACGTATCAGGCAAGATGATTCAGGACAAGGAGGAAGAGCAGAAGGCGCAGGCGAAGGCGATGATGGCGCGGCAGTAGTCGGCAATTGCAAACCGAGTTTGAGAAGGAGAAAACAATGATGTCACAAGATAAAAATAAATCGGCGGGAAAGAAGAGTGGGAATGGGAAGAACGGGACGCAGAATCACAGGAACGCAAGCCGAGCCACACTGCCGATTCCCGACATCCCGCCCGTGACTCTGACCACTTTCGACGCGAAAGACCCGGACACTAAATACCCGCCGATCTCGCCGCTGCGCCCGCCCTACGGAGCGCCGAACGTTCTGATCGTGCTGATCGACGACGTGGGCTTTGGCGCGTCTAGCGCGTTCGGAGGCCCCTGCCACACGCCTAATGTTGAAAAGCTGGCGGCGAATGGGCTGAAGTACAACCGGTTTCACACAACAGCGCTGTGTTCACCGACGCGCGCGGCGCTGCTTTCAGGGCGAAATCATCACACGGTCGGGATGGGCGCGATCACTGAGATGGCTACCTCGGCGCCCGGCAATAATTCGATGCGGCCGAACACCTGCGCCCCGCTGGCTGAAATTCTCAAGCTCAACGGTTATTCGACCGCGCAATTCGGCAAATGCCACGAAGTGCCCGTCTGGGAAACCAGTCCGATGGGGCCGTTCGACCGCTGGCCCACGGGTGGTGGCGGCTTCGAATATTTCTACGGCTTCATCGGCGGCGAAACCAATCAGTATTACCCCGCCATTTACGAAGGCAAGACGCCGGTCGAGCCGGGCAAGACGCCGGAAGAGGGCTACCACTTCACGGAGGATATGACCGATAAGGCAATAAACTGGGTGCGCCAGCAAAAATCGCTGATGCCCGACAAGCCCTTCTTTATATATTACGCGCCGGGCGCCACCCACGCGCCACATCATGTTTCGAAGGAGTGGGCCGACAAATACAAAGGCAAATTCGATCAGGGCTGGGACAAGCTGCGCGAGGAGACATTTGCGCGCCAGAAAAAGCTTGGCGTGATCCCGCAGGATTGTAAGCTCACGCCGCGCCACCCGGAGATCCCGGCCTGGGATACAGTTTCCGCCGAGATGAAGCCGATCCTCGCGCGCGAGATGGAAGTCTACGCCGGCTATATGGAGCACACTGACCATCACGTCGGGCGGTTGGTTGACGCGCTAAAAGACCTTGAAATTCTGGACGACACTCTGATCTATGTGATCATTGGCGACAATGGCGCCTCGGCGGAAGGCTCGCTTCAGGGCACTTTCAACGAGATGGTCACGCTCACAGGCTTTGCCCATCTCGAGACGCCGGAGTTCCTGAAGGCGCGCATAGACAAGTTCGGCGGGCCGGAGGCTTACAACCATTACGCCGTCGGCTGGGCGCATGCGATGGACACGCCTTACCAATGGACTAAACAGGTCGCCTCACACTGGGGCGGCACGCGCAACGGGACGATTGTACATTGGCCTAATGGCATTAAGTCCAAAGGCGAAATCCGCCAGCAATTTCACCACGTGATTGATGTCGCGCCTACGATCCTGGAAGTGGCTGGCCTGCCCGAACCGACGATGGTTCACGGCGTCCAGCAAAAGACTATTGAAGGCGTGAGTATGACTTACTCGCTCGATGACGCTCGCGCCGCTGAGCGGCGCGATACGCAGTATTTCGAAATGTTCGGCAACCGCGGCATCTATCACAAAGGCTGGACGGCGGTGACCAAGCACCGCACGCCGTGGGAGACGGGTACGATCGAACTGCCTGCATTCGACGACGACAACTGGGAGCTTTATGACACGACCAAGGATTGGAGTCAGGCGAACGATCTGTCGAAAACGCATCCTGAGAAGCTGCGCGAACTCCAGCGCCTGTGGATGATCGAAGCGACCAAGTACAACGTCCTGCCGCTGGACGACCGCTTCGCCGAACGGGCCAACCCTGATCTGGCAGGCCGACCACAACTGATCCGCGGCGACCGTCAGTTGCTATTCGGCGGGATGGGGAGGCTGACCGAAAGCTCGGTCGTCAACATCAAGAACAAATCGCATGCGGTGACAGCCGAGGTGGTCGTACTTGATTCCGGCGCCGAGGGAGTGATCATCGCCCAGGGTGGAATCACTGGCGGTTGGACACTCTATGCCAAGGATGGCAAGCCGAAATACTGCTACAACTTTTACGGCCTGGATCGCTACTACGTTGAAGGGAAGGAGAAGATTCCCCCGGGCAAGCATCAAGTGCGGATGGAGTTCACTTACGATGGAGGCGGTTTGGCGAAGGGCGGAACGGTGACGCTCTTCGTAGACGGAAAGAATATCGGCGAAGGCCGCGTCGAGCAAACCGAACCCATGGTCTTTTCCGCCGACGAGACCTGCGACGTAGGCACTGAGGCCGGTTCGCCGGTGACGGACGATTACAAAACGCGAAAATTCAACGGCAAGGTCAACTGGGTGGAGATCGATCTCGCCAAGGACGCCAAAGACGCCGATCATTTGATCAAGCCCGAAGAGCGTCTACGAGTGGCGATGGCGACGCAGTAGCGATGAGCGCGAGTCTTCGTCCTCGATCAATAGTGCGGCGCCGGCGGGGAGTTGTTTTAGTCGTCTGACAATCGACCATTTTTCTGCGTTCGATGTGGGTCTTTCGTGACAAAGATATTCAGAACATCACCCTCTTACTGTGCAACCCGCTCGCGCCGGAAGGCGCGGGCGGAGCTTCTTCAACGATCTGCGGCGCGCCATCGCCGTCGAAGCAGCGCGCCGTGAATGTGCGCCTGCCCTTCTGAAATGGCCAGTCGTAGCGCCAGATCACCCAGGTAAGGCCCGACAGCGGCGAGCGCAACTTCGCTTCTCGCCACTCGCCTCCGTCCACCTGAACTTCAACCTTTGAGACGCCCCGCGCGCCTGCATGCGCAATGCCGCCGATCGGAACGAGCGTGCTCTCATCGGCCTGCACGATCATCATGTCGACGGCGACCGAGTCTATTACCGAAGTCGCTTTCATCCGCGCTTGCGCATCCCATCCACGCTCCACCCAATAACCCGGTTCCCAGTGATCTGTCGCTTCGATGGATTTAATCCACTTGGGCTGTTTCATGCCATAAAGATTGGGGATATAGATGCGCAGCGGAAAGCCGTGCTCAGTCAGTAACGGCGCGCCGTCCCATGCGTACGTGAGCATCACCCGCTCGTCGGCCTTGACCGTCTCCAGCGGAACCACTTCAAAGAAGCCGTCCGCCGACCTGATTTTGAGATGCGTGGCTTCAGGCTTCAATTTCCAATCCGGCAGGAGGCGTTGCAGGCTGACGCCCGTCCAGCGGGTCGTTCCGATCAGGTCGCCCCCGATCGGATTCGAGATGCAGGAGAGCGTAATGAACTGATGCGACGGTTCATACTTGCCACGCAAATCGTCGAGCGTGAACGCGAGAGGGCTTTCCACCAGGCCGCTGATTTTCAAGCGCCAGTCGCCTTCTTTAATCGCCGGCGGAATCGTGTTGATGTCAATCCGGTAATGCTGTTCGAGCTGCGTGAACTCCGGGCGCGTTCCAGGCGCGGGTTTAACCTCGGCGGCGGCGTTCGGCAAAGCGTGAGTGGCCGACCAGCGTTCGCCCGCTACGACTTCACGCCTGCGCTTGCCGACGAAGTTGCCAATAACTGCGCCGGCAAAGGCAATGACAGCGGTTGCGCCTCCCAGACGGATCAGGAATCGGCGGCGATCAATTCTTGCGGCTTCCGCCGCGCCCGGCGCGCTCAACCGCCGATAACACCAACCCAAAACCGCGCCCCAGATCAGAAAAGCGCCAAGAATCCAGACCGCGCTGACGATCGGGCCTGTAGTCGCCGTTTGACCGACGCTGCGGCTGATAAGCGTCACCGGCGCGCCAATCACCGCCCCGACGACGACGCCAAACAGAGGCGCGTGATTTCTCCTTAAGGCGCGCAGAATGGCGAACAACGCTGCTCCGGCGACAGCGCCCGTGACCAGCAAGCCGGCAATCCCCATCGCCTTTTCCGCAATCTTGGCCGTCTCCGCCGTCGGGCCGAGTTGGAGCGTGCGAATGACGTACACAATCGCATCAATGCCGAAAGCGATGACGGAACCGGGCAGCTTGCGCGCCATCCAGTCGAAGACATCAAATGCGACGAAAGGCAGTCCTGCCACTCGCCACGCCAGATAAAAGACGGCGATCAGCGAAGCCATTAGCATCGCCCCGACCACAGCCCCACTCAGGATGCCCGGCCTGTTTGACGGCGCCATGTCTGAAACCCTTTCAGGCATTCTCATCCTGCTCCGCACGCCAAACTATCCCGCCGGTCCTGCTTTGTCGGTACGTTGTGGCGCCCAACTGGCGCAAACTGTAGAAACTCTCGATTAGGTCGGTCGCTTACGTTTCTGTTTCCTGTTTTGTCTTTGATAAAAAGTAGCCGCCTTCGCCCGATTTCCGCAGGCGGCCATACTGCACCACCGCCTGCTGTGATTCTTCGTCGTGTCATAGAAGTGCAAACCACATTCCGCGCCCTCGCATTTTTTGAGATAGGCGAGGTTCCCATAGCAGAGCAGATCGGCGGCGGCTTCGGCGATTGGCGCAAGCAACCGTCCGGGATCACTGAAGTCTGCGCGGAAACGCTTCTCGAAGCCCTCCTCGGTTCGCACAAGCTCGGCGTAACCAGTCTCCTCCTTCATTATCAAGTTGATCGCCTCGATCACCGCAGGGTTGATAGCTGCGCTACGCTCGACGCTAAGAATCATCTCCCGCAACGTCTCTCGAAAGTCCAACGCGAATTTGAATACCCGCGCCGCCTTCGGTCTGCCACTCCAGTCTTTAAGCAATGCTTTTGCTTGCGACAAATCCGATAGATTGGCCCTCACTGCCCAGGCCACTAAGTCATCGAACGATTCCAGCAATTCCTTCGGCGCGCCGTTTTCTCGGATTCGGGTGTTGACAAAATCAACACTCAGATTGTTTCCGACCAGGTAAAACTTTGACGTATCTAGCTGTCGCTCCATTTCAGCCTCCTGCGCCGCGCCGCTAAATCCTTCAACATGTTTAATGTCCGCAGGCTTCCATAGTTTTTCCTCCACCCGATGAATGGAAAAAAGTTGCGGGACAGGGAATAATACCTAACTGTCAAAACATTATATAGATGGTTATGGAGATACTTGCTTGGGCTCCAAGCCGAAGCGAGGAGGCGCAAGAGATGGTACACAAATTTTTTGAGTTGACCTTTACGCCGAGCGTTAAAGCGGCGCAGGAGCATTATGGCTCGCGCCGCAAATACGCGAGATTTGAAGCGGGCCTTTGCAGGAGCGGATTGAAGCGCTCAAGGCCGAGAACAACCGCTTGCGAGAACAACTCGACCGCCACTGAAACGCGTCTTCCGATGAGGTCTTATTGATGATCAACAAGCCAATCGAACCATCGCGCGCGCAGCGGTCGAAAGCTTTGACCCAGGCGGCGCGCGATAGAATTTTTAGATGTCCTGGGCCGCAAGCGAAAGGCCGGCGTGAATCATCACAACGATCTTCGGCGAACCTTGCCAGAAGACGGAACCAGATTTTTTTCAGGCGTTTTGTTTGCGGCGTGCTGCAACGATCATCTTGAAGTCGCGTGGCGGGCCGGGTAGAACTCGCACATCCGTGAAGCCAGCATCCGCGAGACGCTTCTCGACCTCGTCCTGCGTGGTCGGCTGGCCGCCCCAAGTTGCAACCCTGAAACGCATTAGGGCCGCTCTCAGATCAGTGCCCGGCTTCGCTGTCGCGAACAATACCCAGCCGCCGGGTTTCAGCGCGCGATGCGCTCTCTCAACAGTTCTCCAGAGCGCCTGCGGCGGGATGAACGGGGCCGGGATCCAGGCCAAGTCGAAGGCTCGTTCATCAGGTAGTTCCTCCCCTGACTGCTCACGAAGTTCAATCCGGTCCTGCAGACTCGCCGCTGCGACATTAGCGCGCGCAAGCGCCAGCGACGGCGCCCAGGTGTCGATCCCGACAACGCGCAGTGTCGGATAGCGGCGCGCGATCGCGATCGAGAGCCGCCCGACACCTGTCCCGATATCGAGGAAACGCGCATCCGGACCGCCTAGGCGCACAGCAAGGTCGTCGAACTGGGGAGCGATTCGGGGCAACACGTCAGCGAAGCCCTCAGTAAGCTCTCCGCCGGTCGACAGAACGTCATGCTCGGTGTAGCTCCAGCCCGGCTCCCGTTCCGGGTTGGAAAGAAAGTCGCCATCGAGCAGCCAGAAGTGGCGTATCTCTGTGACCAGCGGCCTGAGTTCCTCAGGCGAGACTCCCTCCATCGCGGCGTTCGCGCCGAGTTCCTGAAGGATGGCGTCGATATGGGGACGCAAGCTGGGATGGATCGGTTTTCCCGAAGCCCGCGATTGGAGTTCAGCGCCCAGGACCGCAAGCGCGCTGGCCGATGCCGCGAGGTCCGCAACCAGACCACGAAGCGATTCGATACTCATGGTTTCCTCCATTCATCATGATAATGATAGCGGCGTTATAGGCATTGTTCTGCCTTTTTGCGCGCTCAACGTATTAAGAATTCGTGTGGCGCGGAGCGAAGCTGAGCCGCCACACAATTCTTTGTTGAACTAATCCGGCTTCCGGGAAACTTGGAATTTAATCGAGATGGATTATTGCTTCAGGAGTGACATCTCAGTCAAGTCATAAGGCCTGATTCTGACTGAGGTTGGTTTTGATCCGACGATTGGTCACTTCACGCGCCGCCTGAGGATCAGAGACTCTGATGCAGAGCGGCGTTTTCCGACCTACCGAGCGCAGATCACCTATGACGCCCAAAAGAGGCTCAGCGCCTCAAAATAATCTACGGTGGGAATAATATCGGGACATTCTGCGATGTATTAATGCCTGACAGGAGTCGGGCGCTTTGCATCATGTCGGGTCACCACATGTCAATTCACAAGGAGATGATCGCTTTGCGAAGTTTACTTTTATCACTGCTTCTGCCTTTCATGATGGCGACTACTGCCGCCCCGCAAAACACTACTTCAACGCCGCCCTCCGTAGGCGATAGAGCGCCTGATTTCACATGATCAACGCTACAAGGGAAACGCGTTCGTCTTTCCGAAGTGACTGCAACTGCCCCGGTCGTGTTGGTGGCGCTTCGAGGATACCCCGGTTACCAGTGCCCGCTGTGCAACCAGCAGGCGCACGATTTTCTGAAAAATGCTCAGGGCTTTGCGGACGCCAAGGTTCGGGTGATTCTGGTTTATCCAGGCCCACCCGATAATCTTGCGGCGCGAGCCACTGAGTTTGTAACAGATAAGAAATTCCCCGAGAACTTCGACCTGTTGTTGGATCCCGGTTACGAGTTCACAAACCTATACGGATTACGTTGGGACGCTCCTAACGAAACAGCCTACCCCTCGACATTCATGATTGACCAGAGCGGGATCGTCTTCTTCTCCAAAATCAGCAAAACGCACGGCGGGCGCGCCAAAGCCGCTGAGCTGCTTGAAGTCTTGATGAATAGAAAGGCGGGCTGATAAATGCGAAACTGCCAAGCGCCACCGCTAATGACCTTTATCAACTCAAACCGGCGAAACGCAGGGCGGCGGCTGTCTGATAAATGGCGCAGAAGCAAACAAGCGAAGCTCCGATGGATATAACGAATACAATCAACGGAACAGCCGGAACGATGTCGCGATTGGGGAGGGTGGCCCTCCCCTCTACCCGAACAGCCATCCCAGCGCTGGAGATTCGCGAGGGTCGCTACCTGGCCCGCTTCGCCCGGGCGCCAGAGGAGTTGGATGCGGCGCTGAAACTGCGCTATTTAAATTCAATCGAGTGAAACGCATAAGATCTTTGTTTGGAGGGTTCACCAACAGTATATGACTTACCGCAGTGACACGATTTATGCACAGGTTTCAATAAACTATACTCAACCGGTCCATAAAATATGATGCTCAATATTCGCGCAGCGTCTGCTGAAGACGCACAGTCCGTTGGTAAATTGGCGCAGCAATTCGCCGATTATCTTAGAAGTCTTGGAGACACGACAGATTTTAAGCTGAATGCCCAGGCATATCTCCGCGATGGCTTCGGAACAAATCCGGCTTTCTCAGGTCTTGTAGCTGAACAGGACGACGATATTGTTGGCTACTTACTTTATCATTTTGGCTATGACACCGATAACGCCATGAGGATTCTTCATGTCGTAGACTTGTATGTTGATGAGATAGTACGCAGGCAAGGGGTAGGCAAGGCTTTGATGTCAGCCGCGGCGAAGTTAAGTAGGGACGCGGGTGGGATGCAACTGTTCTGGTCAGTGTATGTCAACAACAAAATGGCTGCGTCATTCTACGAAAGTCTTGGCGCAAGATACACAAAGGATTTACTTTTTATGACGATCAGGGCAGACGCATTGTAATATCGCGCGCAATTCACTGTGGCAACGGCCTTGCCTTTCTGCCTGTGAACGATGAGATGCGCCGGAGACAAGGACGATCAACAACGCAGTCCCGGATGCGCTCGCGGTAATGTCGAGTTTTTTATCTGTAGGCAGACGAAGGTAGTAGCGACTCCTACCTCACTGCACAATAATTTTGCCTCGCAGCATGTCCATTCCGCAGGCGAATTTGAATTCGCCGATTTTCGCCGGCGTGAACTCGACGACCACCGGCTGATTCAGCGGCAGCCCGCGCTTGATATTGTATTCAGCCAGCACAATCTCTGTCCCGCAGGTCGCGTCGACCTTGCGCACGAAGGTGACGCGCGCCGGGACACCCTTCCGCAATTTGAAGCTCTCAGGTTGATACCCTCTCTCACTCAAAGTGACGGTCACCGATTGCGTTGGTTCCTGGCTGGTCTGTGCTGAATGCGACGGCTTTGCCTCGGCCTGTTCAGTCTGCGCCTTTTGAGCGGATGGTCGAGTGGTGGCTTGAGCCGGCGCGGCGGATTGGGTTTTCGAGGCGGTCAGTTGCGATGGATCGAGTTTCAAGCTTTCGGCGCGCAATAGAAAGCTCCCTTCAGCTACTACGCGCTCGTCCGCATTAAGTCCGGCGTAAATCATCATGTGTCCGTCCGATTCCGGCCTTGCGCTAACTTCCCGTTGCGCGAAAATGCCCGCCCTGTCGGTCACAACGAAGACCACCTGCTTCGCGCCGATCATCTGAACAGAGCTGCGCGGCACGCTGACCATCGCTTGTTTGCCCGTCGCTGGCGCCTCTCCAACATTCACGTCAACGAACATTCCCAGCTTGAGCATGTCGTTGGGATTCTTAATCCCGATGCGGATCTGAGCCGTGCGCGTTTGCGGTTCGACTCGCGGATCAATGTAAGAAACGCGACCTGGGAAACGTTTGCCCGGATAGGCCAGGGTGGTAATTACCACCGACGCGCCGACGCGCGCCTCGGCGAAATCCTTCTCGTAAATCTGCCCGATCACCCAGACGGTCGAAAGGTCGGCGACGCGGAACAACTCTTTGCCCATCGTCACGACCTCACCCGCGTTGACCGAGCGACTGAGGATCGCGCCAGAAGCGGGCGATTCGACCGAAATCAAGGCGCCCATCCGCTCCATCTGTTGGACGTTACTCAGATCGTCGACCTGTTTCACCCTCATACCCAGCAATAGCAGCCTCTGGCGCGCGGCAGTCAGCTTCGCCTCATCGATCTTGCACTCTGCGCTTACCTCTTCGAACTCTTCGCGGCTGGCCGCGCCGATCTCGACGAGTTTCTCAGCTCGTCTATACTTCTGATGATGCCTCTCTATTTCGGCAAGCATGCTGAGATAGGCCGTCTGGGCGTCCACCAGCTCTGTGCTGAATATCGTCGCCAGCTTCTGCCCGCGCTCGACCTTGTCGCCGAGCGCGCAATTGACCTCTCTGACGATGCCGCCCGCGATGGGCATCACCGGCGCGACCTTGTAGGCGTTTGGCTCGACCGTGCCGGTTGTGCGCAAAGCCGAAGTGTTGATTGAAGCTACGGATTGCGCGACCGCCGCTTCGATTTTGAAATGCGCGTTCTCGAGCTTGTCTGACTGGATCGTGATCAGCATATCGCCCGGGCGCGGAGCCACGCCGCCGGCTGACGGCGAAGTCGCGTCGAAATCAGGCTCGGGGACTGGACGACCCGCCAGACTGCCGCGACCGGTTCCGCGCAGAAACCAATAGCTGAGCGCGCCTGCCGCGAGGACCAGCAAGGCGATCATTACCAGCCGCCGTATGCGCGAATGCGCGCTTACGGCGATTCGACCCGACGGATCGCGCTGGACAGCGCGATCCGTCGCTGCTCTGAGTTCTTCGTTTCTCTCTTGATCCATTTTCCTTCTCCCGGGGAGTCAATTCTCGGTCTTGATCTTCCGCTCCGTGGAAGCGGGCGGCAAACCTATGGCGCGCTCGATCTCGATGAGAGCGTCGAGACTCTCTTTGAGCAAATCGGTGTAACCGGTCTCGACCCCTATATATCGCTGTTGTTCGGCGATGTAATCGAGCGCGGTCCTTTGCCCCAGCGCGTAGGCCTGCTTGAGCACGTCGAGATTGCGCGCCGCCGCTTCGCGCACGTGGTCACGGTAGATAGCCTCGGCGGCCTGCGCCCGTTCCAATCTTGCGTATGCGGCAGCCACTTCGTTGCGCACGACCAATTCGGCGTATTCGCGGCGTTTGCGTGCGGCTTCTTCGGCGGCCACAGCTGCCTCAATAAGTCCCTGATTCTTGTTTCTGACCGGCAGCGTGAGCCGTACGCCGAAGGTCGCGTAATGAAAGACGCCTGTCACAGGCGCAAGCGCGCCCGCGCCGTTAAAACCGCGAATATCGTATCCGAAGTTCATCCGCTGGTAGTCAGCGAAGATACTCGCATCCACCTTGCCTTCGACGCGCGCCTGTTCGGCTTGCGCCGCGGCTAGATTCTCAGCCTCGCGCAGCGCCGCCAGATCAGGGCGCGACTCGAGCGCGCGCCGCAACGCCTCGCTTTGCGGCGGCGGTTGTAGGGCAAGGTCGAACTCACCGCGCAATCGCAAGGTTTCTTCAGGCGGTAGTCCCACAACCTTTTTGAGTTCCAGCATTGCGACTTCAGCTTTGCTCTCGAACCCGATGCGCAACGCGTCGACCTTGTTCAATTCGACCCAGGCCAGGTTCTGGTCGAGCGGCGCGCTCTTGCCCAATTCGACGCGTGCGCGAATCAACCGGCGCCAGTCGCGCGCGAGATTGAGCAGTTCTTCAGTGAACTTGAGGTTGCGCGCCGCCGCGATCGCATCCGCGTACTTCATTCTCGTTTCAGCCGCCAATCGCCGCTCGAAATCGAGGACTTCCGCGTCTTTCATCTCGACCTCGCGCTGGGCGACCGCGACGCGAGCCTTGCGCCTGCCGCCAAGCTCCAACGGCATCTCGATACCGATCATCTGATTGTTGTCAGGACTGGCGACAGCCTGCGCTCCGCTCGCTTCCAGTGTCGGGTTGGGCGTCAATCCGGCCTGGCGCAAACGCCCGCGCGCCATGGCGATCATCTGCCGCGCCGCTTGTAGATCGCCGTTGTGTTCGAGCGCATAGCGAACCAGATCGTCAACCGTCATCCCGTGCGCCGGATCGATCAATCGCGCATAACCCGAACCTTGCTCCGCATTCGCAGACGCGCGTTCCGGCCCCGGCGACACGCCCGCAGATTGAGCAAGCGCAACGCCAACAGTGAAAATCAGCGCGGTCAAAGCTGTAAGAAATCTGAAACAAATCTTTCGCTCCATTGCAAACCCTCTTTCTCTGAATCATCAATCCGATCACGCGGTCTCCGGCCCCATCCTCTCTTCGCGTTGCGCTTCGCGTTCGCGCAGCCAGAAGAAGATCACGGGTGTGACAATCAATACATGAACGAGCGACGAGACCATCCCGCCAAGCACCGGTGTGGCCAGCGGCTTCATCACTTCCGCGCCCGCGCTCGCGCTCCACATAATTGGCAAGAGCCCTGCGACGACCGTCGAAACCGTCATCACTTTCGGCCGTAATCGCAGCGCCGCGCCTTCCATCACGGCGTCCATCAAGCTCTGGCGCGTCAATCGTCCCGTCTCGGCCTTCTTCCGTTCGACCGCTTCGTTCAGATAGATCACCATCACCATTCCGGTCTGCACTGCTGTTCCGAACAGCGCGATGAAGCCGACCCAGACCGCGACCGAGAAGTTGTAGCCCATCGCGTAGAGCAGATAGACGCCTCCGGTGAGCGCGAACGGCACAGCCATCAGTACATTCGCCGCTTCGATCAGCGAGTGGTAGGTGAAATAAAGCAGCGCGAAGATGACCAGCAGCGCGATCGGCAGGACGAACTGCAATCGCGCCCGCGCGCGCTGCTGATCTTGATACTGCCCGGCCCACTCAAAGTAATAGCCGGGCGGCAACGCGACTTTCCCGCTCAGGATTTTCTTTGCTTCTTCAACGAAACCGATCACGTCGCGGCCGCGCACATTGAGCAACACCGTGCCACGCAACAATCCATTTTCGCTTGGAATCATCGAGGCGCCCTGCACGGTACGGATGCTGGTGAGTTGCGAGAGCGGGATCTGCGCGCCGTTCGGCGCTGGCGCCACAAGTTGGCCCATGGCGTCAGGGCTTGTGCGGAACTGCTGGGCGTAGCGAACGCGCGCCGGGAATCGCTTGCGCCCTTCGATGGTCACGGTCAGGTTGGTCTCGCCGATCCCCTTGTCAATCACGTCCTGGATCGCCTTCACATCAATGCCGTAGCGAGCGGCGGCTAGACGGTCAATCTCGACATCAATGTACGGCGCGCCGGTTAACGGTTCGGGCGAGACATTGACCGCGCCCGGAACGGTTCGCAGCGTGGCGGACACTTCGTGCGATAAACGTTCGAGTTCGTTCAGATCACCGCCAAAAATCTTGACGCCGATCTGCGTGCGGATGCCTGTGGTGAGCATCTCGATGCGGTTGATGATCGGCTGCGTCCAGATGTTCTGCACGCCGGGCATCTGTAGCTTCGTGTCCATCTCGGCGACCAATTTCTCGCGCGTCATTCCGGGCCGCCACTGATCGGGCGACTTCAGATGCACGATGGTCTCGTTCATATTGACCGGCGCGGGATCGGTCGAGGTTTCAGCGCGGCCCGCTTTGCCTGCGACCCATTCGACTTCGGGAAACGATTTGATGGTCCGGTCTTGCATCTGCATGACGCGCAACGCCTCGTCAATCGAGATCGCCGGATCTGTGATCGGCATGTACATCAGATCGCCTTCGTTGAGCTCCGGCATAAACTCGCCGCCGATGCGCGTGGCCAGATAGAGCGCGCCGCCGAAGAGCGCGGCTGCAAGGAAGATCGTGGTCACTCGATGAGCAAGCGCGAGCCTGAGCGCAGGCCGATAAATTCCATGCAGCGCGCGCATCACGATGTTCGAGTCTTCCGAATGAAAACGCCCTCCCAGCAGAAGCGCGCATAGAACCGGCACGAGCGTGACGGCGATGATGGTCGCGCCGATCATGGCGAACGTCTTGGTGAAGGCGAGCGGATGAAACAGCTTTCCTTCGCGTCCGGTGAGCGCGAAGACGGGAATGAAGGCCAGCACGATGATCGTCATCGAGAAGAAGATCGGCCGACCTACGAGTTGCGTCGCTTCGAGCGCCGTCCGCCAAACCCGGCTACGGTTGCGCGGATCGACGGCTTTCTTCTCCATCTGGCGGAACGCGTTTTCAGTGACGACGATGCCCGCGTCCACTAAAACCCCAATCGCAATCGCAATGCCCGCAAGCGACATCAGGTTAGAGCTGACGCCGAGGTAATGCATGAACAGGAATGAAATGAGAACCGCGAGCGGCAACGGAATGGTGACGATCAGGATCGAACGTAAGTGAAAGAGAAAGACGATGTGGGCGAGCGTGACGAGCAGTAACTCCTCGATCAACGCGCGCTTAAGCGTCTCCGTCGCGCGCAGGATCAACTCCGTGCGGTCGTAGAATGGCGTGATCTTGACGCCTTTCGGCAAACCCGATTCTAGCGACTTGAGCTTCTCCTTGACGCCCTCGATCACGTCGAGCGCGTTGACTCCGTAACGCGCGATCACTACTCCGCCAATCGCCTCCCTGCCGTCACGGTCGAGCGCTCCGACGCGGAAGGCTTCGCCCAGCTTAACCGTCGCCACGTTGCGCACATAGATGGGCGTGCCGTTCGCCGCGCCGATGACGATGTTTTCAATGTCAGCCATTGATTCGATCAGCCCGACTCCGCGCACAATAGACCATTGCCCGCCCTGTTCGACCACGTTACCGCCGACGTTCGAGTTGCTGCGTTCGACGACCTCGACGACTTGCGAAAGTGGGATCGAATATGCCCGCAAGCGATTTGGGTCAACGTCGATCTGATATTGCTGCGCGTGGCCGCCGACCGAGGCGACTTCGGCCACACCGGGCACGGAGTTGAGCTGATAGCGGATAAACCAATCCTGCAACGAGCGCAGGTCGCGCAGGCTGTAGCCCTCTCCTTCGACTGTGTACCAGAAGATTTGCCCTACGCCAGAAGCGTCGGGGCCGAGCGTCGGCGTAACGCCCGACGGTAACTGCGCTGTGATCAGATTCAACCGCTCCAACACGCGCGTCCGCGCCCAGTAGAGATCGACCGAGTCTTCAAAGATCAAGTTGATCATCGAGAAACCGAACGCCGATTGCCCACGCACCGAGCGGACGCCTGGCATCCCTCGCAACGAAGTCGAAAGCGGATAGGTCACTTGATCTTCCACTTCCTGCGGCGAACGCCCCACCCAGTCGGTGAAGACGATGACCTGGTTGTCGGAAAGGTCGGGGATCGCGTCGATGGGCGTGCGCAGCCATGCCCAATAGCCCCAACCTGCGATCAACACGTAAATCGCGATGATGATGAAGCGGTTCTTCAGCGAAAATTCAATGATGCGATTGATCATAAATTGGTAGTTGGCGCCTCATTTAGCTTGCACCGACATACTCACCTGTCCCGAGCCGTGAGCGCCTTGATACTTGACCTGGGCTTCCCACGTGCCGGCCATTTCAATATTGGCCTGCGCGCGATACTTGCCAGCCGTATCGGTCGTCGTGAGCGTGGCTTTATCATTCATCTCGGCCATCGTCCCCATCGCGGCCATGTGAATGTTGAGCGACGCGGCCCCGACATCGACCGGCTTGCCCGAAGCGTCGGTGAAAGTGATCATCAGGTCGTTCTCTCCTTTTTTAAGCTCGCCTGTCGCGTTCGAGAGGGTGATAGTCAGTTCCCCCGATTTCGTGGACTTGATAACGTTCTCGCCCGATGAATTTGCGCGGCGGCAGGCGGCGATAAATGTGACTGCGATCGAAAAGACCGACACGGCGACGATCAATTTCGCCTTCATAAGAATGTCCTCCGTTATGACAACCATCCCCATCACATCCGTTTCCCGGAGAGAGAGTCGTCCGAATTCTGGATAAATAGTCGCGTTTGGTTAGCTGTCAGCGTCCCTGGAGCCTGATTTGTCTGCAGGCGGGCGCACTACGGCCCTTAAATCAGGAGTGAGCCGGTTTCGAGATAGCGGCTCGATGATCCGTGTAGGAACCGGGTGGGCGAGATAGGAAATTTCGCGAATTGAAGGTAGAAGGTTTGCGGGGAAAGCGTGGGCGCGCAATCGACGGGCGCGCTCAGTTGCTGCTGTTTAAGGGCTGTGGATGAAACTGCCGGCGTAGTTGTTTCCGCCGACTCCCGGCATTCGGTGATGCAGCAGATGGCCGAAATCGTAGCGGTCGGCCCTCGCTGACGAGCGGCCGCGCAGCACTCCGCTCCACATCCGCCCCCGCCATCGCGGTGCGGAGGAATTACGGACAGCGAATTGCAGACCATCGTAGCTAGAAAGAGGGTTGTGATCAGCCGCTTGAACATATGAGTCAACCGAGGGATTTATAACCGTCTCTAGCGAGTTGTGTCAATCAAGTGTAAATCCGATTGAGGGAATCCGGCGTAAGTATGCCGGCGGCGGGCGGCCCGACGTTTAACTACTCTCTTAAGGCGAAAGAACAGGTTTGGGCCGAGAATCTACCGAACAATGAAACGGCGGCGCGCGTCATGGAGTCGGATGGCATAGAGGGCGTCGCCTTCAGCGATCTATTTCCGGCTGACGTGCGCCAGTATCGTGAAAAGATGATGGCGAGAACAGGGATCATGCCGCTTTTCCCCTTATGGGGCGACCCACAGCCGAACGGAGGTTGTACATTATGTCTGAGTAATACGCATTCTGTATAATTTGTAGTGACGACTGGCAGCATGCCGGTAACAACAAACATCGGTGTCTGATAGTAGTCACGGGTGTCTGGTATTGGACACCCGTGTCTAATACTAGACACTCACAACGCGGTAGAATTCATGTTAGCGCGCTGGAGACAACATGCGTATAGAATCCGATCTACAGGAGGAATGACGATGCCTAAGAATCACCTTTTCGTGATGAAATTTGCAAAGGTTTATCCGTTGTATGTTCAAAAAGCGGAACGCAAGAATCGCACTAAAGAAGAAGTTGATCAAATCATTTGCTGGTTGACGGGTTATGACCAAGCGGGATTACAACAGCAAATCGAACAGGAAAACGATCTTGAAACCTTTTTTGCTCAATCACCAGGCATTCATCCAAATAGCGCGCTTATCAAGGGCGTTGTGTGCGGTGTGCGCGTAGAAGAAATCGAAGATCCGCTGATGCAAAAAATTCGCTACTTAGACAAGCTCATCGATGAGTTGGCAAAAGGAAAAACGATGGAGAAGATTCTGCGGCAATGACTCGTTTCACCACAAAAACAGCATCTGACTCTAACCATGCTAACCGTGCGATGCAGCGAACGGCGGCGGGCCGTCGCAGTTGCATTCAACTCGTCCCGTGGCCGCCGTCGCTGAGCTTGGGCCGTTAGGCGCACGAGAGGCGAACGCAGGCAAAGCGCTTCCCTGAGAGGTGAGAAGAAAGATGTCGAGCAAGGAACTTCCATTTATCAAGGACAGAGAGGGTATTCTGGAGGAATGGAAGCGCAGAGGCTCCTTGCTTCAGGCCGTGTTTATCGGAGCAAATGTTGGGCTGACATTTACAGGCCGTTTAGTCAACACAGAGTGTGCAGAATTGCGCATAGCGCGGGATGAGGATGAGTTATCAATCAATTTACTTGGAGCAGAAATTAAGTACATAGAGAAGATAGAGGGCTCTGAATCCGCGAAAGAGTATTTCGAGTCCAGCTATGTATGCGTTTTGCAAATTACCATAGATTCGGGCGTGACTTGTACAATATACGAGGCGCGCGACTCAATGACTAAATGAACAAATGGAGAATGGGCCATGCGCGAAGGAACCTTGTTAACTTGGATAGTGAGCTCTCCGCGAAGCCGAGAGGCAGAGTGTTTCGAAACAGCGCCTAACATCTATCTGAGGGTGACAAGTCGATCTACATTATGTCCGGGGCGGAGATTTTTCAGTCGAATAAGACAGAGTGATGCTATGCCGCCGCTTACCGTATGGCTAGTTGAAAATGAAGCACAACCGGATTCATGAGCATGCAAAGCAAGCCGATGCAAACCGTACCCTTTACGATCCGCGTTCTGGATGAGGTTCTATCCGACCTGAGAACGCGCATCCGTAACACGCGCTGGCCTGATCAGGCGCCTGGGGTCGCCTGGGCGCAGGGGACCGACCTCGAATACCTGAAGCGCCTTCTTAGCTACTGGGCCAACGGCTTCGACTGGCGAGCGCAGGAGCGCCGGCTGAACACGTTCAAGCACTTTCGTGCTGAACTCGGCGCCATTCACGTTCACTTCGTACACGAACGAGCACGGGAAGGAAACGGCATCCCTTTGATCCTGACCCATGGATGGCCCAGCTCGTTTCTCGAATACCTGCCGCTTGTGCCCCTCTTGACCAACCCGAAAGCCAACGGTATCGACGGGCCGGCTTTCGACCTCGTCATTCCCTCGCTTCCTGGATACGGCTTCTCGGAACGGCCAGCACAGGCAAACTACGGCGCCGTCGCACGGATGTGGCATACGCTCATGCACGGACTTGGCTATGAGCGATATGGCGCCGGAGGCGGGGATTTCGGCGCCGGCGTCGCCACGTATATGGCCATCGAGAATCCGACGCCCATGATCGGCATACATCTAACCACACCGGAACTCTGGCCGCCGACAGGCGAAGGGACTCGGTCGTTGAGCGAAGCCGAATGCGCATATGTTACCCAGGTGCGCCAATGGGATGAGGTCGAGCGGGGCTATTCCGCCATCCAGTCGACGAGACCACAAACACTCGGCTATGCGTTGAACGATTCGCCTGCAGGACTAGCGGCCTGGATTCTTGAGAAGTGGCGCGCGTGGAGCGACTCCGACGGCGACCTCGAATTACGCTTTTCACGGGAATTTCTCCTCACCATGCTCACGCTCTACTGGGTCACGGAGACAATCACCCCTTCGATGCGCGACTACTTCGACAACCGATGGCATAGTGCGGAGATTCAACCCGGCGCCCGTGTGCAGGCGCCGGTGGGATTTGCCAACTTCGACAACAACTATGTATCAGAGGGAAGCCCGCCGCGGGAATGGGTGGAGCGGCTTTACGACGTTCGTCGGTGGACCTCGATGCCGAGCGGCGGGCATTTTGCTGCGGCAGAGGAGCCTGAGCTCCTTGCGCGTGACATCGCGGCCTTCTTCGCGGAGATCTGATTCCGCGCTCAGAGACACCGTGGACCCCGGCAACGGCCCCCTATAATCAGTTGCGCCGGAGTTCTTCTTCAGGCATATGCCTGCACATAAGTGAATGTGACTTTTGAAAGCGAAGATGTTGGCAACTAAACTCATTTTGATTGAAGGCTTGGGCGGTTCTGGAAAAACTTCGACGGTCAGTTATTTGAATGATTTTTTATGCCGGAGAAACTTAGATGTTACCGCCATCAATGAGCGAAGCAACCGCCGCCCGAAGTGTAAATTTCCTGCTTTCGCCGAGAATTATGTCGAGGAAATGTTGGCTGAGTGGCGACTTTTCCTTGATGAGCGTGAGCGCGTCAATAATTTATGTGTGATGGAAGGACACGGTTGGCAGCCGATGGCAGAGTTTATGTATTTGGCAGGTCATTCTCGCCAAAGCGTTCTCGACTTCTGCGGTAAAATAGAATCTATCATCAGTCCCCTGAGTCCGGCAGTGATTTATTACGCCGTTGATAATATCGCCGAGCACTTGGAGAGAATCGCCCAAATGCGTAGGCGTGATTGGATTCGGTCGATTGAGCAAAGAGACGTTGAGCATCACGGATTGGATGCCTTCGGCGGCAGTCTTTTACAATTTTGGGAAGAATGGAATGTTCTTCAAAACGAGATTTTTAGTCATTGTCCGTTTCCAAAATTGCGCGTTGAAAATTCGCACAGTGATTGGGGCGCAACTTACAAAGAGATTTCCAGTTTCTTACAAATCTCGTAGGATTTTAGGGAAGCGCCCCAGAAGGTCAGAAGCGTGCCCGGCGTGCGGAACGTCGCCTACATCTTCGTGACATCAGAGTACAACCACGCGACTTCGGGCGCGCTCAAAAACGCCATTGATCTCCTCTACAACTAGCGGGTCGACAAGGCGGCTGGATTCGTCTGCTACGGCGGCGCATCAGGGACACGAGCGGTGGAGAATCTGCGTTTGGTGATGGGGGAACTGCAGGTCGCGCTCGCCAAACAGCGGATCCGCGATGAAATGACGTTTCAAACCTGAAGGGCGCTAAGTTTTTGACTCTATGTTGAACCGGTCAGCAAAGCCATGCTAACGGCAGATATCTATTCGCATTCCAAAATCAGCATTAACGGTAACCCGGGGCATATGCCTTGCACTCCTACATATCTTTCGCATAATGTGTAGAAGAAGGAGGCGCAATGACGGCAAAATCTGATCTCCCACAGGGAACGTTGGACCTATTGATATTGAAAGTTGTCGCGCTCGGTCCTGTTCACGGGTATGCAATCGCGCAACGCCTCGATCAGGTCTCCCGCGGCGTAGTTCAGGTTCCGCAAGGCTCGCTTTATCCAGCGCTGCACAGGCTCGAAAATCGCGGTCTGCTGGCGGCTGACTGGAAGGAGACCGAGACCGGGCGTGAGGCCAAGTTTTATCGCCTGACGCGGAAAGGACGGGGCCAACTCGAAACTGAAGCCGCCGCCTGGCAGCGGCTGACCGAAGCCGTCGCTCTGATTCTCAAAATGTCCGAAGGAGGCGCGCGATGACTTGGTGGTCTCGCTTATGGAATCGAAGGAAGATGGAAGACCAACTCGACAAGGAATTGCGCTTCCATCTGGACCAACAAACTGCCGATCTGATCGCGCAGGGTCTCGACCCGGACGAGGCGCGACGACGGGCCCAGCTTGCCCTGGGCGGTCCCGAGCAGGTGAAGGAGCAGTGCCGCGATGCCCGGGGGACGCGATGGTTAGAGGATTTGCTGCTGGACCTGCGCTACGGCGCGCGAATGTTGTTGAGGAGACCTGGCTATACATTGGTTGTTACTATCACGCTCGCGCTCTGCCTCGGCGCCAATGCGGCGATTTTCAGTTTTGTGGATGCCGTATTACTCAAGCCTCTCCCCTATCCAGATCCGGAGCGAATCGTCAGCGTGAGGGCAAAGCTTCCGGACGGAGGTCGCAACGCCATTTCCACTCTGAACTTCCTCGACTGGGAGCGGCAGAATCGCTGTTTTCAATTTCTCTCAGCCACCACCTGGGACACTGTGACCTTGACCGGCTCGGACAGACCCGAGCAGCTTAATGTTCACAGAGTCTCGGCATCGTATTTCAAGGCGCTTGGCGTGGAGGCGACGCTGGGGCGCACTTTCACCGCAAGCGAAAACGAGGCTGGCGCCGATCTGGTAGTAGTGCTCTCGAACCGCATCTGGCAGAGCCGGTTCGGCGGCGACCCCAAAGTTATCGGCCGCAAGATCACGCTGGATGCAAAAAGTTACACGATCATCGGCGTGCTTCCGGCGAACAGTGAGTTTGACCGGACCTGGGGTGTAATGTGGCTGCCTCTCGCTTTCACGCCCTCGAACATGACACGCAATTATTACTGGCTTTATGCCATTGCTCGCCTTGCGCCCGGCGTCACTCTGAAGCAGGCCCGCGACGAAATGGACACGATTGGAGCGCGCATTGCCACCATGTACCCGGATTCGAATAAGGATTGGGGCGTAGCGGTCGATCCTTATATCGATCAGGTGGTTCAGCCGGAACTCCGCCGCTCGCTTTGGGTGCTGCTAGCAGCGGTGGGAGCCGTGCTGCTGATCGGGTGCGCCAATGTCGCCAATCTGACCTTGGCGCGGGGTACGGACAGGGAACACGAGATCGCTATTCGTTCAGCATTGGGCGCGAGCCGTCTCCGCCTGATCCGGCAGCTGCTTACGGAAAACATATTTCTCGGAATCCTCGGCGCCGTGGCGGGCCTCGCGCTGGGCAACGCATTAATGCGCGGAATGAAACTGTGGGCGCCGCCTGACATGCTGCCACCGGAAGCAAACGTCCGCATGGACTACGGCGTGTTGCTTTTCACGACGGTTATCGGAATCCTCACGGGAATCCTTTTCGGCCTGGCGCCAGCGCTCAGCGGCACGCGGCCCGATCTTGCCGGATCGCTGAAGGAGAGTGGGCGAACTACTGCCGGGCTCACACCACATCGGATGAGGACAGCCCTGGTGGTTGCTGAAGTGGCGCTCTCATTTGTCTTGCTCGTGGGCGCCGGCCTGCTGATCCGAAGCTTCAACAGGCTTGCAAGTCTCGACCCGGGCGTGGATACAACCTATGTTCTTGCGATGGATCTTCCAACGCCGCCGACAGAATTCACGAACAGCGCGACACTGACGAACTATCTCAGGGAAGTGACCCAGGAGGTCAGAAGCGTGCCCGGAGTGCGGGACGTCGCCATCACTGATAGGCCGCCGATGGAAGGCTATATGAGCGGCGCGCCCTTCCTGATCGAGGGGCGGGACTATCTTCCACCCTCCCAGCGCCCTGGCGGCGCGTTCAAAGTGGTAGGGCCGTCGTATTTTGACACGGTTGGCATGAGATTGTTGAAGGGGCGCAGCCTTAAC
>DASTMP010000012.1:0-4819 GCA_035714085.1 Blastocatellia bacterium
GGCGCATTAGGCGCCATCATCGGCGGCATCGCCGGCGGCGGCAAAGGCGCGGCCATCGGCGCGGCCATCGGCGCGGGGGCCGGCGTGGCCTCGACCGCCATTCAAGGCAGCAACAAAGTGAAACTCGAGCGCGGAACTGAAATTCTGATCAGAACAACCGCCAGACCACGAAGAAGGTAAAAGGTAGAGGATAGAGGGTCGCCATATTCGACCCTCTATCCTCTACCCTATCCTCGATCTTCTATCATCTATCCTCTGATGAACCCCGAACGATATTCCCGCCAGATTCTCTTCTACGGCATCGGCAAAGAAGGACAACAACTGTTGGCTCGGAGCCAAGCGGTGATCATCGGCTGCGGCGCGCTTGGAGCGATGCATGCCGAGATGCTCGCGCGCGCCGGCGTCGGGCGCCTGCGTTTGATCGATCGCGATTTCATAGAAGAGTCGAACCTGCACCGCCAGATAATGTTTGAAGAGCGTGACGTGGCCGACAGGTTGCCCAAGGCCGTGGCCGCGGCCGCCCGCGTCGCTCGCGTCAATTCCGAAATCGAAGCCGAGGCCGTAGTCAAAGACGTCAATTATTCGAACGTGGAAGAGCTGATCCGCGACGCCGACGTCGTGTTGGATGGGACGGACAATTTCGAGGCGCGATTTCTGGTCAACGACGCGGCGGTGAAAACGGGAAAGCCCTGGATTTACGGCGCGGCGGTCGGCTCTTACGGCGCGCAGATGACGATCCGCCCGCGCGTTACGCCGTGTCTACGCTGCGTCTTTCCGGAAATGCCCGCGCCCGGAACATCGCCCACATGCGACACGGCCGGAGTTATTCTGCCGATCATCGCCGAGGTCGCCGCCCATCAGGTGGCGGAGGCGTTGAAGATTCTTACCCATCAGTTCGAAAAGCTTCACGGCTCGCTGCTGCAATTCGATCTCTGGCAAAACACGTCCACGCGGCTCAGGCTGAGCGACCGCTCGGAAGACTGTCCCGCTTGCGGGCAGGGACGCTACGATTTCCTCACCGCGCGAGGCGGACAGTTAGTCATAACGCTGTGTGGGCGCAACGCGGTTCAAATCTGTCCATCTACCGGGGCGACCGGCGCCGAGGTCGATTTCGCCGTACTCGCCGAGCGAATGCGCGACGCGGGCGAGGTGAGTTACAATCGCTTTTTGCTGAAGTTCAAATCGGGCGAGCATGAGATCACAGTCTTCCCCGACGCCCGCTGCATCATCAAAGGCACAGACGATCCGAATGTGGCGCGATCAATTTATGCCCGCTACATTGGAGCCTGACAGAGATGTCCAAAACCGAAATCATCGTCCCTGCATCGACATCGAATCTAGGCGCGAGCTTCGACACCTGCGGGCTGGCCCTTTCGCTCTACCTGCGAGTCGAAACGGAGCCGCGCGAACGAGGTTTCGAGATCATCCTGACCGGCGAAGGCGCAGAGAAGTTGCCGCGCGACGAGTCGAACCTGATCGTTCGCGCCGCGCTGCACACCGCTCAACAGCGCAGGCGGGAAATCCCCGGCGCCCGATTGCGCGTCGACAACCAGATTCCGCTCTCGCGCGGGCTGGGCAGCAGCAGCGCCGCGATCATCGCCGGCATTTCGATTTACGAGGCTCTGTCGGGCGAGCGTTTGTGCGAGGAGGAGTTCTTCGATTATGCGCTGCACTTCGAAGGTCACGGCGACAATCTCGCGCCGAGCGCGCTCGGCGGATTGGTCGTGGCTGTCGTCAAGGAATACGTTGATTACTCCGGCGCCGAACGACGCTCGCTCGTCGCCGTCAAACGACGCTGGCCCGAGGAGGTCAGAATCGTACTCTGCATACCCGAAGTCGAGATGGAAACGGCGAAGATGCGGGCGGTGCTGCCGCAAATGGTCACGCGACATGACGCGATCTACAATCTGCAGCGCGCGGCCCTGCTGCAGGCTGCGATCTCCGAGCGCCGCTTCGATCTGCTCAGCGAGGCGCTGCGCGACAGATTGCATCAGCCTTTCCGCGCCCCGCTGGCCCCTGGCCTGAGCGAGGTCTTGAAATTGAATAACGATAAAGACTCGCATCCGGGACTTCTCGGCGTCGCCATCAGTGGCGCCGGCTCGGCGTTGATCGCATTCGCGACCGGGAATTGTGGCGCGATCGCCGAAACGATGAATGCGCGAATGGCGGCATGCGGCGTGAAGGCGCGCGCGATGGAAGTTAAAGTCGATAATCGCGGGCGAGTGATGAATTGATTTTGTGGATCAGCGCCGCGAGCGGTAGCGAGCGCGGCTCAACTCGAAAGCCACGCTCGCTACCGCTCGCGGCGCTGGTTGTGAGAGGCGCTGAAAATGCCAGAACGACTCCCAACATTCGAAGAGCCAACAAGCGAATCGCCGCAAAAGAAGAAGAGCGTGAAACGGCGAAAGCCTTCTCCTCTAAACGATCTCGACCTGGATGAATGGCGCGAGTATGAAGACATTTTGACGGATTCGCTTTGGTTGATTCCGGAGCGGGACAGGTCGGGAACGCACATGGCCGATTATCACGGAAATTTCGTTCCCCAGATTCCGTATCAGGCCATGCGCCGCTTTACCAAACAGGGCGATGTGCTTCTCGACGCTTTTCTCGGTTCAGGCACTTCACTCATCGAATGCCGGCGGCTTGGTCGTCACGGCATCGGTATGGAGCTCAAGCCAGAGCTCGCGAAGCAAGCATCAGAACGAATCGCCAGCCAGGGCAATCCTCACAAAATCATTACTCAGGTTTTGACTGGTGATAGCAGCGATCTCGTGGCCGCTCCGTCTTTAATCGCCGGCGCTTTGAAGAGCCTCGGTAGAGAGGGTGTTCAACTCGCAATCCTTCATCCCCCTTATCATTCGATCATCAAGTTTTCGGATCGCGAAGGCGACCTCTCAAACTGTCCCAGTGTTGAGGAGTTTCTACATAAGTTCGGGCAAGCGGTTGATGTCGTCGATCGCTTTCTGGAGAAAGAACGCTATTTAACCCTCGTTATTGGCGATATGTATGCGGATAGCGAATGGATACCGCTTGGTTTTTACTGCATGCAGGAAGTGATGAAGCGCGGTTATAGTTTGAAAAGCCTGGTAGTCAAAGATATGCAAGGCAACCGGGCAAAACGCAACCTCGAGAATATCTGGCGCTATCGAGCTCTTGCGGGCGGTTTCTATATATTCAAACACGAGTATGTGATGTTTTTCCGGAAGGTTGGTAAGATATGTCATCTCTCACCAAAATCCCGGCAGGCGTACAGTATTTCTTCGACGAAGAAGTGAAACTGCGTCGCCATGTCGAACGGCGCGCGATGGAGGTTTTCGCAGGCTGGTCGTATGACGAGATCATCCTGCCGATGTTCGATTACCACGACCTGTTCGCGCGGGGGATGGGCGAGGAGAAGGCCGAGCGAACATATCGCTTCGTCGACCGCGACGGCGCGCTGCTGGCGCTGCGGCCTGAATTGACCTCTTTGGTCGCGCGTACGGTTGCCACGCGGTTCATCAGGCGCGAGCGCCCGATCAGGCTATGTTACTCCGGCGAGGTTTTTCGATACGACGAGCCGACCGAACGCGCCGCGCGAGAGTTTCATCAACTCGGCGTCGAGCACATCGGCGAACCGGACATCGTCGCCGACATCGAGGTCCTGCTGGTCGCGGCGGAAGTCCTGACGACGCTAGGTCTCGACGGATTTCGCATCGCGCTGTCGCACGTCGATTTTTTCAACGGCGTCGCCGACTTCCTGAAAATGGACGGCGAAAGACGGGCGCAGTTGCGCGAGATGATTGATCGCCGCAACAGCCTCGCGGTCGAGGAGTTCTTGGAAACGCACGCTACAGGTGTCGAAGAGTCGCGCCGAGCCGACTTCTCCCATTTGATTCAGATCGCCGGCAAACATGACGTGGTCCGGCGCGCTCGGGAGATCCTGAACAGCGAGCGAACGCTCGCTGCGGTCGATCATCTCGACAAGATTTATTCGACGCTGGATTCGCTCGGACTCGGAGAGAATTTCGACGTCGATCTGGGCGATACGGGCGGGCTTGAGTATTACACGGGGCTGACCTTCAGAGTCTACGCGCCGGGTTGTGGCGCGGAGATCGGCGGCGGGGGGCGTTATGACAACCTGATCGCCAATTTCGGCGAGCCTGAGCCGGCGGTCGGATTCTCGGTCGCGCTCGACGGTCTGGTCGGCGCAATCTCGATGAATGATGATAAACTGAAATGGCGGGGCGCGGGCGAAGTTCAAACGATCTCATTCGACGGCGACCCGGCGCGCGCGTTCGAGCAGGCGCGCCAAATGCGAAAGAAGGGGAAACAGGTAAAGATCGGCGCCAAATGACATGCTGACAATCGCGCTTTCAAAAGGCCGGATGCAGGACGACGCGCTGGAGCTCTTCGCGCGCGCTGGCGTCAGCGTCGCCGAAAGCGAATTCAATTCGCGTAAATTGGTCATCGACTCGACCGACGGGCGATACAGTTTCGTCCTGGTCAAACCCGGGGACGCGCCGACTTACGTCGAGTACGGAGTGGCCGACGCGGGCGTTTGCGGGCGCGATGTGCTGATCGAGTCGCGCGCCGACGTCCACGAGCCTCTCGATCTGAAATTCGGCCGGTGCAAGATCGTCGTCGCCGGCAAGCGCGAAGTCCTGGGCGAGGATTACAACCTGCTCGCCACCGTTCGAGTAGGGACCAAATATCCTCGCATCGCCACCGACTACTTTCACGCGAAAGGCGTGCCGATCGAGGTCATCGCGCTGTCCGGTTCGGTCGAACTGGCGCCGCTGCTGGGACTGTCCGACCGCATCGTCGATCTGGTCGAAACCGG
>DASTMP010000013.1:0-15297 GCA_035714085.1 Blastocatellia bacterium
GATATTTCATAAATTTCCTCCTCAGAAAATCATCCACAAAGCCACACGAAGAGGCGCTAAGGATCGATTTCATCTTCGTGGCCCTTCGTGTGGCTTTGTGGATGACATTATTCGCCCACATATTTGCCGATGATCGCGGCAAGTTTCTTCTTCGTCTCCGCCGGGATCGCGGCGGGCGCCGTCAGAATCGCGTGACGGAGCGCTGCGCCGCATTTGCAATCGCGCGGCGTCGCCGCCAGACGGCGCGCGGCGTCGCGGATGATCACCTGCGCGTTGGCCGAATTCTTATTCAGATATTCGATGATCATTTCGACAGTCACCGCGTCGTGATCCGGATGCCAGCAATCGTAATCGGTCACCAGGGCCATGGTCGAGTAACAAATCTCGGCCTCGCGCGCGAGTTTGGCCTCCTGCAGATTGGTCATGCCGATCACGTCCATGCCCCAACTGCGATAGAGCCGCGATTCGGCGAGCGTGGAGAAGGCTGGCCCTTCCATGCACAGATAGGTTCCGCCGCGATGAATCTTGATCCCGGCCGACTCCCCCGCGCCGGCCACAACGTCGACCAGAGATTGGCAGATGGGATGGGCGAATGCGATGTGCGCGACCACGCCATCGCCGAAGAAAGTCGAGACGCGACCTCGTGTGCGGTCGAAGAATTGATCGGGGAAAACGATGTCCATCGGCGCGTACCGCTCTTGCAGCGAGCCGACCGCCGAGGCCGAAATGATCCGTTCTACGCCCAACAGTTTCATCGCATAGATGTTGGCGCGGAACGGCAACTCGGTAGGCATGAGGCGATGGCCGCGCCCGTGCCGGGCCAGGAAGGCGACGCGCGCGCCATCGAGCGTTCCGAGAATGAAGTTATCCGAAGGTTTGCCGAACGGTGTTTCGACGCCGATCTCCCTCACGTCGGTCAAGCCGTCCATCTGATACAGACCGCTGCCGCCAATGATTCCGATTTGCGCTTTTTCCATTACTTGCTCACTCCAGGATTGATTTCACGCATTGAGCCGCCCTGTCCGCCGACGGCGCCGGGGTTGTGATTGCGATCCAATCCGGTAACTTTGATGATGAAGTCCGTGGGCGCGGCGACTGTGTATTTCAACGTCGCATCTTCCAACTCGCGTTTTACTTTGTCCTGAATCAGCCGGGACTCGAACTGCTCGGACTCTGTGGTGTCTATTAAGATATGGCGCGCGTGAATCTCTTCCTTTGGCTCCTGGTTCCGCTCGGGCGTCTGGCCAGGGCCTTCGTTCGTAGGGGTAGCGGCGGTGTTGGGCGGAGCCTTTCGGCGGTCGTCGACGCGGATGATGTGATAGCCGAACCTCGATTTGACCAGTTCGCCGGTCGTTTGGCCCTTCTGCAGCGCGAACGCGGCGCTTTCAAAAGCGGGGTCCATTATGCCTTTGCCGAACCAGCCCAGGTCGCCTCCTTTCCCCTTACTTCCAGGGTCGTCGCTGAATTCAGTGGCGATCTTCTCAAAGCTTTCGCCCTTCTTCACGCGTTCGAGCAGCCCCTGGGCTTTCTCTTTCACCTTATCCGGGTCGGCCCCCGGATGCTCGGCCAGATATTTCTTCTTCTCGTCGTCGCTGAGTTTGTTCTTCTCTTCGAGTGACTTGGCGTAGAGGTTCGCCAGAAGATCGGCCTTCCCGAACTTGACAAGAACCGCGAACCCCGACTCTTTATCGAGGCCGGCCTGGCGGGCCTTCTCCGCGCGAGTCTTCGTCTGGCTCCAGATCTCCCGCTGCCGCTCCTTCTGTTCATCGGTTATCGGCTGCTTGCTGTTCGCGGCAATGAACTTGAGGTGGGCGTCAAACTGGTCTTTGTGCGACGCGTAGTAAGCCTCCCACTCCTCTTTAGATATGATCACGTCAGGATTGCGTTCAGTGTATTTGGTCGCGAGCAATTGCTCGACGCCGAAATCCAATCGCTTTTTGAACTCATCGGACTTATGGAGTCCCGCGACCTCAGCCGCTTGAGCGAACGCGAACGACCTCTTGAAATTATCAATGAGCTGCTTACGTATCATTTCGCTCTGCGCGAGCTGGCGTTTGTACATCTCCGGGAATCTCGACTCTACAAAGGTCGTCAGGTCAGCGGCCTTCAATTCGGCATAGTCGCTCTTGAAAAGCGACTTGCACGATTGCGCGGCGACAAAGCCCGCGACGAGCAGGATAAACAAAAGCGTCTTCCTCTTCACAACAAGTCTCCTTAAAAGAAATCGGGAAGTAGAGAATAGGGAGTGGGGAATAGGGAATAGCAATATATCGCTCTCCATTCCCCACTCCCCATTCCTTACTCCCCGCTCCCCATCTGAGTCAATTCGATCAACACGCCGCCTGTGGACGACGGGTGGATGAATGCGACGAGCGCGCCTCCGGCGCCGATCCTCGGTCGCTCATCAATCAAGCGGGCGCCGCTGGCTTTCAATTCGCCGAGTTTCGCGTTGATGTCGTTGACTTCGACGCAAAGGTGATGAATCCCGGGGCCGCGTTTGGCCAGAAACTTCCCGACCGGGGTCTCCTCGCCGATGGCTTCGAGCAGTTCGATGCGGCTTTCGCCGATCGGCAACATGGCGACTCGCACACCCTGATCCTCCACAACCTCGACCCCTTTCAATTCAAGGCCGAGCGCGTCGCGCCAGAACGCCAGCGCCCCCTCAATCGATTCTACGGCGACGCCCAGGTGTTGAATGATTACCTCTTTTGGATTAGACAAGGTTACGGCTCCGATATAGCGTTACTCGATCCGGATTCTGCCGGCAATCTCATCGACAATCGAGTATGGATCGCGGCTTCGCGAGGCGACCTGCGCAGCAAGCTCCCTTAACTGCCCCGGCGCCAGCGCTTCATCGAGCGCGAGCCGCAGCAGGCGTTCGCGCAACAACTCGATGATTCGGTTTTGGGCCATGTTTGCGCGCCTTTCCAGTGAGGCCAGATGCGCGCGGCGAAAGTCGGCGAAATTTTCGATGGCCTCGACGAACTCGACTATGCCTTTGTTCTGAACGGCGATGGTGCGGACGATTGGAGGCCTCCAGGCATCCTTTCCACCTGGCCCATCTGACCGCTCCGACATCTCAAGCAGCGCGATCAATTCCCTTTCGGTCCGCTCGACGCCTTCGCGGTCGGCCTTGTTTATGACGAAGATGTCGCCAATCTCCATAATGCCCGCCTTGATCGCCTGAATGTCATCGCCCATTCCAGGGACGAGCACTACGACCGAAACGTCGGCGGCCTTCACGATGTCCACTTCGTCCTGTCCGACGCCCACGGTTTCGACCAGCGTCCTATCGTATCCGGCGGCTTCCAGAACCGCAACGGCGTCAACTGTCGCGCGCGCCAGCCCACCCAGATTGCCCCGCGTCGCCATCGAGCGAATGAAGACGCCTGGATCGTTGGCCATGGTCTGCATCCTGATCCGATCGCCCAGAATCGCCCCGCCCGAAAACGGACTTGAAGGGTCAACCGCGATGACGCCGACCGTCTTACCCATCGAACGGTAATGCAGCGCGAGCTTGTCAACGAGCGAGGATTTGCCCGAGCCCGGCGCGCCCGTCACGCCGACAGTCAGTCCGCGCCCCGTTCGCGTGAAGAGCGCCTTCAAAATCTCGTTCGCGTCGGGGGCATCGTTTTCGATCTTGGAGATTGCGCGAGCAATGGCGCGCGGATCGCGCGCCAGGATTCGGTCGACAAGTGATGCGGTCATCGAAAGGACAATGGATAACGAATAAACATCTGTAACGAAGCGGAACTATAACCGCAAACGGCGGCAAATTCCACCCGCGAATCGGCGGGACGGCCGTTCGACGACGAAGCTCGGGTTGTCTGTTTTCGGCTGACCTCCCCGAACTCGACTTTACCCATGAAATACTCTCTCAATTTTAGCATCAATTGTCGGAGAGGGAGTTCGAGCATTGCCAGGGGTTCTCCTAGGCTAAAACTATGAAGGCGGAGAAGCAGTACAACGCGCATGTCCAGGCATTAAATTGACCTTCTCTCACCGCCAAACGCTTCGCGTTATGGCGGGGGATTCCTACGCCCGAGCGCCGTCGCTGATACCTCGTAGGCGTTACTTTCCGGGCGTCCGACCCGGTAGTTTTGAGCAGATATTTACCCGCTAGTCTGGCCTTCTTCCGATTATTGCTATCCTTGACCTTGCGCGAGAGTCGGCGCTGAAGCCTCTTCAATCGCTTTTCCCGTTTGAGAAGCGGGCGAGGGTTTTCAAGTTTCTCGCCCTCGCTGGTCGTGGCCAGTATCTTAATGCCCACGTCTATGCCGACTTCGGCTTTGGCTTTCTTCAATGGTTTTACGTCGGTCTTGACGAGAACACTTACAAAATGGCGTCCGGCCGTATCTCGGCTGATGGTCAGACTAAGGATTCTTGCATCGTCAGGCATCGGACGGCTCCACGCGATATTGAGCGGCGTGGATTGCTTGGCCAGTGTGATCTGCCCGTCTCTAAAGGTGAAGGCGTTGGTGGCGTAGCGGGCCGATTGGCGGTCGCGTCTGGATTTGAATTTGGGATACTGCGCTCGCTTCTCGAAGAAATTCGTAAAAGCGTTATCGAGATTCCGCAGCGATTGTTGAAGAACAACCGAACTGACCTCGGAAAGAAAGGTCCGGTCAGGCTCCTTTTTCCACTCGGTAAGTTTAGATGCGGTTTCGTGATAGCCAATGGATTTCTTCTCCCGCTGCCACGCGGTGGTATGCAGTTCCATAGCCTGATTGTAAACATACCGAGCGCAGCTGAAGGTTCTGGCCAACTGCTCGGCCTGATCATCAGTGGGGAAGAATCGGTACTTGAAAGCCTTTTCGACTATCACGCAAATATATGTTACATCTGATAAATGCGTTTCGTAAACGCTGTTAATCGAGGGCGAAGCGCCCACGATGCGCGCATTCATCTCCATCCAAGCCTTCGGCTATGGATGGAGTATTCTTTGGCGATTTCGATAAAAGTCTACAGAAGGTAAGAAGTTAGTACGACAATGAACGCCGACTTGGTCACCACACTCGGAACCGCCGCAGGCTCCGCATGGCTTTCGGGCATCAATCTTTACGCGACCGTGCTCACGCTCGGCGTCCTGCAAAGACTTCATCTGGTCAAATTGCCCGGCGGATTGGAAATGCTGGGCGATTGGCGCCTAATTGGCCTGGCGGCAGCTCTATACCTAATCGAATTCGTCGCCGACAAGATTCCCGCCATCGATTCGGTCTGGGACGCGATCCACACATTCATACGCGTCCCCGCGGGGGCGATCCTGGCCGCGAGCGCATTCGCAGAATTCGACCCAGCGGTAAAGATGGCCGCAATGATCCTGGGCGGAGGACTCGCGCTCGGATCGCACGGGGCGAAAGCCGCGACCAGATTGGCCGCAAATGCCAGCCCTGAACCCATCTCGAATGTCGCGTTGAGTTTGACTGAAGACGTAGTCGCGTTCGGATCGACGATCCTGATGGTCTACTTTCCCGTCGTGATGCTGGTCATCGTCGCGATCTTTCTGATCGTGATGATCTGGCTGACTCCGAAGATCATCCGCGCGCTGCGATGGTTGACTGCGCGGCTTACTTCCATCTTTCACTGAAATCCGCCGGTTCTTCTTTCGCGCCGGAGCGTTTGTTGGCGACGCGCGCCATCACGAAGAGGAGATCGGAAAGGCGATTGAGGTAGATCAGGGCGGGGTTATTGATCGCCGATTGCGCAGCGAGCGCGACGACTGATCGTTCGGCGCGGCGCGAGACGGCGCGGGCCAAATGCAGTGTGGCGCCAAGCCGCGTTCCGCCCGGCAGAATGAATTCGCGCAGCGGCTCCAACTCTTCCAGCAACAAATCGATCAACCGCTCCATCTCAGCGACGTGACCTTCTCCGACCCTCGGGACTTGAATCTCCAGCGGACTGGCCAGGTCTGCGCCGACGATGAAAAGGTCATTCTGAATCTTGCCGAGCGCCTCATCCAGTTGCGGGTCGGTCAGGCCAACTCGCGCGATTCCAAGCAGCGAATTCAATTCATCGACGTCGCCGTAGGCGACGACGCGCGGATCGGCCTTGCTGACTCGGCTTCCGTCAACCAGCGAGGTCTCGCCCGCGTCGCCGCTCTTTGTATAAACACGACTGATTCTCACTTTAGAATACTCCTGAAATAGTGGGCAGTGGGCAGTGGATAGTGTGAAGTGGAGAGATCGAAACTTCCCACTGCCCGCTATCCACTACCCACTATCCACTATCCACTATCCACTGCCTACTGTCTATCGCTGACAAATCGCAGCGTCATCTCCGTGGCCAGCACGCGTCGCCATTGGCGATCAAAAGCGAAGTAAACTTGCCGCGACGATTCGAGAAACTTCCGCAACAGTGATGGATCGATCAAATGACCCAACCGCATGGTCGCGGGATTGAGCGTCTCTCGAACCTCATCGTCATACAATAACCGCAGACTGTCCGGTTTAGACGCCGGCTGGGCGACGAAATATTTCTCGTGCGCCCTGTCCCAGACTTTTTTGGCGCAGCGCCACACCGCGGGGGCGAATTGCGGCAAATATCTCAACGTAAGCGGGGCCGCCGGGTAACCGCGTTCGAGCGGATAGGCGGCCAGTCGTTGGCTCAACATCGCCATCAAGCTCCGAACGAGCCTGCTGTGCCTGCGTGTGCGCGCGGTCGTTTGAAGCGCCGCCTCCAACGTCGAGCGGAACATAAACGGCGAAACGCAGGGCCAGACCTGGTCGACGCCGCTGACGATTCTTCCCATGCGCCGCTGCATTCGCAGCATCAAATGCGCATGATCCATTTGCGCAGTGTTGGGCCATCCGTCCAGGCCCTTGTTCAAACGGCCTATGATCATAGCCAGGTGCTCGACGATGTCAAAGGCGGCGTCGGGCGGAAAGAGATCGGGGCTGCAAGGATCAGCCGCGTAACATCTCGCGGCCACCTCGCGGCAATCGATCCATTCGCGCCTCCCGACTTTCGGGAAGAGCACATTCCACTCATGGCCTCGCGCGATCTCGCCGCACGATCCGTTGACGCTCACGTCGAATTCGGCTGAAAGGGTATTATGCGGCGAATGGACGCGGGCATAGTGGATCAGATCGCATTCGCCGTCGGTCAATCGCAGCGCATCTTCGAGCCGTCGAAACTTTATCGCTTCATCCGGTTTGAAGCGACTGTTCGGCGCGCCTATCAATTCCGACAAGTTCCTCGAGATGAGCGCGTCGGGGTCGGTGTCACTACCGACGACGGCAGTTTCAAATTCAACTCCGGCGTTCAAAAAAGCGGCGACCACCAAACGCGAGCTATAACCTCCGGTCAGATCGCAGACCGGGCGGCGGTATGTCGCGGCGACCTTTTCGGCCGAATATATCAGCCGCTCGCCCAAGCCTTGCGCGGCGTCTTCGCCATCAAACGCTTCTGGATCGAGATCGGACATTCGCCAGTAACGGATCGCGCCGGCCAACGCGCCATCGGCAAAACGGTAGATCGTGGCGGGTTCGAGTTTCTTCACCTCGCGGAAGAGCGTGCGGTCTTCGTATATCGCCCCCGTGCGCAAAAATTCCTCGCAAGCCAGCGCATCCGGCGTGGCGTCGCCCAAGGCCGCGAGCAATAAGGACGAAGTGGACAGAGCCACGCAATCGCGGAAGACGCGCATAAAGCAATGACGGCCGCCCATTAGATCGGTGACGAAGAAGACCTCGCGGGAGCGCGCGTCGCAAAAGACGATGACGAAAAATCCCTCCAGTCCCGACGCCACGCGCGCCATGTTCTTTTCAACCATGCGCCGAAGCAGACACTTCTCGTCTCCCGCTCCGTAACCGTTTGTGTGAAACCACGACCCGGCGGCCATCAGCCAGCATCCGGTCGCGTCGTCAGTGACCATATTGCCTCCCGACCCATTCCGGCGCGCGAACGATGCGGCGCGCGCATAGGCGACATCTATCGTATGTTTCGGCGCTTGCAATTTGATGCGCTGCGCGAGATTTAAGCCGACCCTGAACAACTCTTCCGATTTCGGTCGGACGTTGTCGGGCGAGACGACAGCAAAAAAGTTTCCCACTTCGCAATTCCTCCGAAAATCGCCCACTAGAAAACGAAGAGCGCGAAGGCAGTCGAGAATCGGGGGTCGAGGGTCGCCTTACGCGCGATGACGCGATTTCGATCCTCGATCTTTAATCCTCTTCGCTTACTTCGTTTCTTCAGTGGTCGATTTTTATTGTTTCAGGGAGTCGCGATTCCCGGCGCCGGGCGCGGCGTCAGCCTCATCATGATTTCATCATGATTTAGGCGTTCATGAATTTCGGGCGTCGGTAACATCTATTGGCGTCCGCCAGACGCTCGGCGGCATGCTTGAAATCGCTCCTCGCTGTGGCGTTTTGAAACGCGCGTATTCAATTGGGCGCGCGGTTTCGGGCAATCGGGATCTTGTTCGGACGCGATTGTTTTCAAACGTCAGTTCGCTCGTCAGAGATTTTTTCGCAACCGGGATCAGGCGGTTGAGCGATCCGATTCCGGTATTCGAGAGCGAAATCGTGACGCCGGATGAGGAGATTTTTTGGAAGGGAGTAAATCAGCGCGCCCATACTCTACGCGCCTTTCATCAGCTTCGCAATCTGATTTTGCGCGCTTCTAATATTCGATCTGAATCGGTGTGTCGCTACGCCGTTCGATTGAAGATCGACCTGGGCGCGTGAGGCGGCCTGAACCCCATCACCCGGCGCTTCCCGGGAGTGGGGCATGGTTGAGAAATTAATGTGCCCGCAGGCGACAGTTCGAGCGCGCCCACTCATCACAGGTTTACAAGCATTTCTCGATAAAGAAAGGAGGTGAAAAATCATGGCAGGTATAAAGGGTGAAAAACAGAGCCAGGGAGATCAATCGACCGCCATGCGACATCAACATGGCGACCTCGCGCAGCGAGGCGACAGGACTCCAGACCACTTTCCGCTCAGCGCGCGTGAATTCTTCAGTTCCGGCCCACTCGAGATGATACGGCGATTCTCAGAAGAGATGGATCACGCAGTCGGACACATGTTCGAAAACCTCGGTCTCTCGCGCGGGCGAGGATTCGGCGAACTTTTGGCATGGGCGCCCGCGATCGAAGTCTTCGAGCGCGACAACAAAATGATTGTGCGCGCCGAATTGCCCGGTATGAGCAAGGACGACATCAAGGTCGAGATGACTGACGAGGGGCTGCTCATACATGGCGAGCGCAAAAGAGAGAAAGAGGAGGAGTGCGAAGGATGGTACCGGTCGGAGCGAAGCTACGGCGAGTTTCGCCGGCTGATCCCGCTGCCAGAAGGCGTGAACGCCGACCAGGCGAAGGCGCGATTTGAGAACGGCGTGCTGGAAGTCACCGCGCCAATTCCCGAATCTGCGCGACGACAGCGCAGCGTTCCGATTGAGATTGGTGGAGAGCAGGCGGCGAAGACCGCCGCCGGCGGTTCGAGCAAGCGGTGAGCGGCTTACCGTCGCTCCTGGTTAATAGTAACGCTCACTTCCACGCGGCGCGCATCTGATGCGCTTCGGGTGCGCGCCGACGCTTATTCCTGACGTCAACGCTGGTCGTTTCTTGGGCGCGCTTGATCAAGGGAAGTTTGACGCCTTCAGACACGCAGCAGACGGCCACGAAATGGTCAGGGTATGTTTGATATCCTCTCTCCGGCTTATCGCGCCATAAGGTAGGCGTCACGCATATCAATAGTCTTATCGGACCGCATAACGAATGTCAGGCGCGATTTCGATCTCTTAGGCTTCGGAAACTCACCGATCAGCAAGGCAACATCATTAGTGGTGATGCAATAATCAGCGCAGAGCCTGCTCGCCGCGTCGAAATCCTCATATTCGTCCAGTAGCCGCTTCAACGTTATGTGTGATCTGAAGATGGAGACATTTTCATTGGCTGTATTCATAAACTACCTCTCAGGCGTCTCAATTGTACGTAATGAAATAAACTCGCCAATGTAAATTGAAGCAATCAATGTGCCATAGCGGACAGAAGAGAATAGCGTGATCAACTGCGGGCAATCGCGCGAGTGTTCGATCTTCCCAACTTATGTTCTCGCGCCCCTACGGCTTCAACCAGCTCAACCATTCTCTGGAGCAGAGATCTCCAATCGTGCTCGGCTTCGATATACTGGCGAGCCTGCGTCTCCAGACTTTCGCGCAGCCGCGCGTTGCGGATGACTTCAAGAGCCGCGTCGGCGAATCTACGGGGCGAGTCGGCGACCATCAGGTGTTCACCGCTAACGACGCGCAATCCGGCGACGGCTTCCGGAGAAGCGATGATAGCCTTGCCAGCGGACATGGCTTCGAGTGTCTCGTTCTGCGCGCCACGCGCGCGACGCAGCGGGGCGACGCAGAGCGTCGCTTCACGCAGGTAAGGGCGCGCGTCAGGAGCCTCCCCCGTGACGATGACGCCCGGATACCGCGCCAGCTTTTTCACATCGTCGGTCGGGTTGGCGCCGATGATCGAGAATTTCGCCCGCGATTCGCGCGATCGGATGAGCGGGAAGACCTCCTCGGCGAAATAACGCGCGCCTTCGACGTTGGCGAAATAGTCCATCGCCCCGACGAAGACCAGTCGCGGCGAGATCGTGTCGGGCGATTGGGACGAAGGTTGGAAATAGTCAAGATCCACGCCGTTGGCGATCGTTCGCAGACGCGCGCGCCGCGTGAATTCGTCGAGGCGGTCGAATAAAGCGGCTTCCCGCCCGGTGGTCACCACCGTGTTCGCAAGGCGCGTGATGATCTTGTATTCATACTCGCGCAGTCTTTTACATTCGAGAGAATAGATCCGCGACATCAACGGATTAGCTCCGCCGGCGCGATCGCGCCACTTCTCGGAATTGACATCCGACATATCCACTACGGCGCGCGAAACCAGTTCTTGCGGGACGTATTGCGCCATCGGCGACGAAAAGACAAAAACCGCGTCGAAGTCGTTTTCGGCGCATGCGCGCTTGACCAGCCGTCGCATCTTTCGCGATGCGAAATAGCCGCGCGAGAGTGGGCGCATGGAGGCGATACTGACAAGCGCGCGGGCGCCGGCCCAGACGCGCCGAAGCGGAACGATCCTGACCGTCGCGCACGTCCGCCTGAGATCAACTTGATAATTCAGATCATTCAGGTCGGCGGCGAAAGCCAGCAGATGGACTTCGTGACCGCGCTCGATGAGCGCTTGAAGCTCGTGAGACAATCGAATCCTATCGCCTTTGTTGGGCGGATATGGGATATGCGGGGAGATGAAAAGCAGCTTCATATGTCTCCGGTAGCGATCATCGTGAGAGAGGGACGACAAGTAGAGACGCAAAATTTTGCGTCTCTACTTACCCTTGAGGCGACCCGCCTTGATCGCCGCCCGACCCGCCCGATTGCGGCGGGTATTGGGAAGGATCATTCGGGGAATAGTTCGGCGGGTAGTTGGAAGGGTAACCGGGCGGATATTGCGGCGGCGGAGGTAGACTTCTACGTTTCTCGAACAAAGCGACGCCGAGTAGTCCGCCCAGCACAGTGAATCCAAGAACCAAAATAGAGCTAACGAAAGCTATGATGAAAGAGAACATGATCTTAAGGGTGGGGTCATCCTGTATTCGCATGTAAAACGATTGCGCTTCCGGCGAATTTTTCATAAAGATGATCATACTCTGTAACACACGATCCATCTGCCAGAGCGTCAACGGCAGTGAGACCAACAGCACGATTGCGCCGGCGATCAATCCGGCGTACATCCCGATCTTGGCTCCGTCCTTAGCTGTGACTATCCGTTGTGAACGACCGATCAGAAGTTTGGCGGCGACGATGCCGCCAATCCATGCCCATAGGCAAAGACAGACGTTTAAGACACTGATAAAGGGGACAACTGAGAGTATTCCAGAAATCAACCCCCCGATCAGCGCCGGCCTTTTCCAGTCAAGATCATCCATAAATCATCCTCCGTAAATTCTCTCCCACACGGTTTCAGCTATCCGCCTTCGGTTTAGCTGTGGCTATCAGCCAATCATTCAACGCCGAGACGAGGCCCGGAGTTATGTAAAAAGCGGCGACCGCTCCGAATAATATCCCGGTCAGCGCCCGCGAAAGAAAGGTGTTCGCGAACAGCCCCAAAACCCCGACCGTGAAATCGATCACGGTCGGGATGGCGGCGCTGATCAATATCCACCGAGGCGGGAATCCGCCCTCTCGCAAATCGCGCAGTAAGGGGTAAAGCGACAGACCGATGATGAATCCCGCGTAAATGCTCGCGCAGCGCGAACAGACGCCCATTGGGTGTCCGTGAAAGTAGAACGACCGTTCCGGGATCTGATGACATACGGCCGAAAACCCCTGATAGATAACCGCCGAAGCGAGGAAATGTCGCTCCGCCATCAACCACGGCGCCGCCAGGACGAGCGCCATCCACAGAATAGACAGTGTCATCAGAGCCGCGTAAACGATCATCGCGTTGTGCCTCGCAGCGCGCCTCATTTGATCGAACCCTCTTCTCCGGTCTTGATGTCGCGAACGGCGACGCCCATGACGCCGGGGAGTTCCTGCAATCGCGATTGAAGCCTACTGAGTTGAGCTGAAGTTCCGCCCGATTGCGATTCCTGTCCATTCGCGCAGTGGCGCCGGTGTGGGCGCGGGTTCGTTTTCATCGATTCATAATTTGACTACATCCTATCGAACCTCACGAACGCGTCCGGTCCGCCCTCGACGTGCACGGTATCGACGAAACGCACGTGCATCGTTTCCGTCGTCATGATCAGTGACTGCGTCCTTTTGCCGGTCCCGAAAAACCTGACGCCGTGAAGAATCGTGCCGTCGGTCACGCCGCATGCGGCGAAGATGATCTTGTCGCCGGGGGCGAGATCGTTGGCGCCATAGACGCGCGCCGGGTCGTTGATTCCCATCTCCCGCATCCTATCGACCAGACCGTCGGGAATCTTCGCGCGGTCTTCGGCCTGCTCCAATTGCTCTTTCAAAACGAAACGGGCCTGGATTTCGCCGTTCAGACATTTCATGGCGGCGGCGGTGATCACGCCTTCGGGGCCGCCGCCTATACCCATCAGCGCATGGACGCCCGATCCGGCGACGGCCGCCGAGATTCCCGCCGACAGATCGCCGTCGGTGATCAGGCGTATGCGCGCGCCGGCGTCGCGAATGTCCTGAATCAATTTGCGATGTCGAGGACGATCCAAAACTATGACTGTTAAATCCTCTACTTTTCGCCGCAATCGGACGGCGATGGCGTTGAGATTCTCCTTGACGGGAGCATCGATGTCTACAGCGCCTCTGACCGATGGGCCGACGACGATCTTGTCCATGTATATATCGGGGGCGTGGAGCAAACCGCCGCGTTCAGCCGCGGCCAGCACGGCAATGGCGTTGGCCGCCCCAGTCGCGCACAGGTTCGTGCCTTCGAGCGGGTCGACGGCGATGTCGACTTCGGGATAGTCGTTGGGGTTGCCGTTCTTCGCGCCCATCCCCACGCGCTCGCCGATGTAGAGCATCGGGGCTTCGTCGCGCTCGCCCTCGCCGATGACGATTGTGCCGTCCATCGGGATCGTGTCCATGACCTCGCGCATCTTCTCGACCGCGACATGATCGGAATATTTGCGGTCGCCCCTTCCCATCGAGCGCGCGGCCTCTATCGCCGCGGCCTCGACGACGCGCAAAAAATCGAAGAGCAGATCGTGTTCCAGCGGACGTCCTGTGTTCATGACTCAACCTCTTCCATAAGGTTTCAGGTTTCAGGTTTCAGGTTTCAGGTTTCAGGATAGAGTTTGCAATGTCATTCCTTATCTAACACCTAACACCTAACACCTGACACCTGACACCTGACACCTGTCAATCCCCGGCCTTCTCCGACAGATGCGGGTCGAAGCATCCTCGACAGCGAGCTTCGTAAGATTCGGAGGCGCCGACCACCACGCGCTCGCGGCTGGCTATCAGTCGCTGCGTATAGGTCGCCTGGCTCCCGCAGCGAACGCAGATTGCCCGCGTCTTGGTGATGTCTTCCGCCACGGCCAACAGAAGCGGCATCGGCTCGAACGGGCGCCCGAGATAGTCCATATCCAGGCCGGCGACGATCACGCGATTGCCCTGATCGGCCAGATTGTTCGCGACTCTGACCAGGTCCTGGTCGAAGAACTGTCCTTCATCGATGCCTACCACATTGGTGTCAATCTCGACGGCCGCCAGAATCTCGTTGGCCGACTTGACCAACTGCGACGCGATCTTCATTTCGGAATGCGAAATGATGTGCTGATCCGAATAACGCAGATCGATCGCGGGCTTGAATATCTGAACCTTCTGCCGCGCGATCTGCGCCCTGCGCAAACGGCGGATCAACTCCTCGCTCTTGCCGCTGAACATCGAGCCGGTGATGATCTCGATCCAGCCTGAGTCGCTAGATTGACGTTCCAATTCTTCGATTCCTTTCCGCATTCAATTTTCTCCACTGGCTTGCCGCCAACTTCTACACCAAAATGTATGAGGGCGCAAGAAATGGTTTCTTCAAATCCTCATTGCGTTTTGGCGCCCGAGGTTAAACAATCACCGCCGGAGGTAGAATAAGAACCGTGTCCAATTCGATCATTAACAGCGCAGGCGTCACGCGGCCTGAGACGGCCGCCGAATTACTGCATGACGCGCGAATCGCGCGCGCCTTCGATTTCATAGACTCGTCGCAGGCGCGTTTCACCGCCGAGCTGATACGCGTCTGCGAAATTCCGGCGCCGCCCTTCAAGGAAGGGCGGCGGGCGAGTTACATCGCCGCGCGTTTCACCGAGCTCGGGCTGACCGAGACGCACATCGACAGCGTGGGCAACGTGATCGGTTTTTATCGCGGCGAGAAGGAGGATCCGACGCTGGCGCTTTCGGCGCACCTGGACACGGTCTTTCCCGAAGAGATTGACGTCGGGGTGCGGCGGGTGGGTTCGCGGCTGTGCGCGCCCGGCATAGCCGATGACGCGGCCGGGTTGGCGGCCATCATAGGTCTGATTCAGACTCTCAATTCGGCCGAGATCAGGTTGCGCGGCTCGATAGCGTTCGTGGCCACCGTCGGTGAAGAGGGCGAAGGCGACCTGCGGGGCGTGCGACATCTATTCAGCGAAGGGCGGCTGGCGGGGCGCGTCTCGGCCTTTGTTTCGTTCGACGGAACCACGATCGAGTTCATAACCCATCAGGCTCTCGGTTCGCGCCGGTATCGCATAACGTTCAAAGGGCCGGGCGGCCATAGTTGGGGCGATTTCGGCGTAGTCAATCCGGTTCACGCGATGGGCCGCGTGATCGCGCGGATGGCGGATTATCGCGCGCCGCAAGAACCTC
>DASTMP010000014.1:0-37734 GCA_035714085.1 Blastocatellia bacterium
CGGCAAGGCGCGCGAGCAATTCTTCATAACTATTCGTGATCTGCTCCCAATTGTAGCGCTCATTCACGCGATTCATAGCGCGATGGCGGTATTCACTGATGATCGCGGGGTCATCAATGACGCGCTGTAAATAGAGAGCCAGTTCCTCAGCCGATTTATAGCTGAGGCCGGCGTCGCCGATGACTTCCATATTTTCAGGAGTGGCGAGCGTGAGCGCGCAATTGCCCGCTCCCATCGCTTCGATCAACGCCGGGTGAGCGCCTCCGACCTCGGTGGCGTGAACGTAACAATATGCGTTTTGCTGCAGCGCCCGATAGTCTTCGCCGAAAACAAACCCCAGGAATTTGACTCTGGGATCTTTTGCGCTCTTCAACCGCGAGATGTATTCATCGGCGTAAGGAGCGCCGCCGACGATTGCCAGAGGCATGTCGGTCTTTACGCGGCTGTATGCCTCGATCACCAGATGCGCGTTGTTCTCGGGCTCCAGGCGGCTGACGTAAAGCGCGTACCGGTTTGCCTGCAGGCCGAACTTCAGCAACTTGTCAGGATCGGCGCGGCGAACGACCTCGGCGCCGTAGGCGATCATCTCCGACTCTTTCCTGTAACGCGTCGCGTAATAATCCTGAATGACCTGCGCATCGGTCACGATGGCGGTCGGAAGGAAAGTCGAAAGCCATTCGGAAATCAGGTAATACTGTCGCCCAATCCAATTCCACTTTTTGCGCTTGCGCTCCAACCCGTCGACGTTGACCAGCGTCGGCGTCCCGAACAGGCGCGGGATAAAAGAGAAGACGCTGTTCGCCGCGTTGCAGATCAGAATCGCGTCGTAGCGGCGCGGCGTGGCATGCAAAATGGAAAGAAGAGTATGAATAACAGTGTCGAAATATTTATGGCGGATGGTCGAAAGGACTACCAGATTTACGCCCTTGTACGTGGAGGCGCTGGTGGTTGAGTAATGTTTGCGCCCGTAAACCGTTATCTCATGCCCTCTGGCCGCCAGCCTCGTTCCGAGTTGTTCCGCAAATGTTTCAAAACCGCCATAATTCGCAGGGATTCCGCGAGTCCCCAAAATAGCTATTTTCATACGAGTGATAGTTGTTATCTTTGATTCTTAATATCTGTTCCGGGGGCGGGAATCAAAAGTCGAAATTGCGACACTCCGGCGCCAAAGTATACTTGCGCAAGTTGGAATTCGCTATCTCAAAAACATTTGACGTTCAAGGCGGTTGAAAGGACTCTATTTGTCGCGCCTTTTAATATTTCTGGCGCAAAAACAGATCAAATGCTAATATATCATCCGTTTTTGGCCCTCTTTTTGCACACTCTTATCCCCTATCCCCCTTTGGTCGCCAACTCACATATTCTCTAGATGTCACCTCTTTCAGCTAGAGATCTGGGCCAGCGCGGCTCGCGAGCAGCGCTGTACAAGAGAACGAGGAGACTAGAGACATATGCGGATAGCAGTCTGTTTTTTTGTGTTCGGCTTCTTCGCGTACGGGTTGAATATCGCCAAAGCGGGAGTTTCAAATCCGGCGCTAATCTCTTCCGGCGGTTTCATCGAATACAGCCCGATCTACACCGCTGAGATCGAATCGTCATTAGATGAAGCGATCAACGACCGTCTTGGCCTGCCTTACCTTTGGGCGGGAACTGACGATCACGGCTATGACTGTTCGGGATTTGTCTGGAGAGTTTTTCGGGAAGCGGGAGTCAATTTCGATCGAACCTCGACTCGCAACCTCTGGCAGGATTTGCCCGAAGCCACCCAAGAAGAGTTCACACGTTTCGGCACGCTGGTATTTTTCCAAGGATTGGAACACGTCGGCATCGTGCGCGACGCGGATTCGTTTTACCACGCCTCGACTTCAGGGGGCGTCATGCTATCGTACTTTGATAAATTCGATAAATATTGGAGAAGCCGGGTAATCGGTTACAGGCGCATCTTCGCGCCGATCCGAAGAAAGGCGGCGCCGGGAAGAAGATAAGCCGGCGGCCATAGGGTGTGAGCGCAAACAGGGCGCGCGCTCACGCCCGCGCCGATACTGCTATTTAGATTGTGAAATGAAGCCGGGGGAATGAGCCTTCTTCTCCTGCGAATCCCATACGATGATGATCTTTTCAATATTGACGTAAGCCGTTACGCCGTCTTTTTCCAGGTGAAGGACATTGCCTTCGACCTTGGTCGCTTTACCGGTGACCGTAATTCCCTCGCAGCAAACCTCGACTTCTTTACCCAGGCGGTTCTCAAGAAAATTCCTCACAGCAATTATTCCTCCGTAAATTGGGTTTCAACGTGGCTCAGATTCTACCTCATCGTTTTGCCTCTGCGAAACTTGATGGCGCCTTGAGAATTGGGGCAAGATGGCGCCGGCGGGCGGTTGCCCGACGTTGAGGGAAGGCTATCGGCGCGATTTCCATATGTGGCAAAGACGATCGACACAATGGCTGTTCATCTTCGGCGCATGGACGCTGCCCGGACTCTATTTTGCCATTCAGGTCTACCTGCAACATGCCTATGAAGATCATCCGATCACTCTGACTCAGGCGCTGCTGCGCGGAGTCGTCTTCTGGCTCTTGTGGGTCGTCTCTTCCCCATTGATTTTGTGGCTGGCCCGCACATTTCCGATCCCGCGCAGGGAGTGGCTGGACGGATTGCTCTTTCATGCGCCGGCCGGGTTCATCTTTTCATTCGCCCACCTGCTCCTTTACGTCGTCATTTCGTCACGGCTGAGCAAGGGCGTGTGGCCGGGTTCGGTCTCGGCGCTGCTCGCCGAATTTCAACCCGTCTTCCTCTCGAGTTTCGCCTGGTGGAGCCTGATCTACTGGACGATCCTCCTCACAAGCTACGCTTTCGATTATTACCATCGCTACCAGGAAGGCCTACTCAGAGCCTCGAAGTTGGAAACGGAGTTGGCGCAATCGCAGCTTGCGGCGCTGAAGATGCAACTACATCCTCATTTTCTCTTCAACACGCTGCATTCGATCTCCGCGTTGATGCGCGAAGACGTGGAGGCGGCCGACCAGATGATCGCCCGCCTGGGAGAATTTCTCCGAATGACTCTGCGAAATTCTGTCGAGCAGGAGACGACCTTGGAGCAGGAATTGAAGTTTCTGGAATGCTACCTGGAGATCGAGAGGCTGCGTTTTCAAGATCGTCTGACGACGCGGATAGAAGCTGAGCCGGAGGCGATGGACGCCCGCGTGCCGAATCTGTTTCTTCAACCGATAGTCGAGAACGCTATCCGCCACGGCGTCGCTCGGCAGACAAGCGAGGGGGTAGTCGCGATCAGCGCGCGCCGCGCGCCAGGCGAACGCCTGCGCGTCGAAGTGCGCGACAACGGACCCGGATTGGCGCCGAAAAACGGCGTCGCTGACGGCGTCGGACTCGCCAACACGCGATCACGTTTGCGGCGGCTTTACGGCGACGACCATGATTTCGGAATGATGAACGCGGCGGGAGGCGGTCTTGTCGTAACACTGGAAATTCCTTTTCACCATGAAAATCTTATCCACAAAGCCGCACAAATAGACACTAAGGGTTGATTTCATCTTCGTGATGCTTTGTGTGGCTTTGTGGCTGATTTTCCGAGGAAGACCATGACCGAGTCCAAACCGATTCGAATTCTGATCGTTGACGACGAGCCGTTGGCGCGCAAACGCCTGCGCGAGTTGCTCAGGGGCGATTCCGAAATCGTCATCGTCGGCGAATGCGTAAACGGCGCCGAAACCCTGTCGGCCACCCGCGAACTTGCGCCGGACTTGATCTTTCTGGACGTGCAGATGCCTGGAATAGACGGCCTGGCTGTTTCCGAAGCGCTGAACGAGAGGGGAAGTCCGTTGTTTGTCTTCGTCACGGCCTACGAACAATACGCCGTGCGGGCGTTTGACGTACAGGCTGTTGATTACCTGCTCAAACCGTTCGACCGCGCTCGGTTCACGCAAGCGCTGCGTCGGGCGAAAGATCGGCTTCGAGAAAAGAACCGCGACGACGTGAACCAGCGAATCCTCGACCTGCTCTCCGAAATAAAGGACAGGCCGCAATACCTCGACCGTCTGGTCATCAAAAACAACGACAGGGTCTTCGTGCTCAAGACCGACGACATCGACTGGATCGAGGCCGAGGGCAATTACGTCCGCATTCACTTCGGCAAACAATCGTCGCTGATGCGCGAAACCCTTACCAGTCTCGCCGCCCAGCTCGACCCTCGCAAATTTCCGCGCATTCACCGCTCGCGGCTGGTCAACATCGATCGCATTCAGGAATTGCAACCATGGTCGCATCGCGACTGGCGGATCATTCTCCGCGGAGGCGCCGAACTGCGCCTGAGTCGTAATTACCGCGACCAGCTGCGCCAACTCCTGGGCAAGCTGTAGAAAGCTGAGCGCGTGCGCAAAATAAAAGGAGCATAGACAGGATGAGCAAGATTTCGCAGGATGTTCAAATTGATCTATCATCAGACCTTCTCCAGCCAATCGTGAAAAATCTTGTTCATCCTGTCTATGCCGGATTATTTTTGCTCCGGCGATAAGCTCCAGGCCCCTGCCCGTTCCACTTTTTAAACGCCTTGCTGAACGCCGCCTCACTTTCGTACCCGACGAGTGAGGCGATCTCGGCGGTCGTCAGCTTGCCTTCCCTGAGCAGCTCAATGGCTTTATGCATGCGCCAGCGTGACAGATATCGAAGCGGCGGTTCTCCGACGAGTTCGGTGAACCGGTTCGCGAACGCCGAGCGTGACATCCCCGAGAGGGTAGCCAATCCCTCGACAGTCCACTGGCTCTGCGGCGCCAGATGGATATTAGCGATCGCTTCGCCGATCTGCGCATCTGCGGCGGCGGCGAACCAGTTCGGCCGCTCGGTAGGGACTGCGCTCGCATATGCCCGAATCGCTTGAATGAAGAGGATGTCGGAGAGCCTGGTAATGATCGGCTCGGCGCCAGGTTTGCGCGAAGCCGCTTCGGTGGTGATAAGGTCGAGAGTAGTTCCGAACCAGTCAACCACTTTGCTGTCTAGTCCGATCTTTCCCGGTATAACGGAAAAATGGAGGAAGGGCGGCAAAACTTTCAGCAACGGATGGCTCTCGTGGTTTTCAAAGAAAAACGTCCCGCCAATAAAATTCGTGATTTCACCTTTGCCCTCGACTTTGAATTTTCCGTCCGGTCCGGGTGGGTTGCGACGCAGCCATTCCTGAAGGTCTATAATCTCCGACCGCGGCGAATCCGAGACTTTACAGGCGCACTGTTTCGTAATGATGATGAAATCGCCGGCCTTCAGGCGACGCCGGATATTCAACTCCTCAATTACAAGAAAGGCCGACCCTTTGACCAAAATGAAAAATGGCGCGCCGGTCTCTTTCGCAACATAAAGCCCCCACGGCGCGCCGATCTCGACCGGGCAATAAACCGTGCTGCGAACCCGAACGCTGTTCAAGACTTCAGTTAAAGCATCCATCGCGAAGTCAAATTGGACGATCTGACATAAAATCGAGCGAATCTCACATAGAAACTCCGCCCGCGCGATTATATTCTCCCCTCCGGTAGTCAACAAAACCTGAAAGGAGCAATGATATATGTCTATCGTGATTACAACGCCGACAGGGAACATCGGCAGACGCGCTTTGCAGCAAATTCTGGAGGCCGGAGCGGACGTCTCCGTCATCGTTCGCCAACCTGAAAAACTCTCTGACTCCATACGCAGCCGGGTCAAAGTCCATCAAGGGTCGCTCACTGACGCTGGTTTAGTGACGAAAGCGTTCAAAGGGGCCAAAGTCGCGCTCTGGGTAACGCCGCCCAGTATCACCCATCCCGACTCCGCCGCTTATCACAACGAGATTGGCGCTGTGGCCGCAACGGCGATCAAGGAAAGCAAAATTCCCTACGTTGTCAATGTTTCGAGCGTGGGCGCGCATCTCGAAAACGCCGGCCCGATCTCCGGTCTCCGCGCCATCGAGCGCCGATTGAACGAGGCGGCGGAAAATGTCGTCCACCTGCGCCCCGGCTTCTTTATGGAAAATTTCCTTCAGCAGTTAGAGCCGATCAAGAACGATGGCGCAATCTACCAACCCCTGCCGGGCGATATGCCGTACCCTATAATTGCAACCCAGGACATCGGCGACGTCGCGGCGCAATTGTTACTCGAGACGAAATGGGGCGGTCATCAGACTCGCGGCTTGCACGGGCCAGCCGACCTGACTTTCGCAGACGCTACGAAAATCTTGAGCGATTCAATCGGCAAACCGGTTAAGTATGTTCAGATCTCGCCGGATCAGGCCTATCAAGCATTTCTGAGCATGGGAGCCAGCCCAGGATTCGCCAAGGCGCTCGTGGAAATGTATCAGGCGCTCTCAAGGCCGAACGCCATTGCGGAATCGCGGACGCCGGAGACGACGACGACGACCACGCTGCGCGAGTGGAACGACAACGTTTTCCGCCCGCTGTTCGCCGCTTAATTCGAAGCTGACGCCATTCTCCATTTTCAATTCCACATCTTCCATTCACAGGCAAGAGAAAATTCCTTTCTTCCTGCCTGTGAATGGAAACTGTGGCATTGAAGCGCTGGCCGTTGCGCCACGCTAATTGCCCAGCTCATCACGCGATCCTTCCCTCTCATCACATAATTCTTCGCCGCTTCGCTCAACCCGTCTAAGATCGCGCCCGCCTGATCACAGATCATCAACACGGGAGAAAAATCATGTCAAAGCTGCTTGCCACCAAGCCGCTCGATCAACTGCTCTCCGAAGCCGGTTCGGAAGGCTCGCACAGCCTGGTCCGCGCGCTGGGACCATATAACCTGATTTCATTGGGGATCGGCGCGGTCATTGGCGCGGGCATCTTCGTGTTCACCGGCACGGCGGCGGCGCAATTCGCCGGCCCCGCGATCACGCTCTCGTTCGTGCTCGCGGGGATCGGCTGCGCGTTCGCCGGGCTTTGCTACGCCGAATTCGCCGCGATGATTCCGATTTCTGGTTCGGCTTACACCTACGGCTATGCGACGCTCGGCGAAATCTTCGCCTGGATCATCGGGTGGGACCTCGTGTTGGAATACGCGTTCAGCTCGGCCACGGTGGCTGCGGGATGGAGCGGCACAATAGTCAGTCTGTTGCAGGATTTCGGCGTCAATCTGCCGCCGCTATTGATTGGAACTCCCGGAAGCGAGTTTGCGCTCTTTCAAGGCCGATGGACGCCGACGGCGACGATTCTACCCACGATCAACGCCGCAGGAATCAGTCTCGACAGTCTGCCGCGCGCGACCGCTCTTTTCAATCTGCCAGCGTTCATTTCGATCCTGCTCGTTACAACTATTCTGGTCATCGGCGTCAAAGAGTCGGCGCGATTCAACACAGTGGCGGTCTTTATCAAAGTCGCCACGATCATCATCTTCATCGCCATCGCCGGCGGGTATCTCTGGCGCCATCCCGATGTGTTCAGGAACAACTGGCGCGAATTCATACCGGAAAACAAGGGGGGATTCGGACAGTTCGGATGGTCGGGCATAGCGCGTGGCGCGTCGGTGATCTTCTTCGCCTACATCGGCTTCGACGCCGTCACGACCGCCGCTCAGGAGGCCAGGAATCCGCAGCGCGACATGCCCATCGGCCTTCTGGGTTCGCTCGCCATCTGCACGATCCTCTTTCTGGCCGTGGCGACCACGCTGACCGGAGTCATGCACTATTCGCAATTGAACGTGGCCGCGCCCGTCGCCCTGGCGGTCGATGCGATTGGAGTTAAGTGGGGCAGCTTGTTGATCAAATTCGGATCGCTGGCCGGATTAAGCACCGTTATGTTGGTGACGCTGATGGGGCAGTCGCGAATCTTCTACACAATGTCGCGCGACGGGTTGTTGCCGCCCTGGGTAAGCGCGATTCATCCGCGTTTCCGCACGCCGTGGATTTCATCGATAGTGGTCGGTCTAGTCGTCGCGACATTTTCGGGACTGTTTCCTATTAGCGTTCTCGGCCAACTGGTCAGCATCGGCACTCTGATGGCGTTCGTCATTGTTTGCGCGGGCGTGTGGTTGTTGCGGATAAAACGGCCTGACATTGACAGGCCGTTCAAGGCGCCCTGGGTCCCGTTTACTCCGCTGATGGGCATACTGCTTTCGCTACTGCTGATGGCTAGCCTGCCGCTCGACACCTGGATTCGCCTGGTGGTGTGGCTATTGATCGGATTCGCGATCTATTTCGGATACAGCCGCAAACACAGCCGCGTGCAGGCCGCCGAAAAAACTTCGGCCATCATAACCGCCGATTGAGTCGTTTTTTTTTACAACTTATTGAAGACCTGATCATTTCATTTAGGCGACAATTGCTTCAAAATTTCCAGCCCTCGAATCGTTTCTTCGTGATTGATCTACGAATTGTGGAGGCGGGATATGCGAAGCGCTGTAATGTTGATAACGGATACCACTATGCGACGCCGCCTTGGCGCCGCGCTCGGAGTCGCCGTCGCCGTCGCCTTTTCTGTTGCGGTCTCCGCGCGGCAGAGCGAGGAAGATCCCAATCAGCGCGCCATCGCCGCGATCCAGCGGCTCTTGCAAAAGCGACCTGACGACCCGACGCTTTACTTTTATCTTGGCGCCTATCAAGCGGCTGCGGGAGCCCGCGACGATTCGCTCGCCAGCCTGAGAAAGACGCTGGAGCTCGGCGAGGGCTTTTTGCCCTCGCCGTTCCTGGGCTATGAGCGGATCTGGGGCGACCAGGATTTCCAGCGACTGCGCGCCGCAATGGAGGCGAAACTGCCTAAGATCGCCGACGCCAAAGTGGCCTTTGAGATCCCGGATAAGAGATTCATTCCCGAAGGCATAGCATACGATCCGGAATCGAAGACTTTTTTCGTCGGCAGCATTTCACAGCGAAGCATTGTGCGCGCTAGCCCGGACGGCAAGATTCTGCCCTTTTCGAAGCGCGACGACGGCTTGCATCACATCCTGGGCCTCACCGTGGACGCCAAGCGCCGCGCGCTTTACGCCATCAGCACCAGCGCGCTCACCGACGTGGGTCGTAAGACGCCGGTCAACGAGGTAGTGAAGTACGATTTGAAAACCGGCAAGAAAGCCGCCGCCTTCCCCGCCCGAGAGGCTCAGCAACTCAATGACGTTGCCGTCGCGCCCAATGGCGATGTGTATGCCAGCGACTCGGCCTCGGGCGCAGTCTTCCGCCTGGATGTGAAAGCCGGCGTTTTGACCGCCTTTGTCCCTCCGGGAGGCGCGCCCGGGGCAAACGGCATCGCCGTGAAGGAAGACGGCAGGACGCTTTATATAGCGCATTCGACCGGAGTATTCCGCGTCGATACCGCCAGCGGCGAAGCCGCTCGCCTGGCGCCTCCCGAGCGCGAGACCATCGCCGCCATAGATGGGCTTTATTTTTGGCAGGGCGATCTCATAGGCGTCCAGAACGTCACAAATCCAGGGCGCGTGATCCGCATACGTCTTGCAAGCGACGGCGCCGAAGTAAAGGCGGTGGAGACGCTGCAATCGCATCATCAGCCCGCTTTCGACGAGCCGACAACAGGCGCGATTGCCGGCGACGCTTTCTACGCCCTCGGGACCACCCAAGTCGCGCGCTTCAACGCGAAGGGCGAAATCGAAGCCCCCGAAACGCTCAAAACGCCCAAAGTGGTGCGTGTGCCATTGAGTCAGCCAAGCGGGGTTACATCTCACACGCCGGATGCGGAAGAGCAGGTGAAGGCGGCCATGCGGCGCTACGAGCAACTCACGCTGGCCATGAACGCCGAGGGGATTGCGGCGATGTTCACCCCGGATGGCGAATTGATCGACGCCGGTAAGACGATCGCTCGCACGCCGGGTTCAATCCGCGCCTTTCTCCAGTCCTTCGATGGCAAGGTCCGCGTGGAAGAAAACGCCGATTCAATCGAGTCAGTAACCGTTACCGGGGCGACGGCCATTCTGACCGGGACGTACCAGCAGAAAGCTTTGCTATTGTCTGATAAGCGGGAAATCCGCGTTCAAGGCAAGTTCGAAGTGGAGTGGAGTCGCCAGCCCGATGGTCAATGGTTGATCCGGCGCATGGGCACGCAATCCACTCCGCCGAGATGACGGCGCGATCTGACGCTCTTATGGAATCTTCGATTTGAAAGTTCAGGTTGAATCAAGCATGGGGGGCACGGGGCGCGCAGGGATCACTAAGAAGAGCGGAACTAAACATCCCTGTGTTCCCCGTCCCGTGGTTTGTTTTTCCTGAATACCCAACTGAAAAACGCTTTAATTCCGAACCGGGCGGCTTTTCTCATCAGATATGCCGTGCTAGCATTCTGCCATCCCTCCATTTCCATCCAATTCCACTTCGGATGGAGTTCCCCTATTTTCGGATATAATCCCCCTACTATATGACTAGTTAGCTGGGAGATTATGGTAGATCGAACTCCGAAGACGCCTTCCATTGAACGGCCATGGTATACGCGTCGCAAACGCATGCTCTGGATCGGATCCGGTGTTTTCTCGCTACTCGCCTTATTAGTTCTCGCGGGCCTGTTATATGTGCGCACCGGCAGGCTAAATCGTTTCATCTCCAGCCAGGTAGTCGAGGCGCTCAGTGAGTATGGACTGCGCGCCGAGATCGGGAATTTCAGCATCGCCTGGGGCATCCAGACGGCGAAGATCGGCGGTATCAAGATCTTTAATCAACAAACCGGGCAATTGATCGCAACGGTCGACCAGGCGGAAATGAAGGTCCAAATTCGCGAACCGTTCGCATTGCAATTGCGTCGCGAGATCATCTTTAAGCGCCTGGAGTTGACGAATCTGATTTTGCGAATCGATGTCGACGAGCAGGGTCGCTCAAATCTGCGGGGATTACATCCGGCGCCTCCCCAGGCTCCCAGCCGCCTCGGCTTCGATTTTTCAAGTCTGATTGCCGTCATTCGTGGAGGCGAAGCGCATATCAGTGATCGATCCAGAAAAATCGATGGGAATTTGGGAAATTTAGATCTCAATGCGCAACCACTGCCTGGAGGAGAAGCGGTTAGAACGCAACTGACGACTCGCGACGGCCGGCTCCGTTATGAGGGGAGGGAAATTTCGTTAGAGGGTTTAGACCTTCTCGCAACGGCCGGAGCGGCTGGCGCCCAGATCGAACAGTTTGCGCTTCGCACTCCTGTTCTGCGGGCATCTGCCTCAGGCCGAGTCGACGACTGGAAGGCGCCGCGATACAACTTTGACCTTCATTCACAGGTAGCGCTCGAGGAGATTGAAAGAATTTTGGAGCCGCGCGCCGGCCTGCGTGGCGCGGCGACTGTCGATGCGAAGATCGAAGGAGAGAAGAATGCCTATAAAATCAACGCCAAGCTGAGTTCGGACGATTTGGCCGCCTATGGAACCAGGATCAAGGGCATCTCGGGCGCCGGACAAGTTGAGGGCGAAGGGAGCAGTTACAAGGTCGCAGCTGACTTGAGCTCGAACGAAATCGCCGCTTCAGAGGCGCAGATTCACGGGGTGAAGATCGAGGGGATTAAGGTCGAGGGCGATGGCGCCAAGGTCGGTTTTGAAACCCGGCGGGCCTACGCCCAAACGGCCGTCGCGCAGGGCGCCAGATTAATTGATTTATCGGCGGTCGCAATCCGGGGCGAATCTTCAGGAGACCTCATTCGCGCAAGCGCTACCCAAGCGACGGTGAGCAAGATCGAACTTGCGCAGGGGCAGATTTCGGGAATCGGTTTGAAAACCATCGACGCCGAATTCGAACGGGGACGTTATCGAGCAACAGGAAGCTTGGCCATCAAGGACGGCGTCGTCAGTGGCGCGCCCGTCGGGCCGCTCGACGGAGACCTGGTCGCCGATAACGAGTCCGTTTCGCTAAACAAATTCAAGGCTTCACTCTTCGGCGGAAACGCGTCGGGCGATTTCGTGGCGCCACTCCAACGCGGCGGCGATTCCCGTTTAAAGGCGACATTCAACGACCTCAAGACGGACGACGTTTTCGCGGTCGCCACGACCAGCCGCGCGCCTCTGGCCGGACGCTTCGGCGGCGCCGCCGAGCTGAGCTGGCCGGGAATGGATTTTATGGCCGCGAGCGGCGCCGTTAACGTCCGCTTAAAGGCCGAGACGACCCAAACCGTCGACGCCATTCCCGTGACCGGCGACGTGAGTCTGCGCGCGCGGGGCGGCGTGTTTGACGTCGAACAATTCCTGCTCAACACGGACGCCTCTCAAGTCAAGGCGACCGGGAAATTTTCGCGAGACGGAGCCTCTGATCTTCGTTTTTCGCTCAACTCCAAAAACGCTGAGGAATTGCAAAGCATCGTCTATTCGATCGAAGAGGTCCGGAAATCGATCGAGACCTTCGAGCCGCAAATTCTCGGCGATTTCAGATTCGAAGGCCGGTTGCAAGGCTCCTTCAAGGACCCAACGCTCGAAGGAGATCTCAATGCGTCGAATGTATTGCTTCACGACGAATCGCTCGGCGCGATCAGCGGTCATCTGTTGTTCTCTCCCACAGAGATTAAATTCGAGAATGGGGCGCTTGTGGCAGCAAGCGGCGGGTCTGCGAAATTCACTTATTCGGCGCCGCGAGACGCGCGGGGCGTCGAGGGGCGTCTGGACGCCACGGTCGAACGCATCTCTGGCGACACCCTGATCGCGGCCGCCGGGCTGCCAACCGGACAGAAGTTTTTTTCCGGCGATGTATCTGGCGAAGCCCATTTGACTGGCTTGCCAGGCGCTACGAAAGGAACAGCGACAATCAACCTCATCAACGGGATGATTGGCGGACAGACCGTGGAACTCACCCGCGCCGGTCTGATATTTGATGGAAATAGCATGCGACTCAATCGCGCCGAAGTTCGAATGTCGCAAGGAAGATTTACAGCGGATGGCGATCTGGATTTAAACAGCTATGTCTTTCAAGTGAAAGGACGGGTCGAGAATCTCGATTTGGCCGGCCTCGTCAACGCCGCTGATGCCGCCAACCTGGCGGCGACCGGAACTGTCAACGCCGATTTTCAGGCGAGCGGCAACGCCAAGGAAATCGAACAGCTCAATCTCGAACTCACGGCCCAGGGGCAAAATGTGGCGATCAACGGACGGCAGGCGGGCCAACTGAGCCTGACGGCGCGAACCAGTCAAAATGGTCGTCTGGACGTCGATCTGGTCACCGGGATTACAGGCAAACCCCAACCAGCGCATGGTTCAATAGAGCTGCGAAAACCGGGCCGCCCCCTCGAGCTCAGCGCCGACCTGACGGCCCTTGACCTGGCGCCTCTGCTGGCGGCGTTCGCGCCTAACCTCTCTTCCTCCATTGTGGGAAATATCGACGGCAAGCTCCTGCTGACCGGGCCGACGGTCAACGACAAAGGCGAAGCGACAATCAACGGGTTGAAAGGAAGTCTTTCGCTGGCCTCCATATCGCTCGAAGTCTCAGGACGCCGCGTAACGATCCAAACGCCGTTGACAGTCACGATGAACGGACCGGAGATTACGCTCGAACGCACGCGGATTACCGGCGATGGGCTTGATCTCAGTCTGGGCGGAACTCTGGGAATAAGCGAAGAGGCAAAGCTTAATTTTGCAATCAACGGTACTGCGGACCTGGAAGCGATCGGGCGATTGAATTCCGATTATTTTATGGGCGGCAAGGCGACGGTGGACGCGCAATTGACGGGACCGGCGAGCGCGCCTCAACTCGGAGGCGATATTCGTTTAAACGAAATATCGTTCTCAACAATCGATCTCCAATACAACCTGGAACACGGCGCCGGACGAATTGTCATGGCGGGAGAGAAAGTCACGCTTGAAAATTTCACCGGCGCGGTGAACGACGGAATGCTCAATGCGAAGGGGGTCCTCATTCTCGATCAACTCGAGCCCAAAGAATGGCGATTGGATGTCTCTACCAAGAATGCGATCGTCTATTACCAGGGCGCGCAGATCACGCTCAATGGCGACGTCACACTTAATGGCGATCCTCAGAGACAATCCCTTACGGGTTTGATTACGATTCCGCAAGCTGAGTATGTGCGCGATTTCGATTTAGAGCGATTGACATCCTCTGGAGGGGGCGGAGGGGCCGGAGTGGATTTGAGCTTTGGCGGGGGAATCGGGGGAGGCGGATTTTCGCTGCCGCGCACGAATTTGGACATCCGGGTTGAGGCCAGCGATTCGCTCCTTATTCGGAACGAGCAGGTCAATACGGTCGGGGCGGCCTCGCTCACAATCACCGGCTTGCTGACTGACCCATTTGTCACGGGGCGAGCGACTTTCGAAGGCGGCACGATAAAATTCCGTTCTCAGCGTTATGAAATTACAGCCGGGACGGTAGATTTTCCCCCAGGCGGGGGCACGTCGCCCCAGGTCAATTTTCTTGCCGAAGGTGATGTTGGCGGATACCACGTGTATGTTGGCCTGACTGGGCCGGTCAACGACATGGATGTGACGCTGAGGTCCGAGCCGGAATTGCCGCAGTCGGAAGTGATCTCGCTGGTCACGACCGGACGCTCCGATTCTGATACGCTGGGGAGCGAAGATCTGGTTCGGTCTGGAGCGGGTACCGCAGCCTCGTTTCTCACCCAGGAATTTATCTCAAAACCGACGGAATCGCTGTTGGGCCTGAGCAGATTTCAGATCGATCCAGTGTTACGCCCGAATTCAAATCCGGCCGCGCGCCTGACGATTGGACGACAATTGGCGCGTAACCTCGCCTTCACCTATTCGACCAATTTAGGGTCAGAGCAGGATCGAACGGCTCTGACAGAGTACACACTCACAAACAGGTTTTCTGGAATCGCGTCGTACACACAAGGCGGGGCTTCGACGCGAGGGGGGAACAAAGACAGCGATTTCACAATCGAATTCCGCGCGCGCAAGCGATTTTCGCTGGGCTTTGAATCGACTGACTCGCTCGCTTCCAACCCACTTCGGGCCGGCCGCGCGGCGGCGCCGAGGCGTGAACGCGAATCGCTGCCGCACGCCGAGGTCTCGATAGAAAAACCCGAAGGCGTGAAACTGAGCGATAAGCGATTACGCGAGCTGTTGCCGGTCGCGAAAGAAGGTTACTCTCAGCCTCTGGCCCGCCTTGGCGAGCGCAACCTGACCAATTATTTGCAGGAACACGGATACTTTTTCGCGACCGTTCGATCTCGTTGTCAGCCAATCTTATGCAACGGTCCGAATTTAACAATCCTCTATGACGTCGAACCGGGACAACGCCTGGACTTGCAACAGATTCGCCTGGATGGCACTGAACAGATCAGCCTCGGCGATGTCAGCGGGGAGTTTCAAACGCAAGCCAAGAGCGTGGTCGGAAGAGTTCCCTTCTTGAAGAATCTCCCCTTAGTCGGCGGGCTGGCCCGCGGTATCACGAGCAATGACCGATTACTGCATGACCGTGAAGTCGTGCGGCGACATATGGTCGATTTGGGATTTCGGTCGGCGCGCGTCGAACCGCGCCTCGCCTTTAGCCCCGAAAACGAAGACCTGACTGTCATCTTCAATATTGAAGAGGGGTCGCGCTCGACCATCGCGGATGTTATGTTCCGGGGAAATTCCGTCCTCACGGTCGCCGAGTTACGGAAAGCGGCGCCTTTTAAAGACAACGAGGCGTTCTCGTCCACGCTGATGGGATCGGGCGCCACGAATATCAAACAACTTTACGCTGATCGGGGATATCTCGACGCCGGGGTCTCGACCGAAGTCGTCGATTTGCCGGACGACCACGTCCGTTTGATCTATTCCGTGGAAGAGGGCTCCAAAAATGTCGCGAGCGAAATTGTGATCTCGGGGCAAACCAAAACGCGCAAAGATTCGATCCGCCGCTTTCTCGCGTTCGACACAGGCGACACACTCACACCGGACCTCATCCGCCGGACCCAGCGAGATCTATACGCGACCGGCGCCTTCCGAGAAATCACGGTTCGAACGGAATCGAAACCCGGCGACGATGATAGCGCGCGACGGGTATCTATCGGGGTGACCGAGGCCAAACCATTGCTTTTCGTGTACGGGTTGGGCTACTCCACCGACGACGGCCCGCGGGGGTTGGCCCAGGTGACCAATACCAATCTTTTCGGGCGCGTCAATAGCGCCTCGATCCGCATGCGCGGGAGCCGGCGCGAACAACTCACCCAGTTTTCCTACACCGACCTGAGACCTTTCGGGACGAAATGGGCGACGACGCTCTCGGCTTTTTACGACCGCAATACCAACCTACAAACCATCCAGCGGAAACAGTTGGTTGACGGAAAAGCGCAGACCGAAGATCCGCAAAGTTATGGCATCAATCGGCTCGCCTCGTTCATCCAAACCGAACGGAAATTGTCGGAACATTCTTCCCTGCGATTTCGCTACAGTTTTGAAAACGCGCGGCTCTCGAACGCGCAGAACATCCCGATCGGCGAGATCGGTCGCAACGATCGTTCAATCCGGTTGGGCTCGTTTTCGGCCGGTTTCACGCGCGACACGCGAGACAGCGCGCTCACGCCGACGCGGGGACAACTTTTGAGCGCGGATTACAGCATCGCAGCGCGAATCTTCGGCGGGAACGAAGCGTTTAATCGGTTCTTCGGAACTTATCAGCGCTACAAAACCTTCGCCCCTTCCAAACCAATCATCCGCGATTCCACCTTCGCTTTCTCGGCGCGCATCGGTCTGGCGGCGCCTTTTCGAGTTCCCACGACCAATACGCCTGATGACAAATTATTGCCGATCAGCGAACGATTTTTTGCGGGCGGCGCCACCACGCTCCGCGGATTTCGCTTCGAGCAAGCCGGGCCACAGATCGTTCTTGAGGCGACCCGCCCGGGTGAACTGCCTGCTCTAGTCCCCCGCGGCGGCAATGCGCTGACCATCTTCAATTTCGAATTCCGATATCCCCTCACTCGACGATTGCGGCTAGTGCCCTTTTACGACGTCGGCAATGTGTTCCCTCTCGTCCGTGATATCCGATTCAAAGACATGTCCAACACGGTCGGGCTCGGGCTGCGTTTTAACACGCCCATCGGTCCGGTTGGCGTCGATTACGGGTATCTGCTCAATCCGCCTTCCTTTGTCACTGCGGGGAACGCCATTCTGCGGCCTCCGCATGGCGTCGTTCATATCAGGTTTGGACAATCTTTCTAACGGAGTTGCAGGTGATCCGCTCAACGAACTCATCGAACCCACGCGAATCAAGTTCGTGATAATGGGCGGAGAAGTAGTCAAAACCGAACTCCCTAAGTAGAATCTCGCCTATATTCAAACTTTCATTTGCATGTGAGTCACTCATTCGGCAGTGAGCGACGACCTGAAAGAATGAAAACAGACAGGATTAACAGGATCGTTCAGGATTTTGCGCATTGAGTTGATCCTGTAAATCCTGTCTATTTCCCGCAGGAGCGAAGGATTATGAAAGCGATTGTCGTTGAGAATTGTGGCGGGCCGGAAGCGTTAGTCTATCGCGACGCCGAAAAGCCCGCGCCCAAAGCTGGCGAAGCGTTGGTCAGGGTGGAAGCTGTCGGCCTTAACTACATTGACGTTTATCACCGCACGGGGCTTTATCCATTGCCGCGCCCGTTCATTCCCGGAATGGAGGCCGCCGGCGTTGTCGAAGCTGTCGGTCCCGACGTGACCGAGGTCACAGCCGGTGACCTCGTGGCTTATGCGATGCAGCCCGCCGCCTATGCCGAATACGCCGTCGCGCCCGCGTGGAAGCTGGTCAAAATTCCGAATGGCGTGAGCGCTGAACAAGCCGCCGCGGCGATGTTGCAGGGCATGACCGCTCATTACCTGACGACTTCGGTCTATCCGCTGAAAGCCGGCGAAGCCGCGTTGATTCATGCGGCGGCGGGCGGCGTAGGCTTGCTGCTCGTTCAAATGGTCAAACTTATCGGCGCGCGCGCCATCGGGACGGTTTCGACCGAAGCTAAAGCGCAGCTCGCTCGCGAAGCCGGAGCGGATGATGTCATTCTTTACACCCAGCAAGACTTCGAATCAGAAACGCGACGGTTCACCAATGGCAAAGGCGTTCAAGTGGCCTACGATTCGGTCGGGCGCGACACATTTTTGAAGAGCCTATCCTCGCTTGCGCCGCGCGGGATGCTGGCGCTCTTCGGCCAATCGAGCGGCCCCGTGACGGCATTCGATCCGGCGCTGCTCGCGCAAAAAGGCTCGCTCTTTTTGACGCGACCGAGCCTGGCGCAATACGCCGCGACGCGCGAAGAACTGCTCTGGCGCGCGGGCGACCTCTTCAACTGGATCAAATCGGGCGAGTTGAAACTGAGGATCGAAAAGACATTCCCGCTGCGCGAAGCCGCCGAAGCCCACCGGCAGCTCGAAGGCAGGAAGACGACGGGGAAGGTTTTGTTGATTCCCTGAACCGCTTTCGTTGGTAGTTCCGCCTTCAGGCGGTTGACGTAAATAACAAAGACCGTCTGAAGGCGGAACTACAAACTTCTTCGTGATTATTGCTCGAAGAATTTGGCGAATCGCTTCCGTATTTCTTCAGGCGACACATCTTCCTTGCGGGTTGCGATGAACCAGATGTGGCCGAAAGGATCTTCCAGTGTGCCGTTGCGATCGCCGTAGAACTCGTCTTTGACAGACTGCAATATTTTCGCTCCGGCGTCGTAAGCCCGGCTAACCAGCGCGTCCGCATCTTCAACGTAAAGGTGAATCTTCACCGGTGTTCCGCCGAGCGATATGGGGCTGCGATGACCCGACTCAGGATACTCGTCAGCCAACATAATCACCGCGCGTCCGATTCTGACCTCGGCATGCCCGATCTTCCCGCTCGGTTCCGTCAGCCGATAGACCTCCGTCGCTCCGAAGGCTTTTTTGTAAAACTCAATGGCTGCGGACGCGTCATTAACGCACAGGTAGGGCGTCGCGCCGTCACAACCATCAGGAATCGGTTTAACTTCGCTTGCCATAAATATTCTCCTTCGTGTTAAGCCGTAAGAGTCTCGATCACGCTGAACGCCGTGGGCGGCGCCGTCACGATTCGCGCAATGCGCAGCCCAGAAGCTTCGAGCAACGCGCGGAACTCGGCTTCGGTTCGCTCACGCCCTCCTGTCATCACAAGCATGTTCAAATCGCTGCCGATGATCACTCCGTCGTGCGACGACGATCCAACACGCTCCGGAACTGTCGGTTCGATAATCAGCAGCCGCGCGCCATTCTTCATCGCCCCGCGACAATTCTTGAATATCGCCAGACTATGTTCGTCATCCCAGTCGTGAATGACGCTCTTCAGAATATACACATCCGCGCCCATCGGCACGGATTCAAAGAAGCTTCCCGCGACGAACTCGGCGCGCCCGTCGACGCCGCTCTCGGCAAGCAACCGCTTCGCGCCTTCCTGGCAATGCGATAAATCGAAATCTTTGCCGCGCATCTCCGGGTAAGCCGCCAGGATCGCCGCCAGCAACACGCCATAGCCGCCGCCGACATCCACCACCGACCGAACACCGGAAAAATCATACGCCTTGATCAGCGCTCCGGCAGCCTGTCGCGTCGTTTCCACCATCGCCTGATAGAAGATCGCCGCCCCTTCCGGATCAGCGGCCATCGCCTCGAAGGTTTCTTTGGCGCCGTGAAGCTTCGGCGCGGGCTGCCCCGTTCGCACGCAATCAACCAGACATTCCCACCCATGCCAGACGTACCGCCCGCCCATCAGCAAGGCCCACGAGCGCGCGGAGTCCGGCGAATCGGACCGCAGGTAACTGCCCAACGGCGTGAGCGCAAAAGCGCCGTCTTCGGTTTGAGTACACAGTTCAAGCGCGACCAGAGCTCGCATCAGACGATGAAGCGCTCCGGGATGGGCTCCGGCGGCCTGCGCCAATTCGTCGCTCCGGCGCGGGCCGTTGGCGAGAAGATCAGGAATCCCCAGCGCCGCCGCCGCGTGAATGGATTGCGGCGCCCACAGACTCAAAATCAACCGTGTAAGCTGGAGACGCGGCGGCGTCTCCGTGACATTTTGATGCGACATGAATCTTCCTCTCTTTCAGCGCCTTTCAGCTTTTGTGACCGGAGCTATGATAGTAATGTGATAAGGCGGCGTCTTGGAAAAAAGTCAAGTAATTCTCCATTTTCACGCAGAGAGGATGGCCGCCAGCATGCTTGAGAATGGAGAATAGCGCCGGCTCAGCCAGCTTATGTCTCCCGATTCAGTCGGTTTTGATTCAAAGGTGAATTGGGTTCGCGGCGGCTGATTTTCCGCGTTCGAGATAACTGTCGCCGACAGTATTGCCGTCGCCGGTGGGATAGCGGGAGGTCAGAAATTCACGCGGCGACAAGCCGCTCAATTCTCGGAACTCCGCGTTCATATGCGGCTGATCGTAATAACCCGCGGAGAGCGCGACCTCGACGAGCGGCTCTGCGCCTTTCTGCAACATCGCCGCCGCGCGGCGAAATCTAACGACGCGGGCGTAAAGTTTCGGCGCAAGACCAATCTGGTCACGAAACGCCTCGGCCAGCCGGGTTTTCGACAGCCCCGTATGCCGGCGCAACTCGGCGATGGAGACCGCGCCGCCGCTCTGTTCAATCCGCCCGGCGGCCCAGGCGATGGCTGGATCAATCCCGCGCGTCTTCATCAGGCGCTGCGCCACCCATTCGGCCGCTCGCCGCAACCGCTCTTCAACCGAGGGAGCGTCGTAACATCGTTCCGCCAATTCATCCGCCGCTCGCCCGACCAGGTCTTCCAGATCGACGACCAACTCGCTGATCTCCCGCATCGGTCTGGCCAACAGCGCGTAAGCCCCCGCCGGACACAGCCGCACACCCATCACGTCCTGGCGCGGTGGTTGCTCGCCCACCATCGGCCCCGATTGCAAACCCGCCAGCCACGCTTTCTTCAACCATTCTGGCCCCGCCCCGGTGATTGTGCGATAAGGGTCGCCGAAATTGACCAGCATCTCGACCATCCCGTTCGGCAAAATCCTCTTGCGCGCGGACGACGTCGGGCCTTTGAAATACCACACGACATCCACTAACCCAGATGGCGCCCCCGCCAGATTTGGCGGTCGCCATTCGCTGTACGTCCAGGAGCCGAACGGAGTGTCATTGTGAAGAGTGGAGATTTTCATGCGGCAGTGGAAGTGAGCGTGTGATGGGCCTGGCGTTCGCTCGTCATATTTTGTCCAGTCCCCCCACCAAAACAATACTATAAACCCGGATGGTATGTTAAATCAGGCAATATTCGCTGACCTCTTCTTCAAAAAAAGGCCAGGCGTTGAACGTATTCGGCCCTCCGCCTGGCGTGTTTTGTTGATTATAGAATCGCGTCGGATTCCTTGAGAATCCCTCTCAGAGTCTTACATCTTTGGGCTAGAACTCCAGCCGCAGCCCCATCCGCATGTTGAACGGCAGGTAGAAGCCGCGCGTTAAATCAGTCAACCCGATGCCCGGCTTGAGGAAGTCCGGGTTGATCTGACCGGCCGTGCTCTCGCGGAACATGTCGGGCAGTCGCAGTTGCTGGTTGTTGGTCACGTTGAAGAAGTCGCCGACCAGCGTCAGCCGCCAGCGTTCGGTCAACGGGAACTTGTAATCAGAATGCAAGTCCAGCCGCGCGAAGAACGGCGTGCGGCCCAGCTTGCCGCGCCCGCCAATCGGAATCTCGCCGGCGGTGGAGTAGACCGGGTGCGCAAGGTACTCGCTGATCGGCACGCCCGACTCCATGTGAACGCCCGCGCCAAGGTTCAACCCCTTCAGACGGCGCGCGAAGTTCTGGTCGCCCAGCGCGTAGCTGCCGTAAATGTTGGCGATATGTCTGCGGTCGGTGTTGAGCGGGCCGACAGCAAATTGGTCGCCGAGCAGATTGAACTCGCCGCCCGTGAAGTCGAACAGCGAGCTGATGGCCGGGTCGGTCTGGCCGTTGTCGTTGCGGAAGTGTCCTTCGAAGTTACCTCGTAGGCTGGCGATGCGCCAGTTCGAGAGTAATTGCCAGCCCTTCGAGAATCGCTTGTTAAGCTCTATTTCGACAGCGCGGTAATTGCGGACCGCGTCGGGGAAGCCGTCAGCCACGCCGTCCGCGCCAGGATTGCCTGCGGCCTGGCCGTTCGCGCCAAGCGGCGCGTAGCAGATTTGACCAACTACGTTACCTGCGTTGTTTTTAACCGCAGAATTGTACAAACCGCGAATGCATCCGGGAGAGCCGGAGGGCAAATTCGTAATTCTGTCCAGGCTATGATCATCGGGATCGGCCGGATTGGGAACAGCTTGAAAAATCGGCGCGAAGTTGGCTGGTAGTATAGTGCCTTTGGGGTTGACTGCGGCGTCAAGCTTTGAGGTGATGTTGCCGATAAAGTAGGTCTGGCCGAAGAAGTCGGCGCTTTCAGGCGCGACCACCGCGGCGTCCTCGACCACGCGCTTCACGCGGCGGTCCAGATAGCGCACCGATAAGGTCCAATTGCCGAGCAGTTGCTGCTCGAAGCCGATGATATGCTCGTCCGAGTAACCGAGCTTGGTTCCGGGAAGGATCGGGCTTGTCGGATTGGAGAGCGACACCGAGACGGTCGAGCCAGTGCCGCCCGCCGCGCCGGTCAGGAGATGCGTCGCGTCGAGTACTGGCGTGACCGTGCCGAGCGAGTTGATCTTAACGCGGGGAACGCCATTGACCATCGCGAAGTCGGGCGCGAACCGGCCGTTACGAAAATCGGTCTCTGCAGACAGCGAACGCTCTGCCAGATCGAGCGGGATGTACTCGAAGAAACGGCCGAAGTTGTAATAGAACTTTGTCCTGCCCTTGCCGAAGGGGTCAAACGTCGCGCCTAGCCGCGGCGCCCACGCGCCGGTGAAGCTGTAGCCGATGCGATTGCCGTCCGCGCCGGGGTTGCCGATCAGGCGCTCCTGTTCGTGGCGCAGGCCTGCGAGAGCGGTAATGTATTTGTTGATACGCCAGGTGTCTTGTACGTAGGCGCCATGATAGTTCGACTTGGTGTCAAAATTAGTGTTGCCGTATTCGCCGCGTGTCTGGCGCAAGTAGACGCGGATGTCGCGAACGCCGCTCGCCTGGGCCGGATCGGGGACGGTCATAAACGGACAGAGAGTACAGGTATCGTCCGCTTCGAATAAATCCCAGTTTGCGTTGACCTGCTGGCCAATGGCCGTCGCCGCCGCGCCAGAGAGCGCAGTAACAGGCACGCCAGTGGCATTGGCCGCCGGCACAGTGTACTTCGGCCCGCTGCGGTCGCGGATGCCTGCGTAGTAGGCGCGCTGGAACTGATAGCCCAAACCGAAAGTGTGCTGGCCCCAGAAACTCGCCTGCTTGGTGGTGTCGAAGGTGGCGCGGTAGGTCGTGCTCTGTGTCGGCTCGAAGGGGCCGTAGCCGACGGCCGTGAAGTTACCGCGCGCCGGCTGCGTGCGGTCAACGATCTGGTTGAAGTTAGAGAAGCCCGACTCGTTGAAGCTGTTATGCCCCTGGCTGAACGACGCAGACACAGTCCAGGTTGGGCTGAGCGTGCCGGTGTAGCGCGTCGAGATGTTGCGCGTGCCGTAGTCGAGCTTGTTGAGCGCCGTCAAGTTGTCAATGTTCAGCGTCGCGAACGGCGCGTTGTTGGTCACCGTCGGGTCGCCGAAGATCGAGAACGCGAACTGGTGATTCGGATGGACGTTGGTGTCGAGCTTGAACGCATAGTTGAGTGTGCGGTAACGACGCTGCGTGTCGCCAAGCGACTGTTCGAGGCCGGATCCGGCCGCGCCGCGCACGATCTCGCGCCGAACCGTCGGGTTGAACGAACCGAAGAAAAAGACCTTGTCCTTCAGCCCCAACACCGGCCCGCCCAGGTCGAAGCCCGCGTCATAGTTCTCCTCATGCAGCAGCTTGCCGAATTTGTTGGTGCGCTGGAAGTCGTCCGGCTGATTGCGCGTGGCCTCGAAAGCCTGGGGCCGCGCGTAGCCGTAAAGCGAGCCGTGGAACTCTTTGCCGCCCGACTGAGTGATTATGTTGACGATGCCCCCTTGCGACTGGCCGTACTGTGGCTCGAAGCCGCCAGTCTTCACCTGCACCTCCTTGATGAACGCCGTGTTGATGCCCACGCCGATTGTGCCGAAGTTGCGCGAGAAGACGCCGAGGCCGCCGAAGGCCGAGTCGGTGATGTTGACCCCGTCGGCGACGTATAAATTATCCAGCGCTGAGCCGCCGGAGATCGAAGGGTTGGCTACGCCGCCCTTGCCGCTATCGGCCACGCCGGGCGCGAGGTAGAACAAGCTGGTGACGCTGCGTTGCACGGGGATGTTCTGGAAGAGCTGGTCGTTCAGATTTTGCCCGACCGCGGCGCTTCCCGTGTCAATCACGGCCGCGCCTGCCGAGACTTCGATAACATCATTGATAGCGCCGGTCTCGAGAGTCAGCTTGAGCGAGGAGGTCTTGCCGACGAAGACTTCGACGTTGGGTACCGAGACGGTCTTGAAGCCCGTATGCTCGGCCTTGACCGTGTATAGGCCTGGGATGAGATTCGGAGCGTCGAATTCCCCTTCCGCGTTGGCGTTGACGACGCGATCGCCTGTCTGGCCACTCACGGTCACTTTGGCGTTAGTGATGGCCGCCCCCGTCTGATCAAGAACGCGGCCGTTGATCGCGCCTTTGGTCACCAGATCTTGCGCAGAAGTGGGCGCCGAGAACGTCAGACAAAACGCCAGCGAATATAGTAATTGGCATAGAGTTCTTCTGTGCTGCATAAAACTCTCCTTTTTTTTGGATTGAATTGTCGTTGCATCGCTGTCGTTTCGGCGCCGGGCGATGGTTGGCGCGGACAGCAAAGCAATAGAGAGCGTAACGGTGGTTATGCAGTCAATCGCTGTGGAGAGGATTCAACAAATGTAGCTGGCGATGCGACAAACTTACAGGATTGGCCATCATTATCTCGCATCGCTGTAATGCGCGCCGGTGTGAAATTGTTTTGTGCGCATCACGATCCACAGCGAGTTGGTTGTAAACCGCTCTCCTAAAAAGCAACTAACAGGCCAATTTCACAAGTCAGATGTAACGCGCCGTGCGGTTGTAACAATGACGAAATCAGTCTCAATCACTGACATGAATCAAGCGTTGAAAAGCGTTGGGGCTGAGTAGAGTTCGGAAATCCAGATTCCAATTCAGATTTTCGGATTCGAAGATTAGTAGGCGTGTTTTGGCTGAAGTGGCTTATCGTAATTGGAATGATTACTGACAGCGGCCAGCTTTCAATCTGAAGCGGCAATTGTCTGCTGTCGAATTGAAAGCTGGCCTTTGATGTTAAGCGGCTACTCTTTCTTCACCACTGTCCCTTTCTGCCCGATCTGCTTCAACAACTCCTGGACCGCCGCCTCGAGCTGGCGGTCGCGACCGGCCAGATTATCCTCCGGAGTGTTCTCAACCGGGATGTCTGGTTGCACTCCGTAATTCTCCATGTTGGTTCGCTTCGGATCAGCCAGATAAACGCCCACGCCAGGCGTGCGCACCGTCGAGCCGTCTATCAAAGAGTAGCTGCCTGTGCCGATCACCGCGCCCATCGTCGGCGTGCCAACGGTCTTGCCAAGGCCCAGAGCCTTGAAGCCGGCGGGGAACATCTCGGCGTTCGAGGCCGAGCGCCAATTCTGCAAGACTACTTTCGGTCCGAAGAAACCGGCGAAGGGGCGGCCCGAAGGCTCCGTGCCGCGCGGCTGCCAGATCTGGTACTGGCGCTGGACGAGAATGGCGAGCAGTTCCTGTTCTATGTTGCCGCCGCCGTTCCATCGCTGGTCGATGACGAGCGCCTCTTTGTCGCGGTTCTCGCGGATCTCTTTCTCGAACTTGCGCAGGCTGGGCTGGTCCATCGCCTGGATGTGCAGGTAGCCGACGCGGCCGCCTGACAGTTTTTCGACGGTCTCGCGGCGTTGTTTGACCCAGCGTTCATAGCGCAGCTGGCTGTAGGCCTGCGTCAAAATCGGCTCGATGCGCGTGCGCCACGCGCCTTCTTCCGTGGGTTTGTTGTTGAACGTGACTTCGACTTTGCGGTTGAGACGGTTGTCGCTGTTGAGCAGCGGCCAGTAATTGTCGCCCGCCTTGATCGGTTTGCCGTTGATGGCCAGCAGGTAATCGCCCACGCTGACCTTCACCCAGTCCTTGTCCGCCGGGCCGTCTTCGTAAACGTGCGTGACGCGGTAACGGCCTGCCTGCTCGTCGGACTCAAGCTCGACGCCGAGATGGCCAGTCGAGATCCTTCCTTCGCGTCCCTGGGGGCCGGGCGCGGCGCCGGTGTGCGAGGCGTTCAACTCGCCGATCATCTCATTGACGATGTTGAGCAGTTCCTGTCGGTCGCCGACGTCGGCGACCAGCGGCTGGTATTTGGCGCGAGCGGCGTCCCAATCCTTGCCATGCATATGCGGGTCGTAGAAGCGATATTTCATCGTGCGCCAGGCGTCGTCGAACATCTCGGCCCATTCAGCGGTCCTGTCAATTTTGACTTTGGCGTCGAAGCTGACGCGCCGGCGTCCGCCCTGGCCTCCGGCGCCGGAGCCTCCGCCAATTCCCGCAAATCCGCCGCCGCCAGCGCCTGCTCCCGCAGGCGAGAGCGAAACCGAATAGACCGATTGGCCTTCGCGGAAGAAGAGCGAGCGGCCATCGCGAGTGATGTTCAGATCACCGATGCCGCCGCCGAATCCGCCGCGGCCTCCACGACCACGTCCTTCTCCTTCATCTTCGCCGCCGCCCTGCCCCGTAGTGACGCGCGTGAGCCGGCGGCCGTCCTCCTGAATCGAGTAGATGACCGGAGCGTTGCGCAGGCCGGCCAGCTCGCTGGTCACGAAGACGATAGTGCGGCTGTCGGGCGTGACGGCGTAATTAAAGACCGATGAGGGCATGCGCGTCAGTTGGCGCGTGCGGCGCTTGAGTCCCGCCCAGTCAATATTGATTTCGCGCGGCGGCCCAGTCAATTGATTGCGTTGCGGCGGTCCGCCGCGTCGCTGACCTCCTTCCTGATCGGAAGCTTCGGGCTGTTCGGGCCGCATCTCCGGATCATTTGGGTCGCGGTCTTCGCGTTCGAGCACGGCATAGTAAATCTGCGACGAGGCGCGATCACCACCGCCTCCACCTCCACCAAATCCGCCGCCTTCATTGCGAACGAAGTAGAGCCTGCGCCCGTCGGGGCTGAAGCGAGGATTGATATCGCTCGACGAATCGAAGGTCACTTTGCGCTCTTCGCCGCCCGCGGAAGGGATCAAATAGACGTCGGTGTTGCGCGTGTGGTCGGCCTTCGAGAATGCGATCCATTTGCCGTCGGGCGCCCAGACCGGCGCGCTGATATTGCCATAGCGCGACGAAGACAACTCCGTAGTCTGCTTGCTCTCCAGCGCGTACTTGCGCATCTTGCTGTCGGAACCGGTGAAGGCGAGTTCTTTGGAGTTCGGCGACCACGAGAAGCTGAATTTCAGCGTGTCGAGGTCGGTGATCTTCTGCGGTTCGCCCGCGCCATCGGACGCGATGACGTAGATCTCTTCGCGCCCGCTGCGGTCGGAGATGAAGGCGATCCATTTGCTGTCGGGCGAATACTTCGGTTCCTTGTCGCGCCATGGACTGTCGGTGATCTGTCGCAGGTCGCCCTCGTCGGTCGGCGCGGTGAAGATTTCTCCGTGAACGGAGAGAACGATGCGCCGGCTCGAAGGCGCGAGGTCGTAATCATCCAACTGCGAATTGAATTCGCGCGTCTCGACCAGGTTCTCCTGTATCTCGGCGGCGATGTCGAGCTTGATCGGAGTGACCTTGCGGCTGGCCACGTCCAGCTTCCAGACGCCGAAGTCGTGCTCGAAGACGATCACCTTGCCGTCGGCGCTCATCGCGGGCCAGCGCACGTCGCCGGCCTTGAACGAAGTCACCTGTTCGGCTTTGCCGCCGCTTTCACGCACGCGCCAGATGTTGGTCAGGCCATTGCCTTCGCGATCGCTGACGAAGTAGATGTGGCCGTCCTGGCTCCACATTGGCCACGAATCTATGCCGTCGAAATCTGTCACGTCGGTGAACTTCTTCGCGGCGATATCCATCACCGTCACGTCTGTCTGGTACGCGCCGCGATAGTATTTACGCCAGTAGGATTGCGATTTACGATTGATGGCCAACTTCTTTCCGTCGGGCGAGAAGGTCGCATAAACGCCCATGTCCGGGCCGGCGTTGCGCTCTTTCTGGTCGTCGACGTTGACGATGTAAAGCTTACTCATGAAATCTTCGCCGCGCTGGCTGGCGAAGAGCACGGCGCGTCCGTCGGGCGTCCAGCCCTGAACAATGTCGTCGGCGGAATGGAACGTCAATTGTTTAGCCGCCCCGCCCTCGGCGGGGACGACATAGACGTCCAGGTTGCCGTTGCGGTCGGACGAGAAGGCGATCCATTTGCCGTCGGGCGAGAAGCGCGGGTAAACGTCGCGGGCGCGATGTACGGTCACTCGTTTGATGTTCTGCCCGTTCTCGTCCGCGGTCCAGATATCTCCCAGATAGGTGAAGACAATACGGCCCTGGTGGTAGTGCGGGTAGCGCACGAGCTTGGCCTCGCGGCCATACGCGGCGAACGACAAGCTGCAGATGAACAACAGCGTTAATGCGTGTAGGCTTTTCATAGCTCTCTCCTTAACTTGGTTCGAATCAGTGAAAGGTTGGCTGATGGCAAAGACGCGGTCGCCGGTTCGCAGGTTACAAAGGCCGTTCAGCAAGAGTGGCGCGAAACCCTGGGTCTATTTAGGGGATCGCGAGGGGGTGTTTGCGGGAGGAGTTGGGCGAGAAACAGCGCCGGGAGCGACAGTGGTTGATTCAGTCGCGGCGTTCAGCCGCCGAGACAGCCGACTAAAGTCGGCGCCTGAATACTCGATTTCGACGGTCGTAGTCAAATCAAATGCGCCAATGATCAAATGTAGGTTGTTCCGATTTAGGCGATAGAATCACTGACGAAGCATCCACATTAGCCATTCAAAAGAGCCATAGATCGCCGCGATTATCAGAGCCGCTATGATGTAGCGGGCAACCCATCTCAGGTTATCTTTTCTGTGCGTGGCATTGAAAACTCGCCATTCTTCCTCGTAATCCTCTCCCCTTAGCAGATAAGCGGAGAAGGCATCCATTTCCATCTCGAAATAAGCGCGATTCATTGGGCTAATCTTCTGAAAGCGGGTGTCCACTGTCATCAAGCACTCGATAATTCGCTTCTCGCGCAGCAGAAAGATCGTCAGGTCAGCTTTCAGTTTGCTCATGTCAAAAGTCATCGCATTCCACCATAAACTACCTCTTTTCCCGTTCAAGGTATCGCCTGAAATTTCCCCGAATCTGATGCGCCTCTTTTCCCAGAATTGAACGATCCTGGAAATCACCTCGTCGTTAAAACCTCGGTTTAGTCGCGCTTTCTTTTTGATGGTCAATTGAAAAGGCTGCTCTTCAGTGGGAAAAAGGGTGATGATCTCCTTGTAATCGAGCGGATCTTTTCCACTGAGGTCTTGCATAATCGCTTTTTCCCCTGGGCAGAAAATCGCCTTGCTATCTATTCAGAGTCATCAGTCCTAACAGCAGCGGCAAATAGATACTTGAGACTTTAAGCAGCCGGCGCGGGTTCCTATCAATACGACTTTCGCTGAGACTGCGCGCTGGAAGCGATGCGTACCCAGGTCATTTCCACCGGACCGCAAAAACTCAGCGACCTCCCAAGTGTAGAAAGAGATGCCTTTGTTAAGCGCGAAGCCAGGTTTCAGCTTCATCTTTAGAATGAACGAAGCGAATCATATTGTGAGATCTATGCTCGAAAGCAAGCTCGCTGATTCGGGCGCCATAAGCCTCGGGGTCTGGCAGAACGATCGCCAGCCGCACTCTATAGTTCATGCACTTCTGGAAAAGTTCGCCCGCCAACCCGCTACGAAGATCGAAGAATTCCTGCGCCAAATCATCCTCGGTGAGGATGACACCCTCTGCGCTAATAAAGGCGCCAATCGCGTCGGAGATGTCCCTGAAAGATCGGATAGAGATGCCTGAATCAGAAGCGACAAGGATTCTGCCTTCCTCATTCATACGAGCCTCCTCTCGAATGTTAGGCCTGACTATCTATCCAGCGTCATCAATCCGAGCAGCAGCGGCAGATATATCACTGATACTCTGAGTAACCGGAGCGACTGTTCCCGCGTCCGTTGTCTTGCCGCGGCGACGCTGGCGTGTAAAAACCACGCGCCCAGAACCGCCGCGCCCGCCAGATAAATCCAGCCGGAAAAGTGTAGAAAAGTAGGCAGCAGGCTCAAGGGCAAGAGCGCAATCGTGTAGCCGACGATCTGACGAGCCGTCGCTTTGCCGTCGGTGTCGATCACCGGGAGCATGCGGATACCAGCGCAGGCGTAATCTTCGCGGTAGACAGACGCAATCGCGTGGAAATGCGGGAATTGCCAGAGGAACATTATCCCGAAGAGCGTTGCGGCCTCGATTCCGACTTCATTGCAGGCCGCCGCCCATCCGAGCAGCGGAGGCAATGCCCCGGGAAAAGCGCCGATGAATGTGCACCAATGCGTGCGCGTTTTGAGAGGCGTGTAGAGGAAGAGGTAGCTCGCCAGCGCGATCATTCCCCAGAAAGCCGTCAGAGGATTGAGAAACCACGCGAGGTAGACTTCGGCGACCAGCGAGACCACGACGCCGAAAACGAGCGCGCCGCCCAGGGTCAGTTTGCCGGCGGGCAAGGGGCGCAGTTTCGTGCGTCGCATTAACGCGTCCAGATCGCGCTCCCAATACTGATTGAGCGCGTTGATGCCGCCCGAAAGCAGCGCCACGCCGATCGCCGTGTGAAGCAACCGAAACCAATCTATTGATGAAGGGGAACCCAGCGCGAACCCGGCAAGCGCCGATAGGACGACGAGAGACGTGATGCGGGGCTTCGTCAATTCAAAATAGGCCGCCAGCCTTTCGTAGAAGTTCGTGGTTCGCGGCGGAGATTTAACGGCTACTTCCGGCGATGGCGCGGCCGACGGGTCGGCTGCCGTGATGACTTCCATGAAATTACCTTCCGAAAGATAAAGAATGTATTTAAATTATGATGATGCGGTAAGCGATAAGATAGCAGATGGCCGCCATATTTCATATGCCATTTGGAATATGGCGTATGCTTCAACTTCTAAATGCCTTTCTCCGCCCCCCTCAACATTCTGTCGCGGCGCTCCTGATATTTCGCGCGCAACATCAGCGTGAACTCCATTTCGGATTTGACAGAACGCAGCGCCAGCCGCGTCTCGGCGATCAGCGTGACGCAGCCGTAAAAGAGAAAGACGGTCCCGACGATGTCCAGCGTGTTCGGCAGCCAGGTGACGCGGTTAAAGACCGCGACGAACCCGATGGCGGCGGTCGCGGCCACAAACAGGCTCAGCGAGACGTAAAAGCTCGTCAGAGATCGCTGGATAAATTGCACGCGCCTCGCGTGGATAGCGATCTGGCGATCGACTTCGATGTGGCGCTCTTCGGGAAAATCCGCATTTTCGTCCCTGGAAAACTGTTCTATGATGCGGCTCAATTCGCGCACGCGGTCAACCACCCGCGCCAAGCGCGTCGATGTTGAAAAGATTAACGTGCCGCAGGCCGAGATCAGAACGGCCGGCGTGATCATCGCGCTTAAAACGCCGAACGAATACGATGCGTTCTGCATGGCTTTAAATCAGTCCATTAATACGCTCGGCGAGCTTGAAATCCTTCTCAGTCAATCCGCCCTCACTGTGGGTCATCACACTCAGGCGGACCTTGTTCCAGCCGTGAATCAGAATGTCGGGATGGTGATCCATGGCCTCGGCTTCGTCGGCGACGCGATTGACGAACTCCATGGCGCCTTTGAAGTTCTCGAATTTCAGATCGCGCGTCAGCCAATCGCCTTCCCGTCTCCAATCCGAGAGACGAGAAATAGCGTCCTGGATTTGATTTTCACTCAGCTTCATCTGTATCCTCCTCATACCCCTGGCTCAAACCCCTGGCTCAAACCCCTGGCAAAGATCCCCGGGCGCTCATCGCTTCCAGCGCGCTCGCTTTAGCCGGAAGACTCCCCGAATCTTCATTGATCGAAGCCGGGCGCGCTGGAAGCGGCGCGTACCCAAGCTTGTAATCCGGTAAGACCAACAACCAAATCGGGGCGAATGTTCGCACACTAAATGTGGCTTGCACAATCCGACGCGCGTTGTATAGACTGACCTATCGAATTATAGAGATAAGGAATGCCTCCCTTTAACACGCAATAATTGAAGACACGGCACAAGGAGACCCTCCATAATTATGGTGACTGATCTTATGGTTGAACGCCGTCTTGCGCTTACCCCAGCAACCCTCATCAGCGCGTATCGAGCGATGTACACTTCGCGCCGGCTTGATGATAAAGAACTATTGCTTAAGCGGCAGAATCGGATTTATTTCCAGATCAACGGCGTTGGGCACGAGGCAGTTCTGGCAGCCGCCGGATTGCTGCTGCGGCCCTCTTATGACTGGTTCTTCGCCTACTACCGCGACCGAGCTCTTGTGTTGAGCCTGGGCATCACGCCCTACGATCAACTGCTCGCCGCTGTGGCCGCGAAAGACGATCCTAATTCGGGCGCCCGTCAAATGCCCTCGCACTGGAGCAACCGCGAGCTTCACATCTTCTCACGCTCATCCGCCACCGGCACGCAGTTTTTGCAGGCCGTCGGCGCGGCCGAGGCCGGTTATCGTTATTCGATGATCAAGGAGATAGAAGACCGGGCGGCCCATTTCAAAAAGGACGAGGTGGTTTACGTCTCGGCGGGCGACGGGACGACCAGTGAGGGCGAATTCTGGGAATCGCTCAATACGTCCTGTAATATGAAGCTGCCGGTTTTATACCTGATCGAAGACAATGGGTACGCGATCTCGGTGCCGGTGGAAGTTCAGACCGCCGGCGGGAGCATCTCGCGGCTGGTCTCTTCGTTCCCGAGCCTTTATGTCGAGGAGTGCGACGGGACCGACTTTCTGGCGAGTTACGAAACGCTCAGTCGCGCCGTCGAATACGTCCGCGAACGCCGCGGCCCCGCGCTGGTTCACGCCCACGTCATCCGGCCTTATTCGCATTCGCAATCGGACGACGAAACGCTCTATCGTCCCGAAGAGGAGCGCGTCATGGAGGCCGCCCGCGACCCGATCAAGCGACTCGGCGATTTGCTCGTCCGCGAGGGAGTTCTGACCGACGAAGGATTGCAGAAGGTCAAGAACGAGGCCGACGCGGAAGTCAACGACGCCGCCGAGCGGGCGATGGCGATGCCCCAACCGTCGAAAGAATCGGCGATGCTCTACGTCTATTCGCCGGACGTCGATCCGACTTCGTCCGAATTCGACACCGAAGATCAGGCGAATTTGAACGGCAGAGAAGGCACGATGGTGGATCTGATCAACCGCTGCCTGCACGAAGAGATGGAGCGCAATCCGCGCATCGTCGTGCTCGGCGAAGACGTGGCCGACGCCAGCCGCGCCGAATATCTGACCCGCGTCAAAGGCAAAGGCGGAGTCTTCAAGGTCACAGCCAATCTGCAGCGCCGCTTCGGCGGCGACCGCGTCTATAACACCCCGCTGGCCGAAGCCAATGTCATCGGCCGCTCGGTGGGAATGGCCGCGCGCGGTCTGAAGCCGATAGCAGAAATCCAATTCTTCGATTACATCTGGCCCGCTTTTATGCAACTGCGCGACGAGGCGCCGCTGGTGCGGTGGCGTTCCAACAACAGATGGAAATGCCCGATGGTCGTGCGCGCGCCTGTGGGAGGCTATCTGAAAGGCGGCGCGATCTATCATAGCCAGTCGGGAGTCTCGACCTTCACATCGATTCCCGGATGGCGCGTGGTCATGCCGTCAACCGCGCTCGACGCGAACGGACTGTTGCGCACCGCTATCCGGTGCGACGACCCGGTGCTCTTTCTCGAGCACAAACACCTCTACCGCCAGACATACAACAAGAGCCCCTACCCCGGACCCGATTTCATGATCCCGTTCGGCAAGGCCAAAGTCGTCCGCGAAGGTACGGACCTGACGATCCTCACCTATGGCGCCCTGGTTCAACGTTCGCTCATCGCCGCCAAACATGCCGCAAATGAGGAGATCAGCGTCGAGGTTATCGACCTGCGCAGCCTCAACCCGTATGACTGGCGGGCGATCGAGCGCAGCGTCAGGAAGACCAACCGCGCGCTCGTCGTTTATGAAGATTGCGTCTCGTGGGGTTACGGCGCGGAGATCGCTGCGCGCATCGCCGACGAACTCTTCGATCAGTTGGATGCGCCCGTCAAACGCGTGGCCGCGCTCGATTGCTTCGTGGCGTACGCGCCCGACGTCGAAGACGCGATCCTGCCGCAGACCGACGATGTGATCGAGGCGATTCACGACATCGCGGCTTATTGATTGTGGAAGGCGACCACAAAGAACACAAAGAAGAACACAAAAATCACAAATATTCTTCAGGACTCTGGTCTTTCTTTTCTATTTGCTTTGCGCCCTATGTGTTCTTCTTTGTGTTCTTTGTGGTCAAACAGGTTTCCTCTCCATATGAATTCTTTGACGGGAAAATTGACCGGGGTTTACGTCGGGTCGCGGAAAGGCGAATGCAAAACTCCGGTCGAATCCGCCGAACTGATCGCCGATCACGGACTGCGCGGCGACAGCCACGCGGGGCGCGATCCTGATCGCCAGGTCAGCCTGTTCGCCGACGAAACCCTGCGCGAGATACAGAACGAAGGCTTTGAAGTCTCAGCCGGATGCCTGCGCGCGAACCTCTTCACCGAAAACATCGACCTCGACTCACTCAAACCCGGCTCGCGGATCCGCATAGGCGAAGCGATCATCGAGATCGCCGAAGCGCGCAAGCCCTGCCGCTCCATCACGAAAATAGACAACCGACTGCCGAAGCGCCTCTTCGGCCAATGCGGACAGGTCGGACGGATCGTCAAAGGCGGCGTCGCGCGGGTTGGAGAATTGGTGGAAGTAATTGTCGAAAACAGGATCGGGTAAAATTCGGGGTGATTGCTGGTTCTGACATTTCAATTGTATGATGCGCCCGCTTTTCCCATCACCTTACTTGAAAGGCCCAATTGCGATGCAACGACCCGCCCGATTCGTCTTCGTCCTGCTGCTGTGCGCGCAATGCGCCACGCCAGCCGCCGCCGATGATTACCCGCGCAACGCGACGCTCGACGCCATTCATTACCGGCTGAACCTGACGATCAAAGACGCGAGCGACGAGATCCAGGCAGAGGTGGAAATCCTCTTCGAGTTCAAACAGGACGGCGTGAAAATGATCCCGCTCGATCTGGTGGGATTGACCGTTGATCGGGTCACCGTAGGTCAGCGCGAAGCGAAGTTCACACATGTGGACGGCAAGCTCACCATCGCCCTTTCGGGCGATTACCGTCGCGGCGACCGAGGACGGGTTACGATCAAATACCACGGGCGGCCGGCGGATGGATTGATCATCCGCAAAAACAAGTTCGGCGACTTCACGGTCTTCGGCGATAACTGGCCCGACCGCGCGCGCCACTGGTTCCCCTCGATTGATCACCCCTACGACAAAGCCACGGTGGAATTCATCGTCACTGCGCCAGCTCGCCTGGAAGTCATCGCCAACGGCAAGTTGATCGAAAAAACGAGCCTGCAAAACGGAAACGTCATGACGCATTGGAGCGAGGCGACGCCGATCCCCACATACTGCATGGTCATCGGGGCGACCGAGTTTTCGATCCTCGACGTCGGAACTGTCGAACGCGCGGGCGACGACGTGGAGCTTTTCTACTATCTCTTCCCTAAAGACCGCGACAACGGACTGAAAGGCTACGGCAGGACGAAACAGATCGTCGAGTTCTTCTCCAACCTGATCGGGCCGTACCCATACGAGAAGCTGGCGCTAGTGCAATCTTCGACGCGGTACGGCGGGATGGAAAATTCGAGCAGCGTCTTTCTGGCCGAAAACCTCTTCAGCGAAAGCACTAACGCGCACGAGATCGCCCACCAGTGGTTCGGCGATTCGGTGACCGAAGCGGACTGGCATCACCTGTGGCTGAGCGAAGGTTTCGCCACTTACTTCGGCCACCTTTTTTTCGAGCGAGCCGACGGCCGCGACAAATTCGTCCGGCTGATGGGCGCCGACAAGGAGCAGTACATCAAGTCGTATGAATCGCAGGGGGCCAACGCCCCCCCGATATATGATCCTGCGATCACCGACCTGACAAAGCTGCTCAACGCGAACAACTATCAGAAAGGCGGCTGGACATTGCACATGCTCCGGCGCGTGATGGGCGATGAAAAATTCTTCGCCGGCATTCGCGACTACTATCGCTCTTATCGCGACCGCAATGCGCTGACCGATGATTTGCGAAAGGTCATGGAATTCCACTACGGCCAACCGCTCGACTGGTTCTTCAAGCAGTGGGTCTTCGAGCCGGGCTACCCCGTCTACGACGCGACCTGGAGTTGGGACGAAACGGCGAAAGAGCTGAAGCTGCGCGTCGCGCAGAAACAATCGTCCACGGTCTTTCGCATGCCGCTCGACGTCGAGTTCAAGATCGGCGGCTCGACTCGGCGTGAAATTATCCTGGACACCGAACGCGAACAATCGTTCAATTTCAAGCTCGACGCGAAGCCGCAGAGCGTGGCGATTGATCCTGACGAATGGGTGTTGAAAGTTTTGACGATCAACGAAGGGAGATGAACCGAAGATGGGGAAGATTATTCCGGCATTCCTTCTCGTTTTCCTTTGCCTGCTCGCCTACGCGGGCGACGATTGGCCGCAGTTCCGCGGGCCGGATGGAAACGGCCATTCGGACGCGCGCGACCTGCCGCTCAATTGGAGCGAGACGAACAACGTAGTGTGGAAGACGCCGATCCACGACCGCGGCTGGTCGTCCCCGGTCATTTACGGCGATCAAATATGGCTGACCACCGCCACGCAGGACGGCCGCAAACTTTATGCGGTCTGCGTTGACCGCGAGACGGGCCGCGTGGTTCATGACATGAAGCTCTTCGACGTGGCGCAACCTCAATACGCGCACCCGTTCAACACCTACGCCTCGCCCACGTCGGTGATCGAAGAAGGGCGAGTTTATATCACATTCGGATCGCCCGGCACGGCATGCATTGATACGAAGAGCTTCAAGGTTCTGTGGGAGCGCCGCGACATCGAGTGCAATCATTTTCGCGGCGCGGGATCGTCGCCGATCATCTTTCGCAATCTGCTGATCATGCATTTCGACGGCAGCGACCATCAGTTCGTCGTCGCGCTGGACAAACAGACCGGAAAGACGGTTTGGCTGACGAAACGATCAATAGACTTTCAAGACGTCGAGCCGAATGGCAAGATCGCCGCAGACGGAGACATGCGCAAAGCCTTCGCCACTCCGCACGTCGCGCTGATCAACGGCAGGTGGGAGTTGATCAGCCTGGGCGCGAAGGCCGCTTATTCCTATAACCCGCTCACCGGCAAGGAACTCTGGCGCGTCGAGGAGCGCGCTCAGCATTCGGCCAGCACTCGGCCCGTAATCGGTAACGGAATGATCTTCTACCCCACGGGATTTTCCGCCGGACAGTTATTTGCGGTACGAACCGGCGGCAATGGGCTGATTACCGACACCCACGTCGCCTGGAAGTTCAAGCGCGGAGTTTCAAACAAACCCTCGATCCTGCTGATTGACGATATGATTTATATGGTCAGCGATACCGGCATCGCCAGCTGCGTTGAGGCGAAGACAGGGGAGTTGGTATGGCAAAAACGGATCGGAGGCGAATATTCCGCCTCGCCCGTTTACGCCGACGGAAAAATCTGGCTTTTCAGCGAAGAAGGCAAGACCACCGTAATCCGTCCGGGAAGAACCTTCGAAGCCCTGGCGGAAAATCATCT
>DASTMP010000015.1:0-8687 GCA_035714085.1 Blastocatellia bacterium
ATCGAGCGCACGCTCGACGTCCTCGTCAGTTACGGCCGCGACTCGTTTGGTCAATTTCAAACCCTTGTATTCTTTAAGCTCGAATTCGGGCAGGACCTCGATCGTCGCCCTGAACTTCATCGGCTCGCCTTCGTTGAACGAGAAATCGGCGATTTGCGGATCGCCGACCACGCGTAACCTGTTTTCGACAATAGCGTGCTGCAGCGCATGCGGAACCAGGTCGTTAATGACCTCATCTCTCACTTCCTTGGCGAAACGTTGCTTGATGATTTCGCGCGGGACGCGGCCGGGGCGGAATCCCGGAGCCTTCACGTGGCGCGCGTATACGCCATAGGTCTTTTCATAAGCCTCTTTGACCTCCTCAACGGGGACCTCAACAATGAGGTCCTTACGACATTGGGAGAGATCAGCGACATCGACTTGCAGCTTCAATTTTCTTTACCTTTCTTCGCAGACACTCGACCATTCGAGTCAAAATAGGAATCGCAGGCAGGCGGATAAGTCGAGACTTGGTAGGAATGGCCCCGGAGGGACTCGAACCCTCACGCCCGTTAAGGACCTTCGGTTCTAAGCCGAAGACGTCTACCAATTCCGCCACAGGGCCTCTCTTTCGTGCGTTTCATATAGATTTCCCCCTGATCCTCGAGTTGCAGAGACTAACAAATTTCGCAAAACCCCGCAACGCCCGTATAGGATGCCGCATTTGACAGCCGCGCGCGCTCGACCTATAACACTGGCGCCAATGTTCTTGAGAAGGGCCATGAATGAACACGAATCTCTTTCTTGATCTTAATGGGCCGGTTGATTTCCCTTGGTCCTATTCGTGATTATTCGTGTTCATTCGTGGCTGGAATTCTACATTCTATGTTCCGCAGGAGGCGCCGAAATGACTTTTTTGGATCGTATCAACGAAGATTTGAAAGCGGCGATGAAGAGCAAAGACTCCGGGCGGCTCTCGACCTTGCGGATGGTCAAGACTGCGCTCAAGAACCGCGAGATCGATAAAATGGAAGCGCTCACCGACGAAGAGGCGATGAGGGTCCTGCAATCCCTGGTCAAACAGCGCCGCGACAGCATCGAACAATATCAACAGGCCGGGCGTATAGATTTGGCCGAGAAGGAGGCGGCGGAGATCAAGACCATCGAGGAGTATCTGCCCGCCGCACTGGACGAGGCGTCCATCGCGCGCATCGTCGAAGAGACCATCGCCGAGACCGGCGCGAGTTCGATGAAGGAGATGGGCGCGGTGATGAAGGCGGTCCTGGCCAAACTCGCGGGCCAGACCATCGACGGCAAGGCTGTCAATCAAATTGTGAAATCGAAACTAGGCGGTTGACGCGCCTGACAATGATTATCGCTCGAATCCGTTTCGCCGGATTGCGCATCCGGCTTCAGAGAGGACAAGATTATGGGAACATCATTATTATGGCTGGTCGCGACGATCCTGGATATCTTCGCCATTTCCGACGTAATGAGATCGAGCCGTGATTGGGCTACCAAAGTAGTGTTGATTGCGATCATTCTGCTGATCCCGTTCGTCGGCGCCGGGCTATACCTCTTCGCATTTCGCGACAAAAGCGCTTCGTGAAATATGAGCAATGACAAGCTCGATCAATTCGCCAGCCAGAAATATCTGAGCCTGGAGAGCTATCGCAGAAACGGACAAGGAGTGCGGACGCCACTCTGGTTCGTCGAAGATAACGGCGCGTTGTATTTCTACACCGTGGCCCATTCATACAAGGTCAAACGGATCCGGAACAACCCGCGCGTGCGCGTCGCCCCGTGCGATATGCGCGGCAATGTCAGAGGCGAATGGGTCGACGCCACTGCCCGGCGGCTCGACGTGGCGGAATCGCGCCGGGCCAATGAGCTATTGAATCGCAAGTACGGATGGGCTAAACGCATACTCAATTTCTTGGCCAAAATCAGAGGACACGAACGCGCGGCCTTTGCGATTCAGCTTGATTGACCATCACATCTAAATCGGAACAATCGATAGTTTGACGTTCGAACTCATCGAACTTCTCGGCCGTCTCAGTGGAGTTCATTCTTCAGGAAGCGTCTTCTTCCACGCCGGAAAGTTTTACCCCGCTTCCCTTTTCATAATCGTCGAAGGCTTTGATCAGACCTCCGATGACCGCCGCTGAGGTTTCCAGTAATGCCTGCGCCTTAGGCTCGTTCACTTCGCTGGCGCCGACGCGCAATTCGATGACCAGACTGTTCATCAAGTCCCTGGCCGACGCTTGTCGTCGCGGCAAGCCGCTTTCCGGATGCTCACCCTCAAGCAATTCGGAAAACAGTTCGCGGACTTTTACCTTCGCGGAGGCCATCGCCTTGCGGCCTTTCGGAGTGGCGCGATAGACGCGGCGCGACTGCCGCCCGCCCGTCTCCTCCGACGAGCTCAGGTAGCCTCTTTCTTCCAGCCCATGAAGGAGCGGGTAGAGTGTGCCGGGGCTAAGCCTGTACCCATGTCGCGCCAGTTCCTCAATAATGCCCGCGCCGAAGATCGGCTCCTGGCAGGCGTGATAGAGAACGTGAAGCCGTATTAAACCCGAGTACAAATCCTTGTCGTCCATATCCGTTCTATGTATAGTATCGGGTACCGAATCGAAATCCGATACTATGCCCCTGAAAAATACTATGCCTCTGAAAAAATTGTTGTCAATCGCCGGGTAATGAGAATGACTAAGAGGTCTTTCTTTCTTCTTCCGCTGGTCATCCTTTCATCACTTTCCGTCGTCGCGCTGGCGCAAGACCGTCAGCCGCTGACTTTAAACTTCGAGCAAGCGGTCGAACTCGCCCTGAAAAATTATCCCGCGATCCGCGCGGCGCAGGCCCAACGTCAGTCCGCCGAAGCGGGCATTGATCTGGCGCGCGCGAATTACCTGCCGCGAGCCGATCTTCTGTGGCAGCAGAACCGCGCGAGCCGAAACAACGTATTCGGCCTGCTGCTGCCGCAAGCCGTGATTCCTTCGATTTCAGGGCCAGCGCTCAACGATACCACGCTGGAGAGCGCCTGGGGCAGCGCCGGCGGTTTGATGGTGGCGTGGGAGCCGTTCGATTTCGGATTGCGCAAAGCGAACGTCGAGTTGGCGCGGGCCATCAACAGGCAGGCGGGCGCAAATGAAGCCGTGACGCGGTTGGACGTGAGCGCCGCGGCGGCCGACGCCTTTCTGACTCTGCTCGCCGCCGATCAAACTCTGGAGGCGGCGCAGGCCGGGGTCGAACGCGCCGAGACGCTAGCCAGAGCTGTTCGCGCGCTGGTCGCAAATCAACTGCGCCCCGGCGTCGACGCCTCGCGCGCGGAGGCTGAGCTGGCCGCCGCGCGAAACCAGTTGATTCAAGCCGAGCAGAACGTCGAACTCGCCCGCGCGAATCTGGCCGAAGCTATCGGAGAGGCCGGCGCGGACGTCACAATCGAACCCGGGCCACTGCTCGAACTCCCGCCGGCGCCGCCCTTGCTATCGATTAACTTCGCCCTGCACCCGCTCGCGATTGCGCAAATGACGGCGGTCTCGACTTCGCGGGCGCGTGAGAACCTGATCGCCCATTCGTACTTCCCCCGATTCAACTGGCAGACTGCCGTCTTCGGCCGGGGCGCTGGAGCGAGACTCGACGGGACTTTCGATAACGGCCAGGGCTTGTATCCGAACACTTTCAACTGGGCGACTGGGCTATCGATCAGTTTTCCAATCTTCGACATCTTCGGGCTCCGGGCCAAACGGCGAGCCGAAGCTGGCGCCGCCGCCGCCGAGCAAGCGCGCTACGACCAGGTGATCAACACGCTCAAGACGCAAGAGGCTCGCGCCCGCACGCTGGTCGAATCGACCCGACGCATCGCCGAAAACATGCAGGTTCAGGTCAGAGCCGCGCAAGAGACCCTGACTCGCGCGAAGACGCGCTACGAATTCGGCCTCACGAACATCACCGAAATGGCCGACGCGCAGCGGCTGCTGGCGCAGGCCGAGATCGATGACTCCGTGGCGAAGATCGCCGTCTGGCGCGCGCTGCTCGCGGCGGCGAAATTGCAGGGCGATCTCAAGCCATTTCTCCAACAGGCTTCAGGAAGGAAATAAGCGTTAATGTGGCTTATTAACACAGCTCTACGACGCCCGTTCACCATCCTAGTCGCCGTCATCGGCGTCGCCCTGGGATCGGTTCTCGCGGTCACGCGAATGCCAGTGGACATCTTCCCGAACCTCAACCTGCCGGTGATCTACGTCGCGCAGCCTTACGGCGGAATGGACCCGGCGCAGATGGAGAGTTTTCTCACCTCGTATTACGAGTATCACTTCCTCTACGTCTCAGGCATCGAGCACGTCGAATCGCGCTCGATCCAGAACGTCGCGCTGCTCAAGCTCTTCTTCCATCCGGGCGCCGACATGAGCCAGGCGTTGGCGCAGGTGATCTCTTACGTCGAACGCTCGAAGGCTTTCATGCCGCCCGGCACGGTCAATCCGTTCGTGATGCGGTTCGACGCGGGCAGCGTGCCAGTGGGCCAACTGGTCTTTTCGAGCGAAACGCGCGGCGTGGGCGAGATTCAGGACCTGGCGCTCTTCCGCGTGCGGCCGGTCTTTTCGACCTTGCCCGGCGTCTCCGCGCCGCCGCCGTTCGGCGGCAATCAACGCACAGTGATCATCCGCGTAGATCCCGACCGCCTGCGCTCCTTCTCGATGTCGCCAGAAGAAGTGGCCAAAGCCGTCGCTGCAGGTAACGCGATCCTGCCTGCGGGCAACGTGCGTACGGGCGACTTGAACCGCCTGGCGCCGATGAACGGCGTTGTGCGCGACATTCGAGAACTAGCCGACCTGCCGATCCGCGCAGGCGCCGGCCCCAACGTTTATGTGCGCGACGTCGGCGTGGTCGAAAACGGCAGCGACATTTTGACCGGTTACGGTTTGGTCAACGGCCGTCGCACGGTCTACATCCCGGTCACCAAGCGCGCCGAGGCTTCGACGCTCGACGTCGTCAACCGCGTCAAGGCTGAATTGCCGCGCTTTCAATCGCTCGTGCCCGAAGACATCAAGGTCAGCTTCGAGCTGGATCAATCGCCCATCGTCAAGAATTCGATTCGGGGATTGATCTTCGAAGGCGCGCTGGGAGCGCTGCTGACGGGGCTGATGGTGTTGCTCTTCCTGCGCGATTTGCGGAGCGCTTTGATAGTCGTGACGACGATCCCGTTTGCGATTCTCGCCGGAGTCGTCGGTCTGTGGCTGGCCGGACAGACGATTAACATCATGACGCTTGGCGGATTGGCCCTGGCCGTCGGCATCCTGGTCGACGAATCGACCGTCGCCGTCGAGAACATTCATACTCATCTGTCGCGCGGCGCCGCCGTAAGGCGAGCCGTCTGGGACGCGACGCGCGAAACTATCACGCCGCGATTGCTGGCGATGCTGGCGGTCCTGGCGGTCTTCGCGCCGTCGTTGTTCATGGCCGGCGTGGCGAGATCGTTGTTCGTCCCACTTTCGCTAGCCGTCGGCTTCGCGATGCTGGCTTCATACGTCCTTTCGAACACGCTCGTACCTGTGCTATCGGCGTGGCTGCTGCGAGAAAAGTTGGGGGTAATCTTTGGAGCGCCGCCTTCAGGCGAAAATGGCTCAGATCACAAGGCGACGCCGCCTGAAGGCGGCGCTCCAAAAGCATTCGACAGGGCGCGCGTAAAATATAAAGGCCTGCTGCAAAGGCTGTGGCGGTTGCGCTGGCCCGTGATGGCGGTTTATGCGGCGGTCGCGCTGGCCGGCGCTTTTCTGGTCGGCCGCAATCTCGGCCTGGACATCTTCCCGCAGGTCGACACGGGAATATTTCAACTGCGATTGCGCGCGCCAGCTGGAACGCGCGTTGAACGCACCGAGGCCATCGCGGTCAAGGCCTTGGAAACCGTCAGTCGCGAAGCCGGGGCGAATAACGTCGACCTTACGCTCGGTTACATCGGCACACAGCCGGCCAGCTATCCCGTCAACACAATCCACCTCTGGACAAGCGGCCCGCACGAGGCCGTGTTGACCATCGCTCTGAAGCGAGGCGCCGGCATCCGCCTCGAAGAGTTCAAGGAGAGGCTGCGCCGGAAGCTGCCTGAAGAGATTCCCGGCGTCGCGCTCTCTTTTGAAGCGGGCGATCTCATCAGCAAGGTAATGAACTTCGGCGCGCCGACGCCCATCGAAGTCGCCGTAAGCGGCCCGAACCTCAGCGCCAATCGCGTCTTCGCCGACAGGGTGATGGCCGAGATGAAGAAGATACCGATCATGCGCGACCTGCAATTCGACCAGGCGCTTGATTACCCGACCGTCGACATCAAGATCGATCGGGCGCGCGCCGGTCAACTCGGCGTGACAGTCGAGCAGATCGGGCGGTCGCTGGTCGCCGCGACCTCGTCATCACGGTTCACGCAACCAGTTTACTGGCGCGATCCGGCGAGCGGCACGGCTTATCAGGTACAGGTCGAAATCCCGCAATCGCGCATCGCCTCGATCGAGGACGTGCAGAGCATTCCGGTCAACACCGCCGCGGGCGCGCGCGCGATGGCCGGCGATGTGGCCGAGATCAATTTCGGCACGGCGGTGGGCGAATACGACCGCTACAACCAGCAGCGGATGGTCACGATCATCGGCAACGTCGAGGGCGCTGATTTGGGTAGCGCGGCGCGAGAGGCGCAATCGGCGATCGAGCGCGCGGGGGAGGTTCCTCGCGGAGTGCGAGCGGAGCTGCGCGGCCAGGTCCCCCCGATGCGGCAAACGCAATCGGGTCTGCAACTCGGACTGCTGCTGGCGATCGTGGCGGTCTTTCTGCTGCTGACAGCGAACTTCCAATCGCTGCGCGCCTCGCTGGCGATCCTTTCGACGGTCCCGGCGGTGGTTTTGGGCGTCGCCGTAGCTCTTTGGATCACCGGCGCGACGCTCAACGTTCAATCGTTCATGGGCGCGATTATGGCCGTCGGCGTTTCGGTCTCGAACGCGATCCTGCTCGTCACATTCGCCGAACAGCGCCGCCGCGAAGGACAGGAGGCCGACGCCGCGGCCATTCAAGGCGCCCAAAGCCGCCTGCGCCCCATCCTGATGACGAGCTTCGCGATGATCGCCGGAATGATCCCGATGGCCCTGGGGATCGGCGAAGGCAGCGAGCAGACCGCGCCTCTCGGACGCGCCGTGATCGGGGGGCTGGCGGCTTCGACGATCGCGGTGCTGACTGTGCTGCCGTTGGTGTTCGGAGCCGCGCAACGCAGGGCGAGTCGCGCATCGGCTTCGCTGCATCCAGACGATGATGTGGCCGCGCGTTGACAATGTAGAGGCCCCTTTTCCCCGCCAGAGTCCGTGATCAAGGCGTTGGCGCAGGGAAAAGGGCGCCCCTGCGCTATTGTCCTATTTATCAATAATGATGGCGAGGTTGAGCTTCAGTTCCCAGGCTTTGAGGAAAGCGCCCATAGGCAGGATGCGTTCTCCTTGATCCGGATCATAAACGGTCACGGCGTCATCCCCTATCTCGAGCGCAACGAGAGCCTGCGATCCCTCTTTTGCGTCAATCGGGAGCAGACTGACATAGACAATCGGATAATGTCCTTCGGCGAGGATGGCTTGCAACTCATCAGGCGAGAGGTTTTGTATGTCGGTTTTGGTGAAGCCGAACTGGCGCGCGACATCGACGGCGTAGGGGGGGTCTGCGCCGAAGATTGTGCAATCGCAACGCGCCCGCAACTCGGCTTCCGATACCGAGAGATTGAAATGGGAGAAAACCATGCGCAGGCAAGCGGGCGCGCAGGAATCAGGAGTCTCTTGTTTGTAGAAAGGCGGCTTCGATTTCTTCACAACGTTGTTCGTATATGGCGAATGCTCGGGTTGTCATCTCTTCGAACGGCGTGTGAGATATAACCTCTTTGGTTGAATCGCCAATGGTCAATTCTCCGACTTCTCCGACGGAGCCGATGCGCGGGTAAGCCAAGATGACCGGAATTCTCCACACGCCCGCCCCTTTGTCAAAACGCGGCGCGCCGGTGCTGAAGCGATCAGGCAAGTAATCCAGTAGATAACCGCCGGCTATCGCCTCCGCTTCAAAGGCGGTCGTCTCAAAAACATCCCCTGTCGAGGTAGGCCAAGTAGCGGCATCTATCGCTTCACGATGTTCTTCATAAAGCGAGCGGCCACCGGCCATCATCTCGTCGAAAGGCGTATGAGAGTGTATCTCTTCAGAAAATCCGTTGACGGCGATCTCCCCAACCTCGCCGACCAAACCTGCGCGCGGGTGGGTCAGTAGCACACTCACCCGCCACAATTGGGCGACGTCATCGTAAGTAGGGGCGCCGGCGCTGTAATAGTCAGGCATATGGTCGCTAAGGAGCAGATTCGCCGCCGCGATGGCTTCGAGATCGGTCAATTTTCGCGTGACTTCAGGAGCCATAACACTCGAATCATATCACCGCGCGCAATGACGCGACAATCAGTATGTTTGTTTACCGTTGAAGGAAGAGAATGAAAATCAACCACGAAGAAACGAAGAACACGAAGATTTCCTCCATTCTTCCTTCGCGCTCTTCGTTTCTTCGTGGTTATTTTCCAAGGAGCCTTCATGCCGCGTTGCGGCGCCCGGAAACGATGAAGCGGAAAGCGTGATGAAATTAAAACTGTGCGACAAAATAAAAAAGGACGAACGGTGGAGTGAGGTCGTTAGCTACCTGAGCTTCAACTCGTCAAGGA
>DASTMP010000016.1:0-3004 GCA_035714085.1 Blastocatellia bacterium
GTCTTGGCGCCTGCCAATGGGTGGTTGTCGATGAACAGCGCATCGTCTACGCCGTCGAACTCGACAGCCTTGCCGACGGGCGAATCGATGACTTTGGGTTGGCCAAGAACTGTAGTTTTATGGCCGCCAATATTCTCAAGCCGGTCAAATGTCCACATTACGCCCTCGGAAGGTTGATCCATAACCGCGCCTCCGCTCGAACCGAGTTGTAACGCGGCCAGAATGGCCAGCGCCGCGACAGAACCGCGTAGAATGATCTTAAAGGTCACTCTGCCCTCCGCGATTGTCGCAAAGAGCCGAGATACCCGACCAGGTTTTCCAGATCGTCTTTCGAAAGCGAAGCATAGTCCGGCATCAGCGATTCCCTGGGCAGCCTGATCTCTTTGAGCTCACTCTTCATGAAAGACCGCAGATCGCCCTTCATATCGCGCATATGGATCGAGTATTCATCTTCGTTGAGATGAATCCCGACGCTGCTCTTTCCCGCTACGCTGATCACCTCTACCGTGCGATAGTCGAGCGGAATATCAGCGCTCGGCTCCATGATCGATTGGCGTAAATACGGCGTCGAGCGTTTGGCTCCGATGTCGGAAAGGTCTGGTCCCAAGACGCCGCCTTTTCCGTCGATGCTATGGCACGACGCGCAGCCGTTCTTCTGATAGACGAGCGCGCCTGCCGCAGGGTCGCCTGTGGCGGGCTCCGGCGTCCCTTGCCGGCTCAATTGCCGCACGTATGCGACCATGCGCCAAACCTCGGCTTCGGGAGTACTGAACGCGCCTGGCATTTCCGTGTTGGGAATGCCATTGCGGATAACCAGGAAAATTTCGCGGTCGGAGCCGCCGTATCTAAACCTGCCTGTGTTCAGAGTAGCGCCACGTCCCCCTTCGCCGTTCTTGCCATGACAGTGACCGCACCGGCCGACATAGAGCTTGCGCCCGGCTTCCAGGTCCGCCGCTGTGGCATATGGGTTTGCTTCCGGGAGGCCGGGCCGAGGCTGACCTGCCGGTCTTTGCGCCTGCATTGCAAGCGCCCAACTCATTAGACAGTAGGCGATCAGAAATATTCCTCGGAATGAACCTGCCAAAGAATGGCATTGAATGACTCTCCGGTCACGGCAGCGCAGTGGAGTGACAGAGAGCCATAATTTTTCTCGCCGACCGGTAGTGTTCCGACTATGCATCATGGTATAATTGCTGCAACACGAGCGGCTCTGCCGTGGAGGTTGCAAGTACCACACGGGCCACCGCTCGGGGCTCTTTGAAACTCTAGCTAGCTGGTTGTGGCGGGTAGGCCGCCACGTAAAAGTTAGACCGCTGAAGTAGAGAAACAGCCTGATATGGGCCATACAATTCATATCGGTTAATAGGGCCGGGCGGGCCCGAATACAACGCCCGTGGAGAGCGACGGCGCTCATTGAAGCGGGAACGCTACGATAGCAGATCTCGATCGGCGTCACTGCGTGACAAAGATTGAGCGCTCTTATCGGTCGGCGATGCCAAGCATATGATAACTGTTCAATCGAGTCCAAAAGCGATGAGGTTGTCCCCAATTGGAATCGTGACCAACTGCTTGTCTCGGCTGAGGAAGGTAATCGGGCTGGCGAAGACGCGATCCCCCCCGTTGAAATGCCAGAGCTCCTTGCCCGTGCTAGCGTCAAGAGCATAGAAGTTCCCGCTTGGCGTGGCCGAAAAGACCAGGTTCCCTGCAGTCGAAAGCGCCCCTGCCCAGGGCGGCGCCAGGATGCGATGCTCCCATTTGATCTCTCCCGTCTCCGGCGTCATGGCGATCAGACGTCCCCAGCTTTCCTCGGGCCGGAAACGGGATCCACCGCCTCCGCCACCGCCGAAGTAGGCTTCGCCTGGTCGGAATTCCGGGGCGTCGGTTTTAAAGTAACGCCGCCGTTCCTCGCGCGCATTGAAATATAGGAGCTTTGTGTTGGGATTGTAGCTGGGCGACATCCAGTTGTTGCCGCCATCCACGCCGGGCCAGACCAAATCATTGCCTTCGTAGGTCGGATCTTGATTCGGGTTGAAAACCGGACGGCCCTTTTTATCAATCTCCTTCGCCCAGGTCTGCCGCACATATTGTTTGGCCAGCAGGAAGGCGCCCGTTACACGGTCGAGGACATAATGGAAGCCGTTGCGGCTGGGGACGACCACCAGTTTGCGAGGACGCCCGTCAACCGTCGAATCGAGCAGGACCGGAACCTGCGTGGCGTCCCAATCATGCGTGTCGTGCGGAGTGAATTGGAAATACCACTTCAACTTTCCGGTGTCCACATCCAGCGCGAGTAATGAACATGTGTACAAATTGTCTCCGGGACGAACGTCGCCGTTGTAATCAGGTCCGGGATTGCCTGTTCCCCAGTAGACCAGATTCAATTCCGGATCATAGGAGCCAGTGATCCAGGTCGATCCTCCGCCGTACTTCCACGAATCGCCCTTCCATGTCTCAGAGCCAGGTTCGCCCGGCGCCGGAATGGTCCAGAAGCGCCATACGCGTTCGCCCGTTTTCGCATCGTAAGCGTCGAGGAATCCACGAATGCCGCCTTCAGCGCCGGCGATCCCGGCGATCACCTTATCTTTGATTACAAGCGGGGCTCCGGTAGCCGTGTGGTTGAGGCCGGGATCGGCGAGATCCTTCTTCCAGAGCATGCGTCCGGAACGCGCGTCGAGCGCGAGGAGCTTCGCATCCAGCGTGGTAATGAAAAGGGTCGCGCCGAGGATCGCGAGTCCACGATTGACCTGACCGCAACATGTGTAGACGCCGGCGGTTAACCTATATTCGAAGGTCCATAGCGCCCGACCGGTTTCCGCGTCGAGGGCGATCACGTCGCTGGGCGGGCGCGTCACGTACATCACGCCATCCACCACTATTGGAGTCGCCTCGACCTTGGGACGATGCATCTGATAGATCCACTTGGCGCGGAGCCTGTGGACATTGTCGGCGGTGATCTCCTTCAGGCTGCTGTAATGATGGCTGCGATAATCGCCGCCGTAGGTCA
>DASTMP010000017.1:0-38185 GCA_035714085.1 Blastocatellia bacterium
GATTAAACCAAAGCAAGCGACAGTCTGAAATCAGAGATCGCGACGCCGCCAATTGAAGATCGATTGAAATGACCGCCATCGGGCGGTCTTAGGTAAAGTTTGCCCCCCGCCGCCGGAGGCGGCGGGGGGCTTCTGAGGAGAATTTGAAATGCTGAAATCCATGCTCGGCTTCGGTTTGGCGCTTTTGTCTCTCGCCGCATGCGGCAAGCCCGAAAGGTCGCAAGCCCAGACACCGGCTTCTCCCGCGGCTCAAACGCCGACAGTCATCGTCACAACCGTGCAATCGCTCGAACTCAACCGCCAGATTCGTCTGCCCGGCGAGTTGCAAGCCTGGCAGGACACGGCCATTTACGCGAAGGTTCAGGGCTTCGTCGAAGAGATAAACGTTGACCGGGGCTCGGTGGTGAAGGGAGGCCAACTGCTCGCCCGATTGCGCGCGCCCGAACTCGACACGCAGCGGGGCGAGGCCGAAGCCAAAGTCCGCGCCGCCGAGTCGCAGCGGGTCGAGGCGCTGGCTCGCGTGAGCGGCATTCGCGCGCAGCGGCTCGAGGCCGAAGCGAGGCTGGCGGCCGATGAAGCGACCTATCAGCGTTTGAAATCGGCTTCGGCCACACCGGGCGTCGTCGCCGGCAATGACGTCGAGATCGCCGGGCGCTCGGTCGAGGCGGGCAAGGCGCGCATTCAACTCTGGCAGGAGAACGAGAAAGCCGCGCAGGCGCAGGTCAAGGCGCTGGGAGAGAGCGAACAGGCTCTGCGCGAAGCCGCGCGCTCGACGCAAAACATCGGAGACTACCTTCGCATCACCGCGCCGTTCGACGGCGTGATCGTCGAACGCAGCGCGCATCAAGGCAGCCTGGCGTCTCCGACCGGCGCGCCGATGCTGAGGCTGCAGCAGGTTTCGCGGCTGCGCCTGATCGTCTTCGTGCCCGAAGTCGAAATCCCGAGCGTGAGGCCCGGAGCGCGAATCGATTTCACGCTGCCCGCCTTCCCCGGCGATACTTTCAGCGGCGTCATCCGTCGTTCGAGCCACTCGCTCGACCCCAAAACGCGGACGATGCCCGTCGAACTCGATGTCGCAAATTCGTCGGGCAAGTTCGCGCCGGGAATGTTCCCCGAAGTGATCTGGCCCACGCGGCGGTCGCGGCCGTCGCTCTTTGTCCCGCCGACGGCGATAGCCACGACAACCGAGCGGGCGTTCGTCATTCGGATCCGCAACGGAGCGGTCGAATGGGTCGATGTCAAGCGCGGCGCTTCGATGAATTATCAAGGGGTTGACCTGGTCGAAATATTCGGCCATCTTGAGTCCGGAGATCAGATCGCCGTTCGCGGCGCTGATGAATTGCGCGTGGGAGTTAAGGTAAATGTTAAACAGGCCTTGCCAGCTAAGTGAGTTTTATCTGGCGCTTCGCGCGCCATAAGCTCGCGAAACGTTGTGAGGTCGAAACCAGGAGGAATTGAGCCAATGCCCGACACTGGCAAATCAGTTTCAACATCGCGCCTCGTCATCCATCAATCAATTTCGTCGAACGATCAAAACGGCTTCGCCGAAGACGTGCGCGCCGGATTGACCGCGACGCCGAAAACCCTGAAGCCGAAATATCTTTATGACGCGTTGGGGTCGCTGCTTTTTGAAGCGATCTGTCTTCTTCCCGAATATTACCTGACGCGCGCCGAGACCGAGATTTTCGAGCGTCGCGCGGCCGAGATCGTCGCGCAATTGCCGGCGCCAATCACGGTGGTCGAATTGGGCAGCGGAAGCTCGATCAAAACGCGCCTGTTGATCGGGGCCATTTTGGCGCGCCAGCCCAGACTTTGTTACCAGCCGATAGACATTTCCGAGACGATTCTGGAACAGAGCGCCAAGCAATTGCTCGAAGATTATTCGGGACTGCGAATCACGGCTCACGCCGCCGATTACACTCGCGGCATCGCATCGATTGAGCGAAAAGACGGCGAGAGAGTTCTGGCGCTGCTCCTGGGGTCGAACATAGGCAATTACATGCCGGACGAAGCGCGCGAATTGCTGAGACAGATCCGCAATGCGCTGCGGCCTGGAGACGGTCTCTTGCTCGGCGCGGATCTGAAAAAATCACGCGAAACGCTCGAAGCGGCCTACAACGACGCGCTCAATCTGACGGCGGCGTTCAGCCGTAATCTGCTGCTGCGCATCAACCGCGATCTGAACGCCGATTTCGACCTCAGACAGTTCAAACACCGCGCCTTTTTCAACGAAAATCAAAGCCGCATAGAAATCCATCTGGTAAGCCTCGCCGAACAGATGGTCAATATTCGTGGCGTCGAATCGCAAGGCGCCTGGCAGGTCGAATTTCGATCGGGCGAGACGATACACACCGAAAATTCCTACAAGTACGATCTTGAAGCGCTTGCGGCTCTCGCCAAAGCGACCGGCTTTACGCCCTCGCGCGTGTGGTTTGATTCAGGCGAGAGGTTCAGTTGCAACTTCTGGCTGGCGTAAGTGGTGGGGAGTGGGGAGTAGGAAATGAGGAGTAGGGGAAGAAGAGTGAGGCGCTAAGACTCGTTTTCTTCCCATTCCCTATTCCCTACTCCCTACTCCCTATTGTTCATTCAGGCTCTTGTTGTAGCTGAAATAACTGACGCGGACCTCATTGAGCGGCGTTTTCTGAAGCGCCTCACGCGACGGGCCGTCCAGATACAATAAGACGTATTGCGCGATGCGCGGCGTCTTATCGCCGTTCTTCTCCTTCAGATAATTAAGGAAGTCGTCCTCGAACCAGTCGAAGATTTTCGAGAGATAGAGCCTTTTTTCCGCCGCGTCGTACTTGACGTTTTTGGCGTCATTGATGAAGCGCCGCGCCGCCTGATCGAGCGCATCCGACGTTTTGAACTGCGGAATCACTCCCTGCCCCAGAGCCGGACAACCGGTGGCCCCACAGTTGATGTAGAAATGAATTCGCGGATCTTTGTAACCCGCGCGGATGATCTTGTGCTCCAGGTCTCCCAATTTCATCTGCTTTCCGCCGAGTTTGATCTCACGGTTGCGAAAGAGTCCCAGGAAATTCCAGAGCGAGTTCTTGCTCGGATATTCCGACGTGGCGATGTACATGACCCAGGCGTTGTAAGCCGTCATCCAGTAGCGCAACTGCTCGCCGCCGTCCTTAAATTGCTCTGGATGGCTTTGCGGGCTAACGGCGGAAATCTGGTCGATGAAGGTCTTTAACGCGCCCAACTCACTCTTCAATCCCTTGTAGTCGACCAGCCCGCGCTCGTCGACGTACTTACGCGTCAAGCGGTCATACTCGGAGTAATTGATCTCCTGCGCGTATACGCCGAAGCGGGCGGCGCACGCGAACAGCGACAACCCGGCGAATAAAATCGATCTCTTCCTCACTTTGCCTCCGTTAAGTCTCATGATTCCTATGGGTCCCATAAGTCCCATTCACTATGATAATTTTAAACCGTGAATACAACAAAAAATTCTCTCGTCTCGATCATCGTCCCAACTCTCAACGAAGAGACGACGATGCTCGAACTGGCGGCGTCGCTGGGCCGTTTGCGCGGCGCGTTCGAGGTCATCGTCTGCGACGGCGGCAGCGCGGACACGACGGTCGAGATGGCGCGCCAATGCGGGCTGCGGGTGATCGACGCGCCGCGCGGGCGAGGGCGGCAGATGAACGCCGGAGCGAGATTAGCTGAAGGCGAGGCGCTGCTCTTTCTGCATGCGGATACGAGATTGCCGGAAAACGCGCTGGCGCTCGTCGCCGACGCGCTCGCCGACGAGAAGGTCTGCGGCGGAAACTTCAGCCTGATCTTTGGAGGCGACACGCGAGAGGCGCGGCTGCTGACCCGCATTTATCCTTTCCTGCGACTGGCCGGGATGCTCTATGGAGATTCTGCGATCTTCGCGCGGCGAGACGTCTTTGAACGCTTGGGCGGTTATCGCGAATATCCGATTTTTGAAGATTGCGATCTCTATCGAAGGATGCGTCGCCTGGGAAGATTCGCGCGGCTGAACGCCTGCGCCACAACCTCCTCCCGGCGCTTCGAGGGACGATTTATTCGCACCTTCGCGCTGTGGTCTTTGATGCAGCTGTTGTACTGGCTCGGCGTGAATCCGAACCTTCTGAACCGGCTCTACAAACCACTGCGGTAATCTGGGGAGTGGGAGAGCGAGGGAGCGGGAGAGCGGGAGACAAGGAGAATATTGATTCTCTACATCTCCTACTCTCTCGCTCTCCCGCTCTCCCACTCCCTCGCTCTCCCACTCCGCATTCCCTATTTAGAGCTTCCTCAGCTTCACACTCCGCACCGAATGATTCGCGCCCTTTTCGAGTATCAGGAAGGCGCGAGTGCGGGTCGGCAGAATATTCTCTATCAAATTCACGCCGTTGATCTCTTTCCAGATCGATAAGGCTCTTTCCCTCGCTTCTTCGTCTGACAAAACCGCGTAGCGACGGAAATATGAAGCCGGATCGCGGAAGGCCGTGCGCCGCAGAGTGAGGAAGCGATCGACATACCATTGTCTGATGTCCGCTTCGTCGGCGTCGACGTAGATTGAAAAGTCGAAATAATCCGAGACGAAAACCGGCGCGTAATTCTCGGCCCTGCCGACGCCGGTCTGCAGCACATTCAGCCCTTCCAGAATCATGATATCGGGCTTTCTGACGATCTGCTCCTGGCCGGGAAGAATGTCGTAGGCCAGATGTGAATAGACGGGAGCGCTGACTTCATCCGCTCCCGACTTCACATCGGCCACGAATTTGACCAGACGCCGCCGGTCATAGCTTTCGGGAAATCCTTTGCGACTCATCAAACCGCGCGCTTCCAGAACCGCGTTCGGGAAGAGAAACCCGTCGGTCGTGACCAGATCGACCTTCGGATGATTGGGCCAGCGCGCCAGCAGCGCCTGCAATACGCGCGCCGTCGTGCTCTTGCCCACGGCGACGCTGCCCGCGACGCCTATGACGTAAGGAACCTTCTCAGCCGAATCGCCGAGGAAGGCTCGCATGGCCTTATGCAGCTTCTGGGTCGCGTCTACGTAAAGATTCAACAGGCGCGACAGCGGCAAATAAATGTCTTCGACCTCGTGGAGGGAGACTTGTTCGTTGATGCCGCGCAACTTCGCCAGATCGTCTTCCGTCAATGTCAACGGAGTGGAGTTCCGCAATAGGCTCCATTCTTCGCGCGTCAGATCAATGTATGGTGAAAGGGACATAAGTTGGTGGTTGGTGGTTGGTGGTTGGATGCGCGTATGACTACCAACCACCAAGGCGCCTCATTCGATCCCGGTGATTCGCAAGCCGGTGTGAGTTTTGTATCGGATGTTGAATCCGATCAGCAAGGCCGTGACCGCTTCGACCGTTCGTGAATTGGCGAGCGGGCCGCCGTCAATGTAGCGACAACCCGGAATCGCGGCGACAAGCGGGCGGACGCGCTGTTTGGCCTCCCTGTCATCGCCACAAACAATGATGTCGCATTCCACTTCGCGGTCGAGCTCGGCCAGGGCGTCAGCCCCGGCGTTTTGGAAGGCCGAGACGACTAGCGCGCCTTCAGGCGCGAGCTCCCGGCACTGCTCGGCCGCCGATCCCGCCCATACGCCCAGGACGCGCGTCGGTTTGCCTCCCACCGCCGGTTCGAGCGGAACGGTGACGTCAATAATCAACGCGCCCGGTGTAATCTTCTCGCGAATTTCTTTGAGCGTGGTAATGTGCGCGGCGAAGGGAATGGTCAACACAATGATCGAGGCGTTCGCCACGGCGTCGGCGTTCGTCGCGCCATCCAGTTTGGCGTCGCGGGCGCCGGACGCGGCCAACACCGCGCGCATCTCGGCGGAGGCCGTCTTGGCGCGTTCCCGGTCGCGCGATCCGATGATGATTTCAAAACCCGCTCGCGCCCAGCGAAGAGCAAGCCCTTTGCCCTGATCGCCTGTCCCGCCGATAATAGCAATGTGTTGATTCGACATAGATTTGAATTATAGCGCCCTCTTGCGTTACAAACTATTCTATGGTGGGACAGACTTAAGTCTGCCCGTTCCTAATTCGCGATACGGACAGGCTAAAATCTGTCCCACCAAATGAAACCGCGGATACACGCGGTGAAGACGGTAAATGAAAGAATAGGAGAAGGTGGACGAGACAGTCGAAAGAAACCGATTTAAATCGTCGCCGCTTACGGCGCTGACCAACTTTTGTCATCGGACCTGGCATCAGGCGCGCGGCCTCTGGCGCAAGTGGGCTACGAGACTGGCGGCCCCAGGCGAAGAAAGGGTCGATTGGCGCGCGCTCGCGAAAACTTTCGTCAAGCTGGGCGTGACCGGCTTCGGTGGAGGATTGGCCGTAATCGCGCATATCCGCCGGGTGGTGGTTTATAAAAACCGATGGATGTCGGAGGAAGAGTTCCTCGACGCGGTCTCGCTGGCGCAAAGCCTGCCTGGCGCCAACACCGCCAACGCGATCACCTACATCGGGCTGAAGCTCTGCGGAATTCGTGGCGCGCTGGCGTCGGTCGCCAGCTTTGTCCTGCCGTCGTTCCTGGCGATGATCGGGCTGGCCATCGCATACGGCCATCTGAAAAATTTCCCAGATGCGCAACACGTCTTTCAAGGGTTCAACGCGGCGGTGGTCGGATTGATCGCGGCCACTACTGTGCGGTTGGGCCAGTCGGCGATGCAGCAGCAATGGCGTCTGGAGCTCGGCGTTGCCGCCGGATTCATGCTCATCTTCACCCAAACCACCGTCGCCGAAGTCGTGCTGCTCGCCGGAATCATCGGAATCCTGATCCATTCTTACAAAGCGCGCGCGCGTGTGCATATCCGCCAGCGCTGGCGCAAAGAGCGCCAGACCCGCGCGCGCGGCGCGGTCGCCGAACAGCAAGCGCGTCAACACGCGGCCGAGATGATGGAGCATGCCGACGAACTGGCCGAACTCGGCGCCGATCACAAAGTCGAAGTCTCGCTGCCCGAAAAGTCCGCGTCTGAGCAACCTCCGGACGAAGCCGGTAATGAATCCCATAGTGAAGAGTCTCGCAGCGAGAAAGCCGGTAACGAAGAGGTTGGTAGCGGTGTGGCTGGCGATGAAGAACCGGAGAGGCCGCCGGTGAGCGAAGAGGCGCCTTCCACTCCCAATTTGGATAAGAAAGAAGCGACAACCAGGCTTCGATCCATCGCGCTGCTCCCTCTGATTCTCCTCTTCAGCTGGCCCATTTTGGAAAAGATGATCACGGTCTGGCATTTGGTAACAATCTTTCTGCGCATCGGCACGGTCACCTTCGGCGGCGGGTATGTCATGGTGCCGCAAATCGAGACCGACGTCGTTCAAGTGCATCAGTGGATGGATCATCAGACGTTCGCAGACGGGGTGGCGTTCGGCCAGATCACGCCCGGCCCGGTGCTGATCACGGCCACGTTCATCGGCTACAAAGTCGCGGGCGTTATTGGGGCGATTATGACGACGATCGCGGCGTTTTTGCCATCCTTTGTCATGACAATGATCGCCGGCGCTTCGATCAATCGCTTCCGAACCAATTTCCACGTCCAGGCTTTCCTGGCCGGCGTGGCCCCGGCGGTGGTGGGAATGCTCGCGGCGGCGGGAGTGACGATGGCCAAGTCCGGCGTGAGCGGCCCTACCGGATTCGGCATAGCGACGCTCTCCTGCCTGCTCATGCTGCGCGCGAAACTGAACCCCGTCGTGATCATCTTCGGCTGTGGCTTGCTGCAGTGGGCGATTTCTCGCGGTCTTCTTGGCGCATTTGCCTTTTGATCCTATTCAAAATCTCTGCAAAACTGGGCTGTTAAGCGCTCTCTCAATGTGACGCGGACAAAAGCGAGTCTGGAGCTAATGCCGGGACTTTCGACTCAACAACTCGCCTCATACGAACGCGACGGCTTCCTCGTGATCGAAGATTTCGCCGGCCGCGAAGAGTGTGAGCGGTTGAAGCGACGCGCCGAAGCGCTTGTCCGCGATTTCGACCCGCGGGGCGTGACTTCGATCTTTTCGACGCGCGAACAGACCCGCGCGAGCGACGATTACTTCCTCGATTCTGGCGACAAGGTTCGATTCTTTTTTGAAGAGGACGCTTTCGCTCCCGACGGCGGTTTACTATACGCCAAGGAGCGGTCGATCAACAAAATCGGGCACGCGCTGCATGATCTCGACCCAGTCTTCGACGCCTTTTCGCGAAAACCTGAACTGGCGGCGATTTGCGCCGATCTGGGTTATGCCGAGCCGCTGCTACTGCAATCAATGTACATCTTCAAACAGCCAGGTATCGGCGGCGAGGTCACTTGCCATCAGGACGCGACGTTCCTTTACACCGAGCCGCTGAGCGTCGCCGGGTTCTGGTTCGCGCTCGAAGACGCCACGCAAGAAAATGGCTGTATGTGGGTCATTCCGGGCGGACACAAGCTCGGATTGAAGAAACGCTTCGTCCGCGCCGCCGAAGTCGGCCAAGGCGAAATGATATTTGAAACGCTCGACGATTCGCCGTGGCCGGATACTGCGCAGGCGCCGCTCGAAGTTTCTCAAGGCGCGCTGATCCTTCTGCACGGACTCCTGCCCCATTTGAGCCACGCCAATCGCTCCGCGAAATCGCGCCACGCGTACACGCTGCACGTTATTGACGGCGCGTGCGAATACGGCAATGACAACTGGCTGCGCCGCGCGCCGGATATGCCGCTGCGGGGCTTCTGACTATGGAACTGGAACTTAAAACCTGTGTGATCCGCCCCTGGCGGCCGGGTGACGAGGGGTCGCTGATCGCGAACGCGAACAATTACAAAATCTGGCGTAACATGCGCGACCGGTTCCCGCATCCTTACACGGCGGAGGACGCGCGTGAATGGATTCGCCGCGTGGGCGAGGAATCGCCTCGTACCAATTTCGCCATCGTGGTTGACGGCGAAGCGGTCGGCGGAATCGGGCTGATTTTGAACGGCGATATTCATCGCTGCTCGGCGGAAATCGGTTACTGGCTGGGCGAAGCCTTCTGGGGGCGAGGCGTCGTGACCGAAGCCGTGCGCGCGCTGACCCAGTGGGCGTTCGACAGTTTCAATCTGAGCCGGATTTTCGCCGGCGTGCTGGAATGGAACCCAGCGTCAATGCGCGTGCTCGAAAAGGCCGGCTATCAGTTCGAAGGCCGTTTGCGAAAGGCCGTCGTTAAACAGAATCAAGTGATGGACGAATTCATATACTCCATCATTAGAGACAAGGAGATGCGACCTGCTATGTCTGAAAATCTCGCGCAACATTTCCTGGAGAACGTCATCGCCGAATTTCGCTCCCTGAAAAAGCTGGGCGACCGCGCGATGGAACAGCTCGATGACGAACGGTTCTTCGTGACGCTGGATGCGGAAAGCAACAGCGTCGCGATCATCGTCAAGCATCTGGCTGGTAACATGCGCTCGCGTTGGGTGGATTTTCTGGCGAGCGACGGCGAAAAGCCCGACCGTCATCGCGACCAGGAGTTCATCATTGACGCAAGTACGAACCGCGCCGAGGTGATTGAGTGGTGGGAGCGTGGCTGGCGATATGTTTTCGACGCGATTGAACCGTTGCGGCCCGAAGACGTGACGCGAACCGTGATGATCCGCCAGGAGCCTCACACCGTCCTTCAGGCGATCAATCGCCAATTGGGGCATTACGCGACTCACATCGGCCAGGTCGTCTTTCTGGCCAAGCATCTGAAATCAACCGAGTGGAAGACCCTCAGCGTGCCGCGCGGCCAGTCAGAACAGTTCAACCAGATGATGATTGAGCGGCCACAAAAACAGCGGTAGTCTTGACGCTCCGCTTCATTGATCGTAACCTACCGATCGGTTAGTAATCTTACCCTGAACAACCCGGCGATCATTTTCATTGAGAGGAGAGTCAGTTAATGAACGAGCTAGTGTCTTTAACGCGCGACGGCGAAATCGCCGTCATCACCGTCAACAATCCACCGGTTAACGCGCTGAGCCCCGGCGTGCCCGAAGGCATAGCGGCGGCCGTTGAGCAGATCAAAAACGACGATTCGATCAAGGGCGGGGTGTTAATCGGCGGGGGCCGGACCTTCATCGCCGGCGCCGACATCAAGGAGTTCGGTAAGATCACTTCAGGCCAACGCAAAAGAGACCTCAACTTTCTGGACGTGATCAAGGCGATTGAAGATTGTCCGAAGCCGATGGTCGCCGCGATCCATGGCACGGCTTTCGGCGGCGGATTGGAGACCGCGATGGGGTTTCATTACCGTGTGGCCGTTCCATCGGCCCAGGTCGGCCAGCCCGAAGTCAAACTGGGCATAATTCCAGGAGCGGCGGGCACTCAGCGGTTGCCGCGATTGGTTGGCGTCGTCAAGGCCACGCAGATGTGCGCCGACGGCAATCCGATCGGCGCGAAAGAAGCTTTGGAGTTTGGAGTCGTCGATCGAATCGTCGATGGCGACTTATTGCAGGGCGCGATCGCTTTCCTGCGCGAAAAGATCGCCGGCGGCGAAAAGCCTCCGAAGACTCGCGAACGCAACAACAAGCTCGGAGATGAAGCGACGAACGCCGCCATCTTCGGAGCCGCACGCGCTCAAGCCCAAAAGACGGCGCGCGGGATGATGGCGCCGCTGGCCGCGATTGACGCTGTCGAGGCCGCGACGAAACTCCGGTTTGAAGAAGGCGTCGCGCGAGAGGCCGAACTGTTCCAAAAATGCCTCTTCTCCAATCAATCGAAAGCGATGATCCACGTCTTCTTCGGCGAGCGCGAGGTCGCGAAGATTCCCGACGCGCCGAAAGACACGAAAGTTTTCGAGATCAAAAAGGCCGCGATCATCGGCGCGGGCACGATGGGCGGCGGCATCGCGATGAATTACGCCAACGCGGGAATCCCGGTCATCGTGAGAGAGGTGACGCAAGAGGCGCTTGATCGCGGGATGGCGACAATCCGCAAAAACTACGAGAACTCCGTTAAGAAAGGCCGCTTCACACAGGAAGTGATGAGTCAGCGGATGGCGTTGATCAGGCCTCAACTCGGCTACGACGGCTTTGAAGAGGCCGACATCATTACCGAAGCCGTCTTCGAAGGGATGGAGTTGAAAAAGCAGGTCTTCGGCGAACTCGACAAAATCGCGAAGCCCGGCGCGATTCTAGCTTCAAACACATCGACGTTGAACATTGATGAAATCGCGTCTGCCACGTCTCGTCCCGAATTCGTCATCGGTCATCATTACTTCAGCCCGGCGAACGTCATGCGATTGCTCGAAATAGTTCGCGGCAAGTCGACGAGCAAAGAAGTCATCGCGACCTCGATGGCGCTGTCGAAGCGGTTGAAGAAGGTCGGCGTGCTGGTGGGTAATTGCTATGGTTTCGTCGGCAACCGGATGCTCCATCAATACGGTCGCGAGGCGCAGTTCCTGGTCGAAGAAGGCGCGGCGCCGCAGGACGTCGACGGCGCGCTCTACAATTTCGGAATGGCGATGGGGCCGCTCGCCGTAGGCGATCTGGCGGGGCTCGACGTCGGATGGCGCATCCGCAAGGAGCACGCCCATCTGCAAAAGCCCGGCGCGCGTTACCCGAAGGTCGCGGATCGTTTGTGCGAGATGGGGCGCTACGGCCAGAAGACCGGCGCAGGCTGGTACAAATACGACGAAAATCGCAACCGGATTCCCGACCCCGAAGTTGACTCATTGATTGAACAGGTCGCGGCCGAACAAGGCGTCGAGCGCCGCGCGATCACCGAAGAAGAGATCATCGAACGCACGCAGTACGCCTTGATCAACGAAGGCGCGAAGATTCTGGAAGAAGGCATCGCGCTTCGAGCGGTTGACATAGATATCATCTACATCAACGGCTACGGTTATCCGGCGTGGCGCGGAGGCCCGATGTGGTACGCGGACACGGTCGGCTTGAAGAAAGTGTACGATCGCGTCAGCCAGTTCCACCAACAGCTCGGCGAGTTGTGGGAGCCGGCGCCCTTATTGAAGCGACTGGCCGAAGCTGGCAAGACGTTCGCCGATTTCGATAAAGAGAAATGAGCTCCCGATATGGAAATCGCCATTTTGCTGTTTGATCGTTTGACCGCGCTCGACGCCGTCGGCCCTTACGAAGTTTTGAGCCGCATCCCCGGCGCAACGGTGAAATTCGTCGCGAAGGAGTTGGGGCCGAAGCGCACCGACGTCGGCAGTCTGGCGCTCGTAGCCGATTACGCGCTCGACCAGGTTCCGTCGCCGGATATCGTCGTTATACCAGGCGGGCCCGGGCAAGCGGCGTTGATGGATGATGAGCCGGTACTGAATTGGATTCGACAAGCGCACGAAACCTCGAAGTGGACGACGTCGGTTTGCACGGGCTCGCTGATCCTGGGCGCGGCTGGGTTGCTCAGAGGATTGAAAGCGACTAGCCATTGGCTGACTTACGACGCGCTGCGCTCGCTCGGTGCCGAAGCCGTTTCGGATCGCGTTGTGATCGAGGGCAAGATCATCACCGCCGCCGGAGTTTCAGCCGGGCTTGACATGGCTTTGACGCTCGTGGCGAGAGAATGCGGCGACGATCTGGCGCAGGCGATTCAGTTGGGCATCGAGTACGATCCGAAGCCGCCCTTTGACGCAGGATCGCCTGCAAAGGCTCCGGCCGCCATCGTCGAGTTTCTGAAGAGCCGTAGCAGATTTGTGACGGGTTGATGATTTAGACGGAAAGGAAAAACCATGAGAGAAGCTGTTGTAGTCGCAAGTTCACGCACGCCGCTCGCAAAATCGTTTCGCGGTTCACTTAATATCACACGTCCAGATGATCAACTCGCGCACTGCATCAAAGACGCTCTGCGCAAAACGCCGCAGGTCGACCATTCGGAGGTCGAGGACGTGATCGCCGGCTGCGGCTATCCGGCCGGCGTTCAGGGATCGAACATCGCCCGCGTCGCCGCCCTGCTCGCAGGTCTGCCGGTCACGGTCGCCGGAGTCACGGTCAATCGTTTCTGTTCTTCGGGACTCCAGGCCGTGGCGATGGCCGCGCATCAGATCATCAACGAAGGCGTCGAAGTCGCAATCGGAGGCGGCGTCGAAAGCATTACGATGATGGGACGCGACACCAAACCCAATCCGTGGATTCAGGAGCATTACCCAGGAATATATATGGTGATGGGCGATACCGCCGAAGTCGTCGCCAAGCGATACAAGATCAGCCGCGAAGCTCAGGACGAATACGCGTTGTCGAGCCAGCAGCGGACCGCTCGCGCGCAGGCCGAAGGATTTTTCAAAGGCGAGATCGCGCCGATGCGAGTCACGCGCGGCGTCGTTGACAAGAAAACCGGCGAGATCACGAGTCATGAAGAGCATTATCTGGAAGGCGACGAATGCAACCGCCCCGACACGACGCTCGAAGGCTTGCTCGCGCTCAAACCGCACTTCGATCAGTCAAGCGGCCAGGGGACGGTCACGGCAGGCAATTCGTCGCAACTTTCCGACGGCGCTTCGGCGACGTTGTTGATGTCGCGCTACGCGGCGGAGAAGCTCGGCGTCACCCCATTGATGATCTTTCGCGGATTCGCCGTCGCCGGATGCGAGCCGGACGAGATGGGCATCGGCCCGGTCTTCGCCATACCGAAGCTGCTCAAGCGCCACGGCTTGAAAGTTGAAGACATTGATCTTTGGGAATTGAACGAAGCCTTCGCCGTGCAGGTCGTCTATTGCCGCGACCGCCTGGGCATTGATCCGGAAAAGCTCAACGTCAACGGCGGTTCGATCTCAATCGGTCACCCGTTCGGAATGACCGGGTCAAGGCTGGTCGGAACGATTGCCAACGAGATGCGGCGGCGCAAAGCGAAATACGGCGTCGTGACGATGTGCATCGGCGGCGGCCAGGGGATGGCTGGGTTGTTTGAATCATGCAACTGAAAATGCGGAACAAACGGAACAAGCAAATGGGCGGTCAATAATCGCCACGCTCTTCTTTCCAAATCCGCTTTATGATCTGTACCGCTTTTCGCCCTTGCTTTTCATGCGCGGAAGTTTGCGATTAAGTTCTTTGGTCAGGTCTTTTGTTGTCGGCGGTATCTCAGGCGGCTTCTTCTTTTTGGTCTTTAGCTTGGCGGGTTTCAGCGTGCGCCAGAGATCCGGATCCGGTGGATGGTCAGGCAGTCTCACTTTACCTTGCGCCGCCAGTTCAAGCAATTCTTCGTCATAACCGGCGGTGACAATCGGCACAATCCGCGCTATAACGCGGTTCCGATACTTAATCGTGATTTCATTCCCCTGACGCGCCATGCGCAAATAATAAGAGAGGTTGTTCTTCAACTCGGTAATATTGACAGTCCGCATAATTGTTTGCTTTTCTTTCGCCTGACCGTCATAGCCATCATGAGCGCCTCGGTCAAAATCGGTTTCCCGTTAAATCTATCGCTCGTTGATGGGAAGCGATATATGTAATGGCGCCGCTTTCCCCGTCCAAGCCTTCATGTTCAGCTCGCTTCCATCCCACTGTGACTCAAAATCAACGGTAAGTTTGGCGATATGCGCATTACACTTTGCCGGCGCTTCTATGTCCACTTCAAGTTTTACGTTGCCTCGAGGTGGAATTGTAATGAAATCGTCGCGGTCATAATGAAAATATCTGCAGTGAAATTCTTCTGTCTTCGGATCATATGACGTTGCGATTATCATTTTGTCTCCCGCCCTTCCGATACTTGTCGCGCCAAAGGAACCATCGGAGTTTCGCCAATGCCATGTATACGAACTGAATCCAGGCAGCAAACATAGAGACAGATCATCACTTGATGTGTTTTGGATTTCAAAGGTGAACTTGTATTTCTGTCCTATCGAGACCTTCTGAGGTTTGTTTGTAATGTGAATTTTGAAAGGCGTCTTTTGAGTTGATTGAGATAGCCCTGGCGCTATCAATAAACTCAAAAACAAAACGAGGAGTAATTTGCTGTTCACCTTTCGCATATTTCCTTTTTCACCTCGATTTGATCATCATAGCTATTTCGCTCAGCGCCAGCAATCGCATTATCTCGCAGTCCTGCGCATACCCAGCGCATACCCGACGCTCGACATCAACTGATGCGCAACCAGCAGCAACCCTGCTGACAGTAATACTCGCTCTGTCGTAATCGGAACCACGATGGCCAACACCAGCCACGCTCCGAGCAGGAAATCTATCTGGTCGTAGACGTAGAAGATCGCCGACTTCCATCCCTTGGCCGCGCTTCCGGGCGCGATCTCGAACCGCCTTTTGATGAAGCTGTTCGGCAGCTCGCTCAACATCGCGGCGACGCCTACCGCCAACCCTAGCGACACGGATTTGAAAAACGTGTAATCGAACAGTTCTATGCTCCTGACCGAAGCGATTCGATGAAGAAGTAGCGATTGCAACCCGAGCCCGATCGCGGTCCCCAGGCTTACGACCACGACGCCCCGGTAGGTTTTGTTGTCGCCGAATACCCGCTTCCCGCGAAATTTCCGATCCCGATCAATCGGGCGACACAGAAAAGGCAGGATGTCGTACTTTATACAGAAGCCGTGAAGCGCCAATCCGACCAGTAAAGGTAAGAATAGATAGGCTATGACGTAAATCTCTCTCATCACGCTGTAGTCTCAGCTTTCTGTAAATTGCGCGCCGGGGAAAAAAATAGTCGAAGAAACGGGATAAATAAGCCGCACGCCCCGACGGCAAGCGTCACACGCAAGCCAATGACTCCACTCAACGCCCCCGCCAGGAGCGCGCCGATTGTCAAGGCGATCAAACTCAGGAAGCGAAAGGCGCCGTTCATCCGGCCTTGAAGTTGGGTCGGCGTCATCGCCTGCCTCAGGCTGACAAGATTGATGCCATTGATCTGAATGCCAAACGCTTGTAGAAACAGCGCGGTTGCCAGCATTGCTATTATTACCGGAAATGGCCCATTGGCGAGCGGTATGAGAAGAGCGGCGACGGCAGTCGTAAACGTCCCTCCCAGCATTGTTGGCCCCACGCCGTAGCGCCGTGCCGATCGCGCAGCCGCTAGCGCGCCGGTTAAAAAGCCAAGCCCAAGCGCCGCAAAGATGACGCCGAGCAGGGCTGTATCTATTTTCAGTTCGCGGCTCGCGTACAGAATGAAGATTGAGTAGATCAGCCCGTTGAAAAGAAAGTGGATGGCTATTGATTCCGCGAGCGGGCGAAGCGTCGGATTGCCGAACACAAAACGTAGCCCTTCGCCAATTTCAGCTCGGACGCTCCTCCGATTGGCGGATGGTTCGGGCGCGGGCTCAGGCGCGCGAATGAGCCGGATAAACAGCGCCGAAATGAGGAATGAAATGGCGTCAAAGATGATTGCCATCGGCGCGGTAATCAGTTGCGTAAGAACCCCCGCCAAACCAGGCCCCGCAATCGTAGCCGCTGAATTTGTGGTTTGGAGCTTGCTGTTGGCTTCAACGAGCTGATGGCGCTCCGTCAATGAGGGAAGGAACGCCATGTGAGTCACGACGGAGAATTCCGCAAGAACGCCCGAAAAAATTTGCACGAGATAGAGCTGTTCAATGCGCAATAGCCCCAGAAAGGCGGCCACAGGTATTGAACCGGCAAGGACGGCGAAACCCAGGTCTGTTCCAATCAGAATAGGCCGCCGCCTGAGACGGTCGGCCCATACTCCCGCGAACAGCGCGGCCAGCATCGCCGACGCGGAGTGAGTCGCTCTCAACATCCCCATCTGGGCTGAAGTCGCTTGCAGAGTTAGAACGGCGGTGAGAGGAAGCGCGAGAGCTGTTATCTGTGAGCCGAAGACGGAAATCGTCTGCCCTGTCCATAGCTTGAGAAAGTCTGGGTTTCGCCAGAGTTGGGAGAGTTGTGGGCACATGCGGTTTTTCCTTCACCTTTTCTTACACCGCTCGAAAAATGGTCGTGGCTCCTGACCAATCTTGCCGCCCTCAATTAGCAAGAGCTTCCGACCAGTCCACACATAATATTCCGGCTGATACCCGTCCGGTATAGTCGCGACGTCGTCGCCGAAATGCTTTGCAACCTCCGCCGGATCGTTAACAACCAGGAGTCGGCTGTCAGGCCGCGTCTTGACGCCTACGCCGGTAACCCAGAAGGGGGACACGTAGGACCGCCCGGTGCGCAGATCAACTATTCCAATTTGCGCGCATTCGGAGCCACACCCCCAGTAGCTGAGCGCATAGCGCCCGGCGAATTTGACGCCGTTCCGCGCCGTCTCCTTCAGCATCGTCCGAAAGCAGGATGTGTAGGGGGTACTGCCGACATCAACTCGTCTAGAGCGACTTGTCTGGATCACTCGGCTCGGATAATCCGTGAACTGTGGAACTCGCTTCTGCGCGAATGGCCCATTATCTTGAGAAAAAATATCGCCTGCGAGAAACAGTATCAAGGCCAGTAATGCTATTCCCCTTATTCTCCTCATTTCTCAACTTTTCGCTCGCTTAGACACCTTTGTCAATGCGCCTGTCTCAGTCAAAACCTGCTCGAGCCTTGCTCGATTCGAGGGGTTCATCGGCGTGAGCGGCAGGCGATAGACTTCCTCGATCATTCCCGTCATCGCCAGCGCGGCCTTGACTGGGATCGGGTTGCTTTCAATGAACATCGCTTTGAAGATCGGCGTAAGTTGGCGGTTCAACTTGCGCGCCTCGTCAAAACGCCCTTCGATGCAGGCGTGGCAAAGATCGCTGACCTGTCGCGGCAGCAGGTTCGAGGCCACCGAGACGACGCCAACTCCGCCGAGCGCTGCGACCGGCAGCACGACCGAGTCGTCTCCGGCGAACAGCTTGAACGACCCGCCAACCAACGAAGCGACCTCGGCGATCTGCGTGATGTTGCCCGAGGCCTCTTTGACGCCGATGATGTTTTCGATCCCGGCCAAGCGCGCGACGGTCGCTGGTTCGATGTTGCAAGCCGTGCGACCTTGCACGCTGTAAAGGATGATCGGCAGTTCGGTCGCTTCGGCGATCGCGCGGTAGTGCTGATACAAGCCTTCCTGCGTGGGCTTGTTGTAATAGGGCGTGACCGAAAGGATGGCGTCCGCGCCCAGGCGTTCGTAGCGATGAACCTTTTCGATCACCTCGCGCGTATTGTATCCTCCCGCGCCCGCGACCACCGGCGCGCGCCCCTCGGAGGCTTCAATCGTCAACTCGACGACGCGGGCCTGTTCGTCATCGCTCATCGTCACGCTCTCACCGGTGGTGCCGCAGGCGACGATGAAGTCCACGCCGTTCTCGATCTGAAAATCGACGAGGCGGCGAAAGGCCGATTCGTCAATTGATTCATCCTGTTTAAAAGGCGTGATGATCGCCGTTCCGCAGCCTCTTAACCGATCAGTATTTGCCATTTTGGTCTTCCCTTTCGATTGTTGAATCAGCCACAGAGCTCCAGAGAGACAGGGGGACAAGGAGAAGGGGAGACAAGGAGAATCTTCTCGCCTTCTCCTTGTCTCCTTGTCTCCCTCTCCCCTTGTCTCTACTTCTCCGTGCCTGCGGTGGCTAATTTGGTTTAGCTAAAAAGCAATTCCGAGAATTCGTAAACGCCTTGTTTGTTGACAATCTTTTCGGCCGCCAGCACCGCTCCGGCGGCGAACCCCTCACGGCTGCGCGCCGTGTGAGTGAGAGTGATGGTGTCGGCTTCGGAATCGAATCCGACCTCGTGAATGCCCGGGATGTGTCCCGAGCGAAGGGCCACCGCTTCCGGTCCACGCTCGCCGTAACTTTCGCGCATCAATTCGGCGAGAACCAGCGCCGTGCCTGACGGGGCGTCCTTCTTGAATTTGTGATGCGCCTCGAACAGGAACGGGTCGTATTGATCGTGGCGCGCGAACAACGCCGAGGCCTCGCGCACGATCCTGATGAACAGGTTCATCCCGATCGAGAAGTTCGAACTGAATACGAGCGGGCTGCCGTGATCAGAGGCCAGTTTTCTTATCTCGTCCATGCGCGCGTACCATCCGGTCGTGCCCACGACGGCCGGGATTCGCAGTCCGATCAAACGGCGCAGGTTTTCAACCGCGGTTTCGGGCGTCGAAAACTCTATCGCCACATCAACGCCTTTCAGGTTTTCCGCCGTCAGCCCTTCGCTCTCGCGATTATTGTCGATGTCGAAGCGCGCGACGACCTCGTGCCCGCGTGAAGCGGCGATGCGCTCGATCATCCGCCCCATCTTGCCGTAACCTACGATTGCGATCTTCATTGCGTTTTACCTCACGCCACGGCCTGGGCCAGAGCCGCAGGCTCGAATGTCTCCTCATCAAGTTCGCTGAAAAATTCATGATGCAGCGATCTGACAGCCCGCTCGACGCTCGCGCCGTCAACGATGAAGCTGACGTTGATCGCCGAAGCGCCGTGCGAAATCATCGAGACGTTGATCCGCTCGATGCTCGAAAAGATTCGCGAGGCGACGCCCGGCGTGAATTTCAGATTCTCGCCGACCAGGCAGATCAACGCCGCGTCACGTTCGACCGAGACCTCGCCGAGAGATTGCAGGTCGGCGGCTACCGCGTCGAGACGCCGCGTGTCGTCCAGCGTCATCGAAACGCTGACCTCGGAGGTCGCCACCATGTCGACCGGGGTTTCATGCTTGTCGAAGACGGCGAAGAGCCGGGAGAGGAATCCGTGAGCCATCAGCATCCTGTCAGACGTCACGTTGATGACAGTGATGCCGCGTTTGAAGGCGATGGCTTTGACGGCGGCGCGCGACGGCGGCGCGCTGCGGACAATCGAAGTGCCGGCGGCTTCGGGGCGCCTTGAATTGCAAACACGCGCCGGAATACCCTTGGCCATCGCGGGCAGCAGCGTGCTCGGATGTAGAACCTTCGCGCCGAAATAGGCGAGCTCCGAAGCCTCGGCGAATGAGATGACTTTGACCTTCGCGGCTTCGGGCGCAATGCGCGGGTCAGTCGTCATGATGCCGTCAACATCGGTCCAGATTTGAATTTCTTCGGCGTCCATCGCCGCGCCGATAATCGAAGCGGAGTAATCGGAACCGCCACGCCCGATCGTGGTCGTCACGCCGTCGGCAGTCGAGCCGATGAAGCCTTGTGTGACCGGCGCGCCCCCATCGGCCAGAGCGGCCGTGAATCCTTCCTTCAACTTCGGATTCGCGATCTCGAATTGCGGCGCGGCGCGCGTGAAATCATCATTGGTTCGCATCATTTGGCGAACGTCGACAAAGACGCCTTTCATCCCCTCGGCGCGTAAAGCCGCCGCGACGATGAGCGATGAAAGCAACTCGCCGTTGGACGAGACGGCGTCGGAGAGGCGTGGGGTGAGATGGCCCGTTTGCCCTGTTTTATGGATCTCTTCGAGAGTCGAACGAATGGCGATGAAACGTTTGCCGAGAGTCTCGCGCAGCGATTCGATCTCATGCTGCGGCGCTAGCTGATCAGCGGTTTTGAAATGATGCGCGGCGATCTCGTCCAGCCTGCTTTGCGCCGATCGCGCGTCTCCTGCGGCGGCCATCCGCGCGCATTCGAGCAATCCATTGGTCGTCCTGCCCATCGCCGAAACCACGACCACCGGTCGGCGATGCGATTGACGGCGGACAATTGATACAAGACGGCGAATCGCGGTCGCGTCTTCAACCGAGGTTCCGCCGAATTTCATTACGATCATTTCCTACTTCTCCTGCTGGAATTCAACCACGAGGAAACGAAGAGCGCGAAGGTGTTTTTCTGTTCTTTCTTAGTTCCCTTCGTTTCTTCATGATTTGATGCAAAGATTGCGCCGCAAAACGAAAAAGGGTTAGCAAGCCATCGCCCGCTAACCCTGTCCTGATCGCGCGCCACACCGCGTGGCGGCAAAAATGACTGCGTCGCCGAGATAGCTCTTCAACGCCCGCGGGCGATGACAACCTCAGGGATTTAGCCCTGATAGCCAACCAATGCGATTGCGAAACACCGCACCGGCTTCGGCGGCCTGCCCCTTTCGCTCATCTTCTTCAAGCTCTCGCGCCTTCGGATGAGTTACTCTTGAAAGCCGCGCCTCTACTCGATTACAACTTCGAAAGAACAATGCGCTAAATAAATGACGCGCCATTGTGGCTAATGCGTCTGAGGCTGTCAAGACCGTCGCTGTCGCGGCGCGGCGCCGATATGTGGAGCGAGTTGTTTACTCGCTCCTTGCTGCGGCGATACCGGCGCGAGTAAAACAACTCGCAAGGCGCCTTTTGCTCCCGCCCCGGCGGTTATTATTGGATTGTAGGCATTCGGTTTTATAGCGCCTTCGATTTGAATGTTCAGGTTGAAATAACCACGGGGGGGCGCGGGAATCACAGGGAAGAGCGAATCTAAACATCCCTGTGTTCCCCGTGTTCCCTGAATACCAAACTAAAAAACGCTTTTAGTCGGTTTGCAAAAAGGAAAATGAGATGGGCAATCAATTTGAATGGCAGGAAGTGGAGACGGTATATCGTGAGAAGCGCAAAACGAAACACGGCGAAGAATTACGCTGGCTGGTCAATCGCGAAAAGATTTTGAACAAGGCGACCGGCGGAACAACGACTCGCGGGACAATGCGCCATCCTGGCGTCTGCGTGATCGCGCCTTTCGTCGACGACGATCACATCGCGCTGATGCGGCAATACCGCTACGCGGCGGACGGGGAGTTATGGGAGTTGCCGGCGGGGACGCTCAGCGGGCGCGAAGAGAATAAACGGATGATCGCGACCGAAACGCCCGAAGAGTGCGCCGCGCGCGAATTGTCGGAGGAGACGGGCTACGACGCCGAAGTCCTGGAGAAAGTCTGCGAGTGTTACGCGATGCCGGGCAGCAGCGACGAGATCATTCACGTCTTCTTCGCGCGTGGATTGAAGCGCCATGAACAATCGCTCGACGAAGACGAGATCATCAATGAGATTCGCGCGTTCGGAGCGGAGGAATTGGGAGAGATGATCAAGCGCGGAGAGATTCGTGACGCAAAGACATTGGTCGGATTGTTTTACGCGCTCAGCCGGCGGTCCGCCGGTCTGCAAATCGGGTGACGCTGAAAGGCGCCAGGTTGATGTGGCTTTCTCCTTTGATGATCAGCGAGCTGATCGCCAGGGCGGTGATCGGCGCGAGCAGGATGCCGTTGCGGTAATGGCCCGTGGCGTAAATCAAACCTTCGACGAGCGGATCGGCGCCGAGTATCGGCAGGTCGTCCGGCGCGCGCGGGCGCAAACCGGCCCAGGTTTCGATGACAGCCTGGTCGGCGACGCAAGGCATCATCTCAATCGCGCTCTTAATGATCGAAGCTACGCCGCCGGCCGTCACTCGTTTGTCATAGCCGACGCTTTCGGTAGTCGATCCGGCTATCAAATATCCGCTGAGCCTCGGAACCAGATAACCGCGCCGCGAATAGATCACGTGGCGCGCGGCTGGCGCGGGCATTTCAATCGCCACCATCTGCCCGCGCACTGGCTCGACTTCAAACCGCCGCGCTTCATCGCAGCGAAGCAGGCTCGACCAACATCCCGCCGCGGTCACTACCGCTGCGGCGCGAATTTCGCCCCGGTCCGTCGCCACTCCGATGATTCGACTTCGCCCCGCGGCGCTCTCGGTCAATAACTCTCGCGCTTCAGTGTGCGTCAGGAACCGGGCGCCGGCGTTCCGCGCCGCCGTCTGCAGCGCGGTCATCAGACGGCGATTGTCAACCTGATGGTCGCCGGGAAATTCCAGAGCGAATCGTAACGTCCGGCTCAACATAGGTTCGAGCTTGAGCGCGCGCCCCGCGCTCAACCGGTTTACGTTCAGACCCGTCTCGCATTGCCACAGGCGCCTGCGCTCAAGCTCCTCTTCATCCTCTTCAGTCAACGCCAGGTAGAGCGTCCCTTCGTCACGGTATTCAACGTCAATGCCGCTCGACGCTTTCAGCTCGCGCGTGAAATCGGCGTAGATCGCGAGGCCGGCTACGGCGAGATTGAAGAAATCATCCCGGCGCTCGGCCTCGGCCAAAGGGGCGAGTATGCCGCCGGCGGCGTGTGAAGCTTCGGCGCCGACCCGCCCTCGCTCGACGACGACCACGCGCATCCCGGCCTGCCCAAGCCGCCACGCCACGGCGCATCCAATCACGCCGGCGCCGATGACGATGACGTCAGCTTTTTCGTCTGGCTCAGTCATCTATGCCGGATTCGGTGGAGCCTCGTCTTCATTGGCCTCTCGGCGCCACTCTTCTCGCATGTGGCGCGCGTTTTCAAGGCGTCGGTCGGTCGTGTTGATCTCATGGTCAACCATCGAATCGACCGCGCTTTTGATCCCGTTGAGAACGCGCTTCTTGAAATCGGCCAGTTCATTGGCCGATTCTTCGGGCAAGCTCGCCCAGAACGCGTCGGCCAGATAATCGAACGGGTCACATACGGTTTCCTGTTTTTCAGGCATGGCTTGTTACCTCGGAAACAGACAGGGTTTGCAGGATTATTCAGGATTCGACTCGACTCGCATAATCCTGAAAAATACCGCAAATCCTGTCTGTTTTCCATTGTTAGTCATCAACTGTGTAAGTTGCGGCGCAGGCGTCGGTTTCCCACACGCGGACTTTGTAAACCTGCACGCGGTCGTCGTTCACCTGGCGCTCGACTTCGCGCAGGAAGAAGGCTGCCATCTCTTCAGCCGACGGGTTTATCTCCACGTCGAAGGGCGGCAATTCATTAATATTTTTGTGATCCAGGTAATCGATCACCTTCTTGGTCGCCGCCTTGAGGTCTTTGAAATCAATCAACAGACCGATGTTGTTGAGCTTGCGCCCACGCACGTAGACTTCGACTTTGTAGTTGTGGCCGTGCGTGTTTTCGCACTTGCCCTGGTATCCGCGCAGCGCATGAGCCGAAGAGAAGCCCATTTCAATCATCACTTCGTGCATTGGCATTGAAAATGTTTCCTCTTTGATTCGGTAAATATTTGATGGGCGCAATTATAGCACAGGCTCCCGCGTTGAAAGTTCGAGCTTTCGAGTTTAGAGTGCGCTCTCACTGTCCAATCTCGAATCCGAAAAATTTATATGGCGCACAAAATAACACTCATTCCCGGCGACGGCATCGGCTCCGAAATCACCGGGGCTGTCGTCCGCATCATTGAGGCTTCGGGCGTCGAAATCGAGTGGGAGAGCTTCATTGCGGGGGCCGAGGCCCTTTCGCGTTACGGCGACCCGCTGCCCGAACCCGTTCTCGAATCGATCAGGCGAACTTGCGTCGCGTTGAAAGGCCCGTTGACCACACCGGTCGGCGCGGGCTTCACCAGCGTCAACGTGCGGTTGCGTAAAACGCTGGACCTTTACGCCAATCTGCGGCCTGTCAGAAACCTGCCCGGACTGGTCACGCCCTTCGGCGACCTGGATCTGGTCGTCGTGCGTGAGAATACCGAAGATCTTTATTCCGGCATCGAACACGTCGTCGTGCCGGGCGTGGTCGAAAGCCTGAAGATCATCACCGAGAAAGCTTCGACCCGCATCGCGCGTTTCGCCTTCGAATACGCGCGCCGCGAGAATCGAAAGAAGGTCACTGCCATTCACAAGGCTAACATCATGAAATTGTCCGACGGCCTCTTTCTCGACTGTTTCCGTAAGGTAGCGGTCGAATATCCTGAGATCGCGGCCGACGACAAGATCGTCGACAACGCCTGCATGCAACTCGTCATGAGACCTCAGCAGTTCGACGTGCTGCTGCTCGAAAACCTATACGGCGACATCATCTCGGATTTGGCCGCCGGGCTGGTGGGTGGGCTTGGAGTGGTTCCAGGCGCGAACATCGGCGAACTCGGCGCGGTCTTCGAAGCCGTTCACGGCAGCGCGCCCGATATCGCCGGAAAGAACATCGCCAACCCGACGGCGCTGTTGCAGACGGCGGTCATGATGCTGCGCCATCTGGGCGAGCGCGCGGCGGCCGATCTGATCGAACGCGCGATGATCTTCACGTTGGCGAACAAACAAGTGCGAACGCGCGACCTGGGCGGAACGGCCAGCACCACGGAATACACGGAAGCGATCGTGGCTTCGATGAAGGAGATTTCGCATTAAGGGAGTGGGGAGTAGGAAATGGGGTGTGGAGAAAGCAACTGATCTGACGCCTTACTCCCCATTCCCAATTCCCTGCCGTCTCTCCGGTCTTCTTCATCGCTGGCGCAATTTTTCGATGAACTCCGCCAGCTTCTTTTGGTCGCGCAAATCGAAGGCGAGGTTCAGCATGCGCTGAGGATCGACAAGTCCCTTCGCGGCGAGCATTCGCAACAGGGCTTCGGCGTCTGCGCTGAATTGACGCAACGCCGCGACATGTGTGAACTCGGCCAATAATTCTTCTTGTGTAAACAAACCCGCGTCAATACAGGCTTCCGACAATTCTTCCACCCACTGGTCATCGCGATCCGCCACCCCGCTCGCGTCGAGCGGCGACTTCTGCGTTACGGTCTCTACATGGACCTGCCGCGCCAGGTCCTGGCGGATGTCGGAAAGTCTCAGGCCGCGCGCGTACAGAACCTCGGCGGCGATTGAATTCTCCTCTCGCAGCAGCCCGAGCAGCAGGTGCTCGGTCCCGATGTGGCGATTGCCGAGTAGCTCGGACTCTTCGGCGGCGAAGGATAGCGCGCGCTTGGCCCCGTCAGACAGCGGCAGGTCGATCTCGGTAGAGATGCGGCCGCGCACGGTCGCGCGTCCTTCTATCTCCCTGCGAATTGATTCGACGCTGGTGTTCGTTTGCTTGAAGAATCGCGCAGACAGTTTTCTGTCCTCACGGATAATGCCCAGGAGGATGTGTTCAGGTTCGATCTGGGATGCGCCGACCTGACTTGCTTCATATCGCGCGAAGAAGATCACGCGACGCGCTTTTTCAGTGTAGAGTTCAAACATGACCGCCTCCTTAATCGGAGCGGGAGACACTGGGACATTTGAACCGAGACTACCGCAGCGTTCCTTGCCCGCCGTTCGACTGCTGCGACGCTTTTTGCTCGCGCTCCGATCGCCGTAGCGACTGGACGGCCTTGTTGTGCTCCGCTGAGTTCGCCGAGAACTTGTGCGAGCCGTCCTTCTTCTCCGCATCGACCACGAAGTACAAATAATCGGTCGCGGCGGGATTGAGCGCGGCCTGCAACGATCGTTTGCCCGGCGAGGCGATGGGGCCCGGCGGCAGCCCGACGCGCGCGTATGTGTTGTAAGGCGAATCGCGTTCGAGGTCGCTCTGATAAATCTTGCCCCGATATTTGCCGGCGAGTATAGCGGCGTAGATCACCGTCGGGTCGCAGGCCAAATTCATCTTCATCTTCAATCTGCGGTGAAAGACCGACGAGATCAGCTCGCGTTCGCCATCCACCCTCGCCTCTTTTTCGATCAGCGACGCCATAGTGACCGCCTGGCGCGGGCTCATCTTCATCTCTTCGGCGCGCGTCTGCATCTCAGGGGTATAGACTTCGCGGAAGCGTTTGACCATCGCCTCGACGAGCTGCGCGCGCTTCGAGTTCGCCGTGTAGTCGTAGGTGTCGGGAAAGAGATAGCCTTCGAGCGACGTCGCCTGCGGATCGAGGTCGGCGATCAAGGTCGTGTTTTTGAACAGGGCCTGCAAATCTTCGAGTCTGGGCGGGGGAGGCTCCTTCAACCCCAACCCGTATAGCATGCGCGCGATGTCGAACCGGTTGAAGCCTTCCGGGATGGTGAATTGTCGCGTGTTCAAGCTGCCGCGGATCAACTGGTCGATTACTTCATGCGGAGAGATCGGAGATTTGAACTCGTACTCTCCGGCTTTGAACCTCTTCGCGCTCGGAAAGACACGCAGCCATATCAGCGTCGGCCACTCGTATTTGAGAATCCCTTCTTCATAAAGCCGGGCGACAATCGCCGACGTGCTGGCGCCGGATTCGATTGTAATGGTCTTCTTCGCGCCCTCGTGCTGATAAGGAGTGTAGATCTCATTCCTCAGCCAAATTGCGCCGCCGATCACTGCAATAAGAATTAAAAGTAGGAAAATTTTGAATGACGGAAAACGTTTTCGGGGCCTGGAAACGGTTTTAGGCCTCGTCGTTCTGGATTGAGAATTGGGTTTAGGTCGCATTGCTCTCGCTTGATTGCATTTACTTAGGGGAGATTTCAGACAGGGGCGGTCGTCTTTGTTCGTCAATATAGTCCTGGAGGATGACGCTGGCGGCGTATTCATCCGATCGCGCGCGACGTTCGCGCAATCCCACGCCCATTTCGCGTAATATCCGATCGGCTTCGCGTGAAGTCAACCGCTCGTCAACCGTCACGATCGGGATCGAAACGCTCCGCCGCAAATCCGATATAAAACTTTCCACCCGCTCGACCGCCGCGCCGCGCGAGCCGTCCATGTTCAGCGGCAGACCGACGATCAGCTTGGCGACTTCGTTTTCGGCGACCAGTTCGCGGATCCGCTCGATGACCTGAGTCCTTCTCCGTTTTTCGCGGCGAATTGTCGTGAGCGGGCGTGCGGTCAATTGCAGCTCATCCGAGATCGCGACGCCGACGCTGCGCTCGCCGTAATCAAGCGCCATCACTCGCATGTGTACGATAATAGTCGCAGGCGCCGACTTGCGTCCAGTCAGGCCGCCAGTCAGGCTGCCAGTCAGGCTGGACGCTTCTTCTCGCCTTCGGCCATCGCCTGAATCTTTGATTTGTGCCGGAGTATGTAATTGATGAATGCCCGCGTCGGCGAGGGCTGGAAGCGTCCGAGCGAGACCAGGGACACCGAACGGCGCAGGCGATGGCCGCTGATTTGAAGCTGCGCCAGCTTGCCCGCGACGACTTCGTCGCGCACCGCCCAGGCGGGCAGCAGCGATACGCCCAGGCCGCGCTCGACCATCCGCTTGATGAAGAAGGTGTCGTTCGATTCGAGCGCCAGGTCGGGCCGCGCGCCAATCTGATCGAAGAATTGATCAGTCGCCCGCCGGATCGAGGCGCCGCGCTCGAAGAGGATCAACTTCTCCTCCTGTATCTCCCTGACCGACGCGACGCGCTTCCTGGCCAGTTTGTGTTCGTTGCTCACGACCAGCGTCAACTCGTCCTCGAAGAGTTTCGTCACCTGCAGGTTCGGCGAATAGACGGCCAACGACGCGAACCCGACGTCCGCCGCGCCGTTCAAAATGTCGGCGACCGTCTGCTCGGTGCTCACCGTCGTGCGGAACGCCAGGTCAATGCCCGGATGCGAATCCATAAACGATTCGAAGAGCGGCGCGAACAGGTAGACGAATGCCTGCGTGGCCGCCGCGACGCGCACGCGCCCGGTGGGCGAGCGCTCGCGCCCCGAAATCCTTTCGCGCATCGCTTCGGTCTCGTCCAGAATCCGCTCGACGTATTCAAGCGCGATCTTGCCGGCCTGCGAAAGCTTCACGCCGCGTTTGGCGCGAATAAAAAGCGGCTCGCCCAAATCCTCTTCGAGCGCCTTGATCTGATGGCTCACGGCCGATTGCGTCAGGCGAAGTCGTTCGGCGGCCCGGGTGAAATTGAGGGCCTCAGCCACGGCGCGGAACGTGCGTAATTGCGACATTTCCATTTCGAATCCCACCTGCTGAAATAGTCTGATTTCTGCCATTAGCATAATTGATTGTATGGATTACAACAATGAGTTGGACAGATGGTCAGCGAATCGCAATAATCGCTTCCGCGAGCGATTATTGACCTCCTTGCTGGCGCGCTCGCATACAGGAGAAGGAGGGAATGCGATCAAGCTTGATAATGACCGCCCCGAGGGCGATTGCTGGGATCTGACGCGCCGAGGGCGGCGAATGTTTATATAGAAAAAACGCTTGTTTCATCATCTCTCTGTCATGGTCGAAGAGGCTGCGATCAACTCAGATCGCAGCCTCAATTTTTTTCGGCGGCCTTATCGTTTCTTTATTTTCGTTTGTTCCGTATCCTCTCTTTCTTTCCATTGGGAAAACTCGAATTAGCGCCTGGACGCGGTATATATGCTGATGCGAACCTTTGCGGTTTTGTGGCGGCGCGCGCCGTATTGGGCGCGGCGCTTGGGCGTACTGTTGAGCGAATCACGCTTTACCGTGACTGTAGGCGCGGTGGTGGTTGATTCGCGCAAGCGAGTCCTGTTGCTTCATCACCGTTTTCGTCCGGGCGACGGCTGGGGGATTCCCGGCGGTTTTATGCGCCCGCGCGAACAACCCGAAGAGGCGGTCCGCCGTGAGTTGCGTGAAGAGATTGGCCTTGAGATCGAAATTGCGAACGTCGCATTCATTCGCACGCTTCAAATATGCCGGCAAGTCGAGATAATCTTTCGCTGCGAGCCGAAAGGAACCCCGCTTCCACGGGGTTTTGAAATCACTCGCGCCGAGTGGTTCGATCTGAACTCGCTGCCCGATAGTCTGGATAACGATCAGCGAGGTCTGATCCGCCGCGCATTAAACTCCACATGACGCCGCGACCGAGGGGATGATTATGGAGGATTGACGGCGACCCTCATGTAGGGCAGTATGCAGGCCGCGCAGGTGTCACCGGACGCGCCGCAATCAACCCAATCTGAAGATCAAACAGGAAGATGTTCGACAGAAAAATATGTTCGTTCATTCCGTCTACTTCTGGCTAAAACCTGATCTGACCGAGGACCAGCGCGCGAAGTTCTGGGAAGGCGCTCGCTCGTTGACGGCCATTGAAAGCGTACGACAGGGCTTCGTAGGGTCGCCCGCTTCGACCGACCGTCCGATCATCGATCGTTCCTACACGTGCGCGTTGATCGTGATCTTCGACGATGACGCCGGGCACGACGCCTATCAGGTTCACCCCGTTCACGACAAATTCAGGGAAGAGTGCGCGCCATTCTGGTCGAAAGTTTTGATTTACGACGCCGTCAACTGAATGAAGGAGAAACTCATGCTCACACGAACCTCGTCCGTTCGATTCGCGATGTTTGCGAGCCTTGCAATCGTTATCAGCGCCGCAGCCGTCTGGAGCTATTGCGCGGTTTTCCAGATCCCCGCGCCGAAGACCGAGCCGAAGATCATTGACCCCGGCGACGCGACGCGCGCGCCTTCGGACGCCATCGTACTCTTCGACGGCAAAGATTTATCGAACTGGGCCAGCGTCAATGGCGAAGGCCCCGCGAAATGGGAAGTGAAGGACGGCGCGATGGTGGTCGTTCGCCGAACCGGCGCTATCAGGACCAAGCGGGAATTCGACGACATCCAATTGCACATCGAATGGGCAACGCCGGCCGAAGTCGTAGGCGACGACCAGGGGCGCGGTAACAGTGGAGTCTTCCTGCAAGGCGTTTACGAAGTCCAAGTGCTCGATTCGTACAACAACAAGACCTATTTCCACGGCCAGGCCGGCTCGATTTATAAACAGTACGCGCCGCTGGTTAACGCCTGCCGCAAACCCGGCGAATGGCAGACCTACGACATCATCTATCACGCGCCGATCTTCGGCGACGACGGCAGGGTCAAGAAGAAAGCTACGATCACCGCGCTGCAAAACGGCGTCTTGATCCAGGATCATTCGGAGGTCTTTGGCGCGACCACTAACGATCCGGTCTTTCCGACCTACACCAAGCACGGCAAAGGGCCGATCATCTTGCAGGATCATGGCAATCCGGTGCGGTTCAGGAACGTCTGGGTAAGAGAGTTATGAAAATCCTCGACCCTCGGGCCGTCTGGCGCGGCTTTTGGAAGGTTCGGCGGCTTGACAGGCGCGTCGCCGCGTACATATACTCCGCGCTTTGCAAACGCAAGGGGAGTTTTTACCCCAAATAGTCAAATTGTAAGGATAGCAAGGATAGCAAGGATAGCAAGGATAGCGAGGAGAGCTTCTAAACTTATGCCGAATCATAAATCAGCGGAAAAGCGCGATCGCCAGAACGCGCGCCGAAACGCCGCTAACACCGCCGGCCGCAGCCGTCTGCGCACTCAGGTCAAGAAGCTGCGTACCGCGCTCGCCGCGGGCAGCCTGCATGAGGCTCGGGCGCTGCACGCCGAAACAGTTTCGATAATCGACAAGTCAGTTAAGAAAGGCATTCTGCACCGCAACACGGCGGCCCGCCACAAAGCCCGGTTAACAATGAGCATCAATAAACTGGCGCTGAAGTCCTAACCCAGGGCTTGAAATCGGGGAATTGTCACTGGACCGAAACCGCGGGCGACTGCGGATGTTCCGAGGCCATAGCCAGAGGACACATGACACTGGCTCTAACTTTGTCGTTCAAAGACGCATTGTAGACAGCATTGCGGAAAAACCCACAATTTCGCGCGTTCGCACTCTGAGCAGTCTCAAATTTCCTCCCACTGAATATTTTTGGCGCTTCCATTTAAGGGTTTCGGCGCCGCCGCGCCCCGTCAGGCGGGCGCTTCCATCACCCACAAGTTCGGATAGCCGGTCACGAATCCGGCCTCATTGACCGAAAGCTGGGCGACGAATTTCCCCGCGCCGGACTCGTAGCGGTAACCAGCGCCAGAGACGCGGCGATAGGATTGATCAAGCGGTTCGAGTTTGAAATCTGGAAAGCGCAGCCACGCCGCCGTCGCTGTGACTTCGTCTCCAATATTTAATCGCAAGCGGCGAATAGGCAGCAGATTGGTTGAGGGGCTGAAGCTGAGGTCAATGTCAACGCATCCTTCTACCTCAGGGACTTCTATACCGTTCAGCCGCCAACGCCGAGCTTCATCAGCGGATATATCAATGCTGATCGTCTCGTCTCCGACCCAGCCCGAGACGCGCGCGGATCGTGTTTGCCAATCCGCGTCACACACCACCAGATAATCCAATCGCGCGGGCTGGCGTTGCGGATGGCCGAAGGCAAAGATCGCTGTCCCAGTGAGATGCCAGACGGCGTCCTCAAAAAATAGTTGGGCGAACTCATGCCCTGGCGCGTCCAGTCTGCGCCAGAGTACCGTTTGATTTAGCGTCATGCTGTATGGTTTGATTTAGGCGTCAATTCAACTGCGCCTGCTTCTACCGCTAACTTGCCAGGCCTGTCAGGCGCTGCTCGACGTTGATACACGATACCCTTAAGCCGCGATGAGCGCCTGCGCCCAATCCGGATTCAGATCGTTTTCATTTCACGCGACCATTTCGGCGAATCTCGCTCGGGCTTCTTCCTTCCTCAATAATGCACATGCACCACCGTCCCGATCGGCGTCGAATTATAAAAGGCTACCGCGGCGCTCATCGGGATGCGGATACATCCATGACTCGCCGGCCTGCGTGGCACATATGGGCTGCCGTGAATGGCTACGCCCCCGACCACATAGACAGGGTAATACATCAACCCCAACGGACTTTTACGCCATCCAGGAATTTTATGATAAACCCTGAAGCGTCCCGTGGGAGTAACGGCCTTCCGCCTTTCGCCTTCGGAAACGTACCATTTCCCGCTGCCTGACGAGATCGGCAGAACTTTCGTGACCTTGCCGGAGTCGTCAATGACCGACAACATCTGGCTACTCAAATCCACGTCGATGCGCGGATAATCAGCATCGCTTAAAGCGCCGATCGTCCTTTCAGAATCAGCGACATTCAATTCGCCGGCCTCAGGCTTGTTCGAGGAAGTCTGATCCGCTCGCGGCTTCTCTTCCGGCGCCTGCTGTTTCATCTGCCCGACCAGTCCTCCGAACGAGGCAAAGTTAGGAAGGGCTATTGTCAACAAACTTATCAGACAAAACGTCCCAAACAACAAGGCGTATCCGAATCGCCAATGGCCATTCGTGAATTTTCGCCATTCGATCCACATATCAATGTAAACGGCAATTCGCAGTCCATTGACCGATTCTATTCGCGACCTGATGTCATTACGGCGCCCTGAAACGAAGAACGAAGACAGGATTTTTCAAGATTTTATGAATTGAGATCAATCCTGAGAAATCAGGGCAATCCTGTCAATTTTCTGTGGAGGTTCATTTGACGGGCTGCAAGGTCAAAGCCACATTTCTGGCCTCATCACCACCAATTTCGACTTCTATGGAAGCGGGCTGGAACCCTCGGGCGGTCGCGGTGACGCGGTATTTCGCCTTCTCCGCTTTCAACCGGAAAGCGAACTCGCCGCCAACTTGTGAGAGGGTCTCCTGTTTAAATTTCTTGCCGCCGTCAATCCTTTCGATCACCACCGTCGCATTGGGCAACGTGTACCCGGGCCCGCGAAGGACCGCGCCGCGGATGACGGAGTAAGGCTCGCCTTCGCGCGCGAGTTCGACGACGCTGCTGAGTTTGGTCGTCTCGCCGGCCGCGATTTCCAGATTGCGCGTAATGAAAGTTTTATATCCATGCATTTCGAACGAGAGCGAGTAACGGCCCGCCGGAAGCGTGGCGAATTCGAAGTCCCCCTTGCCATCGCTTTTCGTTTCGCGCTTATCTTCCTTGTTTTCGGCGCTGGTCACGCGGACTGTCACGCCTTCAAGAGCCTTCCCATTCCGCTCTTTCACCCTGCCCTTAAGAGCGCCGGTCCGCGTCTGAGATTGCGCGCCCGCCGGAGCGAGCAGAAGAACGGCCAAAAGCGGCGCGCAGATAATTGCGTATCCGAATCGCGATTTCATGAAAACCCCTATGAAAATGAAACCCTGCGCAAATCACGCAGACGACACTGATATTCACCAGGCCATTCGCGCTATCGGCGTGATCCGTCAGCGACACACCGTTCTTTGGAGACGCCTATCTAGGCGGGTCAACTCAGTCTCGATCGGGCGTCAATATCTCTCTTCGTCTTCATCGTCATAATCATCTTCCTCGTCTTCCGCCGCGAGATCCAGCTCGATCGGATCGAGGCCGACGACTTCAAGCCTGGCCTCACACTCTTCGCAGTGAACAATATCTCCTTTGTCCACGTCCTCGTCGACGTGGATTTCCGCTTCACATTCAGGACAAACTGCTAATGGCACGGTTTCGATCCTCCTCGAATTATCTATTACTGAGATAAAAACAAGCGTAGGGCTGCGCGTCGAGACGTCCAAATGACGGCGGCTCTCACGCGGCGACAGAATCTAAACTAAACTCCTCGGGTTTGGCAATCGGTCGCCGCATCGTCGGAAACGGCTCCTCAGCGCCCGGATCACGCGGCCTCATGAGTGGCCGCGCGGAACACCAATGCCCATGCGGTCTCCACGACTCAATTGCATTTTTACCCTGAAAAATCAGGCGTTTTAGCTTGCGCGCCGATAGTGGCTGCGGTATACTGCCGCGCGTTTTAGCGCAACATATATCTGATAGCGTTTATCCGATAGCGTTTTGTTACTTTCACTCGTCCGGTTTTGACCATGGATGCCCGTGGTCAGAATCGAGCATCAACAAACAAAGCCGGAAGCAGCCAGGGGGCGGCTTCCGGTAAAACGTAAGGTTGCCGTACGAGCAGGACTTCCTCAATTTCACCGAAGCCATATGCGACGGCGCAGCCTGAAGTCAATCACTTCACAAGGAGAAAAACATGGCAGCAAAACAGATGACCAAGAGCCAACTCGCCGCTCACATCGCAGAAAAATTCAGTCTTTCAAAGAAGGCCGCAAACGACGTCCTCGATGAACTCGCCTCGGTCGCGGTCGCGCAGACGAAGAAGGTCGGCGCTTTCACATTGCCCGGACTCGGCAAGCTCGTCAAAGCCGCTCGCAAAGCCCGCATGGGCCGCAATCCCGCGACTGGCGAAGCGATCAAAATCCCGGCCAAGACCGTCGTCAAATTCCGCGTGGCCAAGGCCGCCAAGGACAATATCGTTCCGCCGAAGGTTAAAAAATAAGCTTCAAGCTAGGACATCATCATTTCAGAAGGCGGCGCTTCTCCGAAAGTGTGGGGTAGATTTTGGCTTGCCCCACATCCTCGAAGAGGCGCCGCCTTCTGTTTGGAAGACTGGAACAGCGCTGATTTTCCGGGGCCGCTTCAATTTTCGCGCGGTTTGAGACAGAATTACCTTCCCTGACCATGACCTATCCATACCCTCAACAAGGGACATTCAACAAGGAGAAAATCCCATGGGCAGTCAAATGAAACACGCGGCAGGTAATTTCTGCTGGTTCGAACTCGGAACGAGCGATCAAAATGCGGCCAAAGAGTTTTACATCGGACTCTTCGGCTGGCGGTTCAACGATTCCCCTTTGCCGCCTGAGATGGGCGGCGTCTACACGACGCTGATGAAGGACGACAAAGATGTCGGCGCCATGTATCAACTCGGCCCCCAACACCAGGGCGCTCCGCCGCACTGGATGCTTTACGTCGCCGTTGACAGCGCGGACGAGACGGCGGCGAAGGTCGCCAAACTCGGAGGCGAAGCGCTCTTTCCGCCGTTCGACGTGATGGAGCATGGGCGTATGGCGATCTTTAAAGACCCGACCGGCGCGACGCTTTCGATCTGGGAGCCGAAGGCGCACTTCGGCGCCGATCTGGTCGGCGCGCCAGGCTCGGCCTGCTGGGGCGAGTTGGCGACGACCGACGTCAAGAGGGCAGGCGCGTTCTATTCGAGTCTCTTCGGTTGGTCACTGAAGGAATCGACCGACGCCATGCCTTACACCGAATTCAGCAATCAGGGGCAGCCGATCGGTGGAATGATGCCGACACAGGGCCCGCAATATCAGAGCATTCCGCCGCACTGGATGGTCTACTTCGCCGTTGACGATTGCGATGCGGCGGCGGAGAAGGCCAAAGAATTGGGCGGCGAATTGTGCGTGCCGCCGACCGACATCCCGAAAGTCGGCCGCTTCGCCGTGGTCCAGGACCCGCAGGGCGCGGTCTTCTCAATTTTCAAGGGATTGCAGCATGCTTAAATGAAACAGCGGATCGACACGGATGCAGCGGATGTCAACGGATGATCTGCGCCGATCCGCCGCATCTCCGGAAAATCCGTGGTTGATCCTGCAGGTTGCTTTCTACTTCCTCTAACCACTCTCCTTCCCACTGTTGGAATGTTTGCGCCGTTATAAACGCAGTCTTATACTCCGCCCGTCTCAGTTCAGAATAACCAAAGTTACCTGAGGTCCTTCATGAAAAGAAAGGGATTTAGCTGGCGGATCGGGCTGACGTTGTGCCTTGCTATTGCGCTGACGGTCCTCTTCGGTAAGCCGCTTTACATTTTCATACATGCCTGGCTGCGAGATAAGCCTGTCGTCGAAGAACTCCCGCCGGGCTACATGGATGACGCCAGTCGGATGAACCGCACCCACGTGGCCGAGGTCCGGGCGATTCCCGCCGACCCCGCCGCTGCGGAGAACCAATTACGCGACATCATCAAACTTGCTCGGTCGAAGCGGCTACGCGTGGCGATCGCCGGCGCGCGCCATAGCATGGGAGGCCACACGATTTATCCCGAAGGGATTGTGCTTGACATGCTGCCCTTCAATCGCATGGAGTTGAACGCCGAAACACAGACGCTCCATGTGGGCGCAGGAGCCAGGTGGTCGGAAATCGTTCCATACCTAGACAGTCACGGTTATTCGGTCGCCATTATGCAATCGAACAACAACTTCAGCGTCGGTGGCTCTCTCAGCGTCAACTGCCATGGCTGGCAGCATAACCAGCCCCCGATCGCCTCCACGGTCAAATCGTTTCGGCTGATGAAAGCCGATGGCGCCGTTGTCCGCTGCAGCCGCAGTGAGAACGCGGAATTGTTCTCTCTCGCTTTGGGCGGCTATGGGTTGTTCGGCGTCATTCTCGACGTCGAGTTGCAGGTCGCGCCAAATGAACGCTACTTGCCCGAAGCGGAGGTTTTGGACTCCGACAGGTATGTGGCGCGCTTCGCAGAGAAGGTAACTGGGAATCAGGAAGTGGGCATGGTTTACGGGCGACTGTGCGTTGTGCCAGGGGGAAAGACATTTCTTCGCGAAGCGATCCTCACCGTGTGGCTCCGCTCTCCGTGCAAGCGTGAGGAAATCCCTCTCCTGGGCGATGCTGGCTATTCCACTCTGCGGCGGGAGATTTATCGAGCGCAGATCGGCAGCGATGCCGGAAAGCAATTGCGCTGGCGAGCGGAGAAAAGACTGGGAGAGCAGTTCTTCAGCAAATACTTTTCCCGAAACCAACTGCTCAACGAAGGGGCGGAGGTATACCAGGAGCAAAACGCCGATCGGACGGATATTCTGCACGAATACTTCATACCGCCCGGTCAATTTACGCCATTTCTCGAACGCGCGCGCACGATCATTCCCAAACATCGCGGAGACCTGCTGAATGTGACAGTTCGCAATGTTAAACAAGATAATGACACATTTCTTCGCTACGCCGACCAGGACATGTTTGCTTTCGTGATGCTGTTCAACCAGGCTCGCACACAGGAAGATGATAAGCGTATGGAAGAGATGACCCGGGAATTGATTGATGCGGCCCTGGCTTGCGGCGGGCGTTATTATCTTCCGTACCGGCTCCATGCTACGAAGGCCCAATTCGAGAAAGCCTATCCGCAAGCGCGGGCCTTATTCGAGCGTAAGCGCAGCTATGATCCTGATGACATTTTTCAGAATCAGTTTTATGCGAAATACGGCCAGCCATGACGGAAGTTGTGATGAGATATAACACGAAGACAATCGACGGCAAACATTCTTATGACTTTGAATACAGGCTTGCCGAAACCCTTTGAAGCGCATTATCCGCTCCGGTTGTTCAACCACCGCTCAACGCCTGAAGAATGTAGACCTCGTCCCGCGATTCGAGAGCTGTATCCAACCTCCACACCTGTTCGCCGTTGACAAAGATTTTCATGTGCGGTCGGATCGAATCCTGCTCATCAATCATCCGAAAGCGTATGCCGGGGAATTGGCGATTCAGATCGTCGAGCATTTCAATTATGGTCGAACCACTCGCTTCAACGTCGTTCTGCTGATTTGTGTAGGACAGCAACGGGCTTGGAATGTGGACTTTCATAAACGGATTCCGATTGCGGTCGGATGCTTCGGCTGGTAGAGACCGACTTTGCCCCCACCTGGAAGCTGGATTTTAGTAATCGAACCCCACCGCGCTTCTTGCACATCCGAACAGTGGACCCCTTTCTCAGCCAGGGCCGACATCTCAGCTTTCAGATCATCGCACATGAAGTAAAGTTCGTGCGCGTCGTTAACATCCGAAGGATGGAACGCAGCCTCTGCGGGTGGCATCGCGAAGATTAACCAGCCGTGGCCGGCGTCGACGTACGCAAATCCAAGGACGTCTCGAAAAAAGGCGCGATCAGCATCCGCGTCCTTGCTGTAGACGATCATATGAGCGCCAGAAATCATGAGCCCCTCCTTTCTTCATAACAACTTTGCACTCGCCCTGAAATCGAGGATAGATGATCGAGGATCGCAATATTCCATCCTCTAACTTCTATCCTCGATCTTCATTACATTTCAGCGGCTTCGACCGCATAAATCTGCGGAAGGTTTCTGGCTACGCAACTCCATTTCTCGCCTTCGTTGGCGCTCGCCCA
>DASTMP010000018.1:0-1665 GCA_035714085.1 Blastocatellia bacterium
TTGTGTTGGAATTCGGTGACGCGATCTCCGGCATTTGGAGAGTACCCGGTCAGGCAGCGAGGTCAATTGGCTGATCGATGGGCTTTGTTGCCAGCGTGTGCCAGCCATCGACCTTGCGCATGTTGATCTGACCGGAGGCGAGCAGCGCCCAGAACAACATCGCCGCCGTATCTGCCGATGGCAGAACGGTCTGCGTTTTGATCCGCCGCTTGAACTCTTCGTGTAAACGCTCGATCGCGTTCGTTGTTCTCGCGCTTCGCCATTGGCTCAGCGGCAGGCGCGTAAAGCTAAACAGGCGATCGCCGGCTTCTTCAAGACAGTCGGCGACGGGACGGTGGCGTAGCCGCCACTTGCGGATGAAGGCTTTGCGGCGGGTCTCGATTTCCTTGGGCGTGGCCGCATAGATCATGTCGGTATAATCGGCGGCTACCTCTTCATGCAGGCGCTCAGGCGCGTGGGCGAGCAGATTCCTGTGTTTGTGCACGGTGCATCGTTGTACCGGTACGCCCTCCCACACCGCGGCAAGCGCCCTCTCCAATCCCGCCGCGCCGTCGATGATGAGGAACTGCGGTCGCCGGAGACCACGCTTGATCAGATCGTCGAGGACCGCGCGCCAGGCTTCCGTGCTTTCTCCGCCCATGCTCTTGATCGCCAACAACATCTTCTGGCCGTCCGCGCGCACGCCGATGACGACTAGCAGCGAAATAGACGTGGCTTTCCGATCGAGCCGGACGCGAACGACGGTTCCGTCGAGGATCAGCCGCACAATCGGCTCCTCGGCGAGCGAACGGGCGTTCCAGGCGTCCCAGTCGCTCTTTACCTTCCGCCAGACCCGGCTGACGACATCCTTGCCGATCCCTTCAGCAAACAGCGCCTTGAGCGCACGGCGAACACGGCGCGTATTGGTGCCCGCCAAGTAGGCTGACGCGATCAAGGCATCGGCAGCCAACGTACGGCGCTGATAGGTCCGCAATACCTTGCTCTTCCATTCTGTGGTCTTGCCGTTCGCGCCAACAAGCCGCGCCCGCGGCACCGCGATCTCGGTCCGCCCGAAGGTCCCTGTCAATGACCGTGAGCGATGGCCGTGCCGGTGACCGGTGATCGCGGCCAAACCGTCATCCTTGCCGCTCGACGAGGCCAACCGCCGCCCGTAGCGCGGGCGCATCAATGTCTCATCCAGCTCGCCTTCGATCATCGCCTGGATGAAACCGCGTACCCGATCGCGCACCCCAGCTTCGATCGGATCGAACCAATCATCGAAAAGATACACAGCTGTTTCGCCAACCGACTGCGAGGAATCAGACTTCGTGATAACGTTCTTCATGGCGTGGTCTCCTATCCGACGCTCCAACGTCAGATGATTCGAGGTTGAACACCCCGGAGACTACGCCACCCTCAATTCCAACCAACTCCGCGACGGGACCTGATGCGCTGCTATGCGTATTATCTTCGCCCTGATGGATCGCGACTCTGACGGGACGGTCTCATTGGAAGAGTTTCAAGCGGCTCACGAGCGCATTTTCAAAGCGATGGACACCGACAAAGATGGAACTCTCACTCCAGAGGAGATTCATAATTTCTTTCGGGGAGCCGGTAAATCAGCCCCGCAGCATTAGGCAAGCAAGACACGGTGCAAGCTTCTTGGAGATAAAATGGAGCGCGGGC
>DASTMP010000019.1:0-3859 GCA_035714085.1 Blastocatellia bacterium
GCTGCGTCAGGAGTTGAGCAAAACGCAGGCGCAGTCCCGTGGGCAGGCGCAGAACCAGTCCGTGGTATGGCTTGCGCTCGCGCCTTCGATTGTCAGGGATCAGGGGACGGGCATGAAGAAACTGTACATCCCAGCAGGCGCCCGCTTGTTAAAGCTGCGACTCAAACTGAAAGGTGAAGAAGAGTACAAGACATATCAGGTCATGCTGTCGACGGCCGAAGGGGCGGAGAGATGGAGCCGTGAAAATTTGCAGGCTCAACGAACAGGCTCTGTGCGATCCATTGTACTGACGCTGCCGGCCGGTATTCTGGCGGAAGGCGATTATGAATTGAGCCTCAAAGGACATGCGTCGGACGGGACGCTGGAAGAGACGGGGGATTATTACTACTTGAGTGTCTGGAGAAAATGATCCGGCCAAAACAGTTTTTCCATTCTATCCTAGCCTACCTTTCCGTGAAACTCTTTTCCAATTATTGAATAAGTTGTCAGAGGGGATTTGAGCCGTGCCAGAGCGCCTGATCATTCAATATTTACTTTATATACTTTGACCGAGACATATTTCTCGAAGTGGAATATCCTCGCCTGCTCCATCTTCCACTCCATTGCTTTTACAAAACCATTGACGCCCTTAACGGCAATTTGTATCCTCAGCCCAGATATCTGGTCCCGCCGCCCCTGCGGAACACTCGAGAAAAACAAAATTTGCAAAACAATTAGCCTCCCTCTTTAGATTGAGATTAGGAGGATAAATGCGCCCTTTAATGATTGCCGCCTTATCCGCTTTGATATTTATTTGCGTGTCCATCTCAACTCCACAGGGGCGTGGGTTGTATTCAATCCGCTGGACTCCTCTCATGATTAATCTGGTACTGGCCGTGGCGCCGGCTGATATAAGCCTGCGGCCAGGAGCGCCGCCTGCGCAAGCGCCCGCTAGTGAACGCGGCGCGGCGCAAAACGCTGAGGAGGACCATTTGCTGGGACCAGGCAAGCCCGTCGAGCGAGAGCTTTCTGCTGGTCGCTCGCATTTCTACAAGATCAGCCTGACCTCTGGCCAGTACCTGCAGGTAACTGTAAGTCAGCAAGGAATAGACGCGCTGGTGGCGCTGTTTACGCCTGATGGCAGGAAGATTGGAGAGGTGGACGGCGAGCAGGCTACTGTCGGGGCAGAGACTATTTCGGCGATCGCGGAGGCGCCCGGCGCATACAGGATCGAGGTGCGTTCCGCTGAGAAGACCGTCCAAACAGGACGCTACGAGATCAATGTAGGAGAATTGAGAGAGGCGACCGCTGAAGATAAGTATCGTGTCGCCGCAGAGGCGCTCTTTTACGAGGCGGGGCAATTAAGGAAAGGAACGCTTGAAGCAAAAAGAAAGGGCGTCGAAAAGTATCATGAAGCGTTAGAACTTTATCGAAAAGCGGGCGACCGCAGTAAGGAGGCCCTCACACTCAACAGCATCGGCGCGGTCCATTGGTCACTGGGGGAGATGCAGAAGGCGCTGGAGAAATACAATGAGGCTCTGCCGATCACTCGGGCGGTGGGCGACCGCCGCGGTGAGGCGCTGACACTCAACAATATCGGCGTGGTCTACTGGTCGTTGGGAGAGATTCAAAAGGCGCTGGAGAAATACGATGAAGCGCTGCCAATCAGGCGAGCCGCAGGTGACCGCATTGGCGAGGCTGCTACGCTCAACAATATAGGCGTGATCTACGCGTCATTAGGAGAGAATCAGAAGGCGCTGGAGAGGTTAAATGAAGTTCTTTCGATCAGGCGAGCCATAGGTGACCGCGGCGGCGAGGCCCAAACCCTTAACAATATCAGCCGTGTCTACTGGTCGTTGGGAGAAATGCAGAAGGCGCTGGAAGCGCACAATGAAGCTCTGCCGATCAGGCGGGCAGTGGGCGACCGCCGCGGTGAGGCGCTGACACTCAACAACATCGGCGCGGTCTTCTGGTCGTTGGGTGAGATTCAAAAGGCGCTGGAGAAATACAACGAAGCTCTGCCGATCAGGCGAGCCATAGGCGACCGCATTGGTGAGTCTCAAACACTCAGCAACATCGGCATGGTTTATTGGTCGTTGGGAGAGACGCAGAAGGCTCTGGAGGCGCACAATGAAGCTCTGTCGATCAGGCGAGCTGTAGGTGACCGTAACGGCGAGGCTCAAATACTTAACTACATCGGCACGGATTACCGGTCATTAGGAGAGATGCTGAAGGCGCTGGAGAAGTATAATGAGGCCTTGCCGATCATGCAGGCCGTAAGCGACCGCAACGGTGAGGCTGCTACGCTCGGTAACATCGGAATTGTTTATTCGTCATTAGGAGAGATTCAAAAGGCGCTGGAGAAGTACAACGAAGCTCTGCCGATCAGGCGAGCCGTAGGTGACCGCAGCGGCGAAGCTGAAATCCTGCTGGAGATTGCCCGGGCCGAACAAAAACTCGGCAATCTTGCCCAGGCTCGCCAATCAATTGAACAGGCTGTCGGCATTATCGAGCTCATGCGCATCAACGTCACCGCCCAAGAGCTGCGTACTTCCTTCTTTGCCTCCCGACGGGAATTTTATGAAACTTACATAGAAGTCCTGATGCAGATGCGCAAGCAGAACCCCACCGCGTCATTCGACGCTATGGCATTAGCGGTCAGCGAGCGAGCCCGAGCCCGCTCCCTGCTGGAACTGCTGACGGAAGCGCACGCCGACATTCGCCAGGGCGTCGATGGCTCCTTGCTCGATCTCGAACGCTCCTTGCGACAGCGACTCGCGGCGAGGGCTGCCGCCCAGGCCGACTTGTTAAATCGCAAGCATACTCCCGAACAGGCCGAAGTCGCCGCCAAAGAGATCTCTTCAATCACTGCTGAGTATGATGATCTGGAAGCGCGGATTCGCGCCAGCAGCCCCAGATACAGCGCTTTGACCCAACCCCAGCCTCTGAATCTGACTGAGATTCAGCACCAGATATTGGATCCGGACACTCTGCTCCTGGAGTACTCGCTGGGTGATGACGCAAGTTACCTCTTCGTCGTGAGCCAAAAGTCAATCACCAGCCATCAACTGCCTAAGCGAGCCGAGATAGAAGCGGCCACGCGCCGCGTGCGCGAGCTGTTGACCGCGCCGCAGCCGCAGCCCGGCGACACCGAGGCTAAATACCAGGCTCGCGTCAAAGAGGCCGGAGAGAGCTACTGGGCGCGGGCCGCCGAGTTGAGCCGGATGTTGCTCGGCCCCGTCGCATCACAGCTCGGCAAGAAGCGCTTGGCGATAGTGGCCGACGGCGCCTTGCAGTACATCCCCTTCGCCGCTTTGCCCGCGCCTTCTCCAGGGAATGGCGAGGGGCGGGATTCAAGGGCCGAGCCGCAGCCCTTATTCGTTGAGCACGAGATCGTGAGCCTTCCTTCAGCTTCCACGCTCGCCACACTGCGGCGCGAAACGGCCGGACGCAAGCCGGCGGAAAAGTCGCTTGCAGTCCTGGCCGATCCGGTCTTCACCGATGACGATACGAGAGTCCGGCGGAATGCGAGCAATGTGATAGCCCAGGTGAAAGCCAGATCCGCCGATTCGGATGAGAGGGACATCGGTTTCCTGCAGATGACGAGGTCCGGCCGGGAAACGGGAGTGATCGGCGCCGAAGCGGGTTTCGGGCGATTGCTCAGCACTAGGCGTGAGGCCGCGGCGATATTGGCGCTCGTCCCGGAGCGGGAGCGTATGCAGGCGCTGGATTTTGAGGCGAGTCGAACGGCCGCGATGAGGCCAGAGTTGGGCGAATACCGCATTATACATTTCGCCACCCACGGGATGCTCAATAACATCCATCCTGAGTTGTCGGGCATAGTGTTGTCGCTCGTTGACAAAGCGGGACATCAGCAGGA
>DASTMP010000020.1:0-15038 GCA_035714085.1 Blastocatellia bacterium
TTTTTTCTGACCATTCTTCGTGTTCTTTATTTCTTCGTGGTTGCGAGTTATGAATTTCAGGATTTCTCCGGCAGTCCCGCGATCTCCATCACGGGACGGATTTCGACCGTGCCCAGGCGCGCGCCTGGAATCTTTGATGCGATGCTTATCGCTTCGTCGAGATCCTTGGCGTTGACCAGGAAGTATCCGCCGAGATGCTCACGCGTCTCAGCGAACGGGCCATCGGTGACGAGCCGTTTGCCGTCGCGCACCCGGACGCTGGTCGCCGTTGAGGTCGGATGCAGCGGGGCGGCGGCCAAATATTGCCCGTTCGAATTGAGTTGATGCGCGAATTGCGCGGATTCCGTATAACAGTGCTCCCGCTCGTTTTCACTCACGGATTGCTCGTCAAGGTAAATCAACAGCATATATCTCATTTGTCGTCCTCTATCGGTTAATCGAACGGCGAAGGCCTGAATCGACACTCCGCCAGAATTTTTTTTATTATTAGATATGGTTCCGAACACAAGTACCGCTATTGACGCAGTTTATCGCTCCGATTGGGGCCGAATCGTCGCCACTCTAATCCGGTTCTTCGGCGACTTCGACGTGGCGGAAGAGGCGGCGCAGGAAGCCTTCGCCGCCGCCGTCGTACAGTGGCCCGCGAGCGGTGTCCCTGAATTCCCCCGCGCCTGGATTATTCAGACGGCCCGGCACAAGGCGATTGACCGCATCCGGCGCCGGACGCGTTTCGAGGATAAACTCGAATCGTACGCCACGTCCGGACTGGTCCAAACCGTCGAGGAGCCGGATTATGACACGAGTGAAATCCCTGACGATCGTCTTCGACTGATCTTCACCTGCTGCCACCCGGCGCTTGCGCTAGAGGCTCAAGTCGCGCTGACGCTCCGCATGCTCGGCGGCCTCGATACGGAAGAGATCGCGCGCGCTTTTCTCGTCCCCGTCACGACTATGGCGCAGCGACTCGTGCGCGCTAAGCGGAAGATTCGCGACGCCGGCATTCCTTATACGACGCCTGACACCTATGATATGCCCGCGCGGCTGGACGCGGTGTTGACGGTTATTTATCTCATCTTCAATGAAGGTTATGCGGCGACTCGAGGCGAATCGCTCGTGAGAGCCGATCTCTGCGCCGAGGCCATACGCCTCGGGCGTCTGGTGAGGATGTTGACGGCTCCGCAACCACCCGCGGAAGCGACGGCCCTCCTCGCCCTGATGTTGCTACACGATTCACGGCGCGACGCCCGTCTGGACGAAGCCGGCGATCTTGTAATTCTCGAAGAGCAGGATCGCAGCCGCTGGAATCTAGGGCAGATCGTCGAGGCGCTGCCGCTGGTCGAGGAGGCGCTTCGGGGCGGGGCCGGTCCGTTTTCGTTGCAGGCGGCGATCGCGGCTCTGCATTGCCAGGCGGCTCGGGCTGAGGATACGGACTGGACTCAGATCGTTCGACTCTACGACGTTCTTGAACGTCTCGATCCTTCTCCAATTGTGTCGCTGAACCGGGCCGTGGCGGTCGCAATGGTTGACGGCCCTCATGTGGCGCTCAAGCTGATTGACGCGCTCGCCGGCGACCTCGACGGTTATCACCTGCTGCACGCCGCGCGCGCCGACCTGCTGCGTCGCACTGGGTCCTCGGAGGAGGCGGCGAAGAGCTACGGACGGGCGCTGGCGCTGGTTACGAATGAGAGCGAGCGCCGATTTCTCGAGCGGCGATTGCGCGAAGTTCAGCGGACCTAAACGCGCGGCCTGCGGTGCGATACGGGGAGCGTAAGCGATCTGAGCCTCGATCATGAGGTTTCATGATCGAGGCTCAGATCGCTCACGCTCCCCGTACCGTAGCATCTGGCGCCCCTCACACTCTCAAAGGGTTTCTGGCATGGTGTATTTAGAAGCTCGCGCATGGCGACGCCGACCCGCGCCGCGACTGACTCCTCGTCTTCATCTATATTGGCGAATAACCGTAGCTTGTCCGTCCAGCCTGGCTGATGATAGAAATGGAGGATCGCTTCAGGATCGAAGCTGAGCCTATCATCAATCGGGTAGATCAGGCCGCGAGCGACGAACGCATGTAGGTCCGGAGATCCATAATCCAAGCCCGATATGTAGCCGCTCGGACAGCCTGCGGTCACCGCCTCAACGAGCGCGCTTGAGTTGCCCGCAAGTACGATATCCGAAGCTTTGAGATCGCTGGATACGGAGCCGCCTGAGCTATAGCGCAGACGTGGATTGTTTCGCAAGGCGACCCACGCGCCAAGGTCGGCGCTGAGGTTGGCCCAGAGGTTAGTTGGATGCGGGCGAACAAGGATGCGCGACACTCGCGGACTGCTGAGAAGACGCTCGACCAGGGCGCGCAGCCGCTCCTCGTTCACCTCTTTGCAAAGAAATATCCCGACGGCCAGTCTGCCAGGGAGCGGCCCCGTGGGTATCGGAGCGTAATCCTGCCGCCGGCCATGTATGAAGACGCGATCCATTCGGCAGCCGGCCTCCAGATACGCCTGCCGCGCGGCTTCACAATGAACCACCGCCAGATCGTAAGAGAGCCTCGCAATGGGCCGCACCGGCATGCCGTGCGTAATGAGAACGACTGGCAAGCCACATTTTCTGGCCGCCAGGTTGAACGCAATGCCGTGCGGGTTGCTGTGATTTGAAGTCACCGCCATGCCGAAGCGCGCGTTTTGGAATACGCCGAGGTACCGCTTGTAGTAGGCGATTAGCTCGCAGACGCGAAGGGTCTTGAAGAATTCGTACCGCCGGTCGAGCAGGCGCGCCATCCTGAGAAGCCGTCGCAAAGCCGCGCCGAGTTTCCAGCCAAGAGCGTAAAACGACGCAAGTTCGGGACGCCAGTGGAACTTCAGTTCGACCCAATCCAACTCCGGAAACGATCTGACCAGCGGCTCGATGGCGCGGCGTTCGTTTCCCAGGCGGGCGATCCAGACAACGCCCTCCGAGGGATCGCCTGGTTGTAATGAGCGTACGGCGAGAAAACTCTTCATCCCTCCGACAAGAGCGATCGAGGCCGGGAACAGAGTCCGCCGGCTCCGTTCGATTAAGGCCGACAGAAGCCGCAAACCGGCATGCTGAGAGACGACGTAGCGGGCGATCCCGGAGATCACCTCGGCCTCGTCGCAGCGGAGGAGACTCTTGACGCCTCGACAGAGCAGCCAGGCGCGTTCATCAGAGATGTGATCGTTTTTCATTTTCCATTTGATATTTGGCGTTTGATATTTCCCGAAGTCCCCTGAAGAGGTTGGCGATTGTGGACTCGTGGGCTCGCCTGCGGGCGGCGAGACTGCTGTTCGCGTTGTGGGGCGCGAGCAGGCAGCGGTCCATGGCGCGCAGCGGGCTGTCAGAGGGGAGCGGCTCGACTTCAAAGACGTCGAGCGCGGCGCCGGCGATACGTCGCTCGCTCAAAGCCTCAACGAGCGCAGGTTCGTCAATCAAAGGGCCGCGCGCCGTATTGATGAGATACGCCGAGGGCCGCACGACCGCAAGTTCGTCGCGCCCTATCAGGCGCAAGGATGTCGGATTGAGATCGCAATGGAGCGAGATGAAGTCGGCGCCCTCGAGCAATGTTCGCAGGGTGACGAGGCGCAGGCCGGTTTGGGCGATGAACGACTCTGGCATCGGAGCCGGGTCGGTCCCGATCACCGTCATCCCAAACGCCCGCGCGCGGCGCGTCACAGCCTTGCCGATATTTCCGACTCCGACCACTCCGAGGACGCATTCTCTCAACGAGACCGCGTCAGGCTTGGCCCACAAGCCGCGGCGGATATCCTGATCCATCCACGGCAGTCGCCGCGCGAAGCAGAGGATGTAGCCGAGCGCGGTGTCCGCTACGGCGTCCGTAAATGCGTTGGGCGTGTTGTAGACCCGAATGCCCAGCTTCGACGCCGCTCGAGTGTCAATGGAATCAATGCCTGTCCCCCACTTTGAGATGACCTTCAACCGGGGCGCTTTACGAAGCACCCGCTCGGTGAATCGGTCGTCGCCGCAGATCGCGCCGTCTATCGTCCCGACAATGGGCAGGAGTTCCTCTTCGCTCAACCGTTCGTTTACGCGCGTCGTGACTATCTCAACGCCTTCGGCCTCAAGGCGCTGACGAAACTCGTCGAGCGCCGGAAGCAAATACGGCGCGCTAATCAGGACTCGCCACTTCATACTTGCGCCTCCACTCGAGAAATCCCGTATCTGAAAATAAGCGGGTCGTCTTTCATAAGCGACTCGACGAGACGCAGGTCTTCGGGCGTGTCCACCGCATGAGTGTCTACTTCTGTCGGCGCCATCCGCACACGGGCGCCATTCTCGATCACGCGGAGCATATCAATAGATTCCGCTCGTTCGAGAGGAGTCTGCGGAAGACGCGCGAACTCACGCAGGAAGTCATGCCGGAACGGGATCACGCACACCTGCTTGAACGCCTCCCCACGCTCGACGCTGGCGAACTCGAGCGTGGGGATGGGAGCGCGGGAAAAGTAGAGCGCATTACCGTGGACATCCATCACGACCTTGATGGTGTTGCGGTCAAAGTATTCCTCCCAGTTTACGATCCGGCGCGCCAGGTTTACGCATGTCACGGATGGGTCCTCGATCATGGGCGACACTGCGGCGCCGATCATGCCTGGCGTGATCATCGGCTCGTCCCCCTGGATCATCACGACGATTTCGGCTCCGAGCATGGCGGCCGCCTCGGCGACGCGATCGCTGGCCCGCTCGTGGGCGGACGAGGTCATAAGAACTGGCGCGCCGAACCCTTCGGCGGCGCGGCGGATCTCTTCATCACAGGTCGCGACGTAAACCGCGTCGAGGAGGTCGCACATCGCCGCCCGTCGATAAACGTGCTCGATCATGGGTCGCCCCAGAATCCGGGCAAGAGGCTTGCCCGGAAAACGGGACGAACCCATCCGCGCTGGGATAATTGCGATAATCGACGTCATGGTCCTCCTGCGGAAAATGTTATTCATCCGACGAATATTGATTCGGAACGTTGATTGGCAAGACTGGCGCCAAAAAAACGCCCAATGCGGACGCCTGGGCGCCAGGGTCTTGTCCAATTGATATCTATACAATTCTTTGCGCCTGAGGGACGAAAACGCATCCACCAACTTGTGTAGATAGTCCCGTGACATCTGGAAGATCCTGTCAGAATCATCGGACAGGTGAAAGATTCAAATTGCGCCACGCAACAATTTGGACACCCGCGCAATACCGCGCGAGAAAGCAAGCGGCTGTAAGCAAGGTCAATCGCGCGCGTACTCGCGCCGCGCAGTTGGTACCGCAATTGCCACGGACGTTTTCAAGGAGGAACATCTTATGCGCACGCCCGTGAAATGCTTCGAGAAAGCTTTGTCCATTGCGGCCAACGGCGCCTGGTTCGTTTTCAGCAGGCTCAACCGAATCCGACCGAAGCCGTCATGGACGCCCCGGTGGTCAGACAAGCCGATGCTCAAGTCCTATCAAAAGACACGTCCGCCGCTCGGCTGGCCGCGGCAGACCGATTCGCTCTGCCCGGCCTGCGTAAGAGAAGCGCGAGCATCCATTCTTGACGGCATTAATGGCATTGATGGCGGAAGCGACGTCAGCGTTCTACTCAATGAGAAGGTCGGCGAGATCAAGGCGACCATCCTCGAGCGGGACGGCCACATCCTGATGGTTAAAGACTGTCCGATCCACGGCCATTACGAAGACACGCTTGCGATAGACACGGCGTTCTTCAAGCACATCGAGGAGGTCTTCCCCGGTCGCGACATCAGCGCGCACAACGACGAGAAGCTGCATAACCACGGGAGCAGCTCCATCAAATACGGGCGCGGCGCGGTGCTCACGATTGATCTGACGAACCGCTGCAACATGATGTGTGATCCCTGTTTCATGGACGCCAACCAGATCGGCTTTGTCCACGAGCTAAGCTGGGATGAGATCACCGAGGTTCTGAACAATGCGATCGAGATCAAGCCGCGGCGACAATTGTCGGTGCAGTTTTCGGGCGGCGAGCCGACGCTCTCGCCCTACTTCCTTGACGCCGTGCGCTACGCGCGTGAGATCGGCTACAACTCGGTTCAGGCGGCCACCAACGGTCTCAAATTCGCCCAGAGCCAGGAGTTCACCAAAGAGGCCGCGCTCGCCGGGTTGCGCTACGCCTATTTGCAATTCGACGGAGTCGGAAACGCAGCCAACTCTCATCGCGGCGTGGGGAACCTTTTCGACGTGAAGCTCCGGGCGATCGAGAACCTCTACAATGCCGGAGTCAACGTCGTGCCTGTCATCACGATCGTCAATGGCGTGAACAACCAGCAGGTGGGCCGGATGATTGAGTTCGCGCTCGACAACCCGAGGAAGATTTCCTTCCTGGCTTTTCAGCCGGTCTCGTTCACGGGCCGCGACGAGTCGATCACGGACGAGCGCCGCCGGGCGCAGCGCTATACGCTGTCCCATTTGGCGAGTGACGTGAAGGGGCAAACAGGACTCGGCGAGCCGTCCCGCGATTGGTTCCCCATCTCCTTCCTGTCCACTTTCACCGATTGGGCCGACCTGGTCCACGGTCCAGACTCCCAGTGGGGACAACTCTCTTGCGGCTGCCATCCGAACTGCGGAGTCGGGATGGCCGTAATGGTGGACAAGGAGACCCGCGAAGCGGCGCCTCTGACGACGTTCCTCCGAACCGAGCAATTGGCCAGGGACGTGGCGCAGATAAATGACGCCGGCCGAGGGTTGATCATCTCTGTCATCGGGATGACGCTCGCGCTCTTTCGCAACTATGACTCATTCAAGGCGCCGACTCATTTTCGGTTCATCGATCTCATAAAGAAATTCGACAAGAAACTCCGCGGGCGAGGGAGCCGGATCACGAGCAGCATTGAATTTGAAGGGGACGACGAGCGCCTCAAGGATGTCTTCAAGCGGCGCGAGGACCGCTGGAACTTCCTGTTCATCGCGGGAATGTGGTTTCAGGATCTGTTCAATTACGACTTTCGACGCACCGAGATGTGCATCATTCCTTACGGCACTCAGGAGGGCGAGATTTCTTTCTGCGCATACAACACTGGCGTCGGCTGGCGCAAAATAATCGAGAAGATGCATATGACGGCGACGCTGACCAAATGGCGCGAAGAACATGGCCGCCATGAGATTTTCGCGGGCGGCAAGAATGTGCCTATAGTCTCGACCGCGCACTCGCTCAGCCTGAATCAGGAGGCAGTCCAGTCGGACGCCCAGACCGACCTCGATGAACTGGGGATCCCAAAGAACGCGCGAGAGGAGAAGATCATGGCCAGGCTCCTTCGCCAGAAGTTAGTCGGGGAGCAACCACTGGTTCAGATTCTGAGACGCCATAAATCCTCCGATGGTAACTGAGGGCCGTCGGGCGTTATAGTACGGGGAGGGTAAGCGAACAGGGCTCCGATCAATAGGTCTACTGATCGGAGCCCAGTTGTGTCCCTTCTGGAAACCGGTTTGCTCTTGAATGTTTTAGCAGTCAAGCCAACCTTATTTCACCATCTTCCTATTGAACGCGCCGAAGTTCCAGATCGCACGCGCATTGCTACGCACCGTTATCTGCGCGCCGTCAGCAAGCAACAGGCCCTGCGCAGGGCACTCGAACATCATGCGCTTCGTTGAACCGTCAACGTAGGATCCATAACATTGAACGGAGCCGACAGACATGATCGGTAGCTCGTTTCCAACAGGAATTGGCGTATTGGTGAAGACGGTCAATCGCACTGTGCCGGCGCCGGCAATCGTCGCCGCGGCGCCGGGGCCCGTCGCGGGAACAAACTGAATACTCTCGATTACATTGCCCTGATCGATGACGCGCGGCAAACGGCCGGAAGCTTGGCCGCCCGACGCCGCTCCTGCCAATGTGTTAGGCGCTGCCGTTGTGGCAATGGTTGGCGATGCCCCGGAGGGCTCCGCTAAAAACTCGTTGGTTCGCCGTGAGGCGCGGAAGTTTGTCACGTAGATCTTTCCTGTGGTGGTGTCGTCAAAGGTCAAGCGAATGCCTCGCGTCCGCCTCAGGTTGTCGGCCTGAAATGCGTTAAGAGGGATACGGATCGTCTGCATATTCAAGTGATAGCCATCGGGAAAAGCCGGATTGATGGAGGTTAGGTCCGCATTCGGAGTCCCGAAGGGGCCGTCCAACTCGATGAACCTGGACACCGCCACCGGCATCGACAGTGTTCCATTGGCGGCAACGAGCTGAACGTGGAAATTGGTGGGGCCGGCCGGATTCAGATTGGTTTGCACGGGGGTTTCGCGGTCGATGCGGAAGTCCAGCGTCCTATAGTTCGAAAGGTCCAACCCGGCTCCCGGATTAGTGAAGTTGATTTGGTAGAAGACATCCGCGCCGCCTCGCTGCCAAGTAATCAGTCCTGCCCGGAGAAATGCCGGCAGAGGCACTGATTGTAACTGAGCGTTTCTGGCCGTAAACGGGATTCCGTGCTCCCTCACCGCGACGTGCTCCACAGTCACGTTGCTGGTATCGTTCGGGACACCGAACTTGCTGGCGCCGGTCTCTTGATCGAAGTCTTCGAGAGCCGTGGTGACGGTGGCATTCGGCGAAGCAATAAATCCGCGCTGGATGCGCGCCACTGAAGTGACTACATCAGGAAGCCCGAACCGCGGATTGAAATTAGCCAGGAAGTGCGGGAACTCTGCGTCATCGTCATCGGAACTACTCAATGCGCCACGCACCAGCGCCAGGACACTCGCGGAGCCGGTGGTCCGTTGCCTCGCGGAGCCGGTCACTCCAGGAAGGACTCCGGTCGCCGGATCAGTCTCGAAGAGCTGAAGCGACTGATCGAAGCACCCGGACGAATCACTAAATTGCCATTCGGTATTCCAGTAATTGTGGTTGGCCCCGAGGACATAATAGAAAGCCTTCTTCTTCGCGGGCTCTTCTGTGAAGCTCTTCATCATACGGTCGTACGGCCACATCCCTTGCTGATTGATAACATCGCCATCGCAGCCCGGAAGCATCACGACCCACGTCGTCCCCTCGGCGTTAAGCGTGCGCACCGTTTGCCGGTCTACCGGGGCGATTTCGAACACTCCTTTAAATTTCACTTTATCAGGTATGCGCGAACTCCAATCGATCGCCGCGTAAGGATTAATGTCCGTGTTTCGGCCCGTGTATATGTTGTACGCGCCCCGCACACCCTCGCCTCCACGCGAGTGGCCCACTAGCGCGACCCTCCCGAAGTCGATCGCGCCATGTAGACTGAATCCCAGCGAAGCGGGAGTGGGCTCAATTCCGCGATTCCAGCGGCTGAGCAGTTCCAGGTGCTTCAAGACCAGGCGGGCGCGCGCCAGGTTCAGGCCTATGTCTTCGATGAAGGGATTTCCGGGCGTCCCCAGATCCTGCGGCGCCCCGGCGGTGATCCCGCGGTTGGCGTTGATGGAAACGACAAGGAAGCCGCGCGAAGCAAGCTGCTCTGCCAGATAAGCATATCCTTCGTGGCTCGGCGCCACGACGTAGTCGAATTCCGCAGGAGGATTGCCTTGACCCTTGAGCGGACACGTTCCGGTCGTGGTGTAGTCGATGCGGTCATCAATACGCGGCCCGTTGGGCAAAGGAATCAGGCGGCCGCAATTGGCCTCCGAGCAAAAAAATGTTCCGCAGGTGCCGTGATTTCCGTGGAGAAAGACAACCAGAGGCAGTCTCTGTGATTGATATGTTTGCGGTCGCCACACTCGCGCCCAGATCTCCGTCACACGGTCGGTCATGATTGTAGGGTCGGTCGTCGCCGCTAGCCGGTATTCCGACGTCACAACGGCGAACTCGCCAAATCCGGTAGGGTCTGGCGCCTGCCTGGCGGACCCTAAATCTTGTCCGGCAGCAGGACCGGACCATCCGATGAGGCTCAAATTCAGGGCGAAGAATACTGCATACGCCCACCTATAAGGACGACGAACATTATGTCTCATTCTTGTTAACCTCCTGATCATCTTTCCGGAGCGCTACACGCATACCCGTCTCCTGATGACCTGATGATTTAAGTTTTAGGATTGGATCCGCTCGACACAGGCGGCTCAAGCCCCGCAAGGGTCTACCTAAGCGGGGGGGGACGTTTTTTGGAATTGCTCTTCAAAGTTTTCTGGGATTGCTCTTTAAAGAGATGGCTGGAATTTTGCGCTTCTAGCAAGGCGGTGTCAATAGAAATGGCGCGCCTCACGCGTGTAAGAACGACGATAGGCGCCTGTCTTCCGATTTTGCCTCTTTTATTCCTTTTGCTACCATAAAAAATTTCTTGAACCGCGATAAGTATTGTCATAAGCTCTGCCTCCCAGAATACATCAACACCCACATCCCCCTACGAATAAGCGTTACCAATCACCAGCTTTCGCAACAGGGAGGTTCCTATGAAATATCCTCGCGTTTTCTTCGCTCTAGCGCTGATGATAGCCGCATCGTTCACAGTCGACGTTAGGTCTTATGCCTCGGAAAATGATGCTGTTGCTATCTCAAACAACATCCAGCAACGACACCTGCCATACGACGCAATCCTCGATCCGATCTTCGCTTCGCCTGATAGTGATCAAATAGTCGGTTATACGAGGGCCGCCGATTCGTTAATCTGGACGGGCCATTATCTCGCCGGCGAATCCTTTCGCTATCGCGTTACCGGCTCTCCTGAAGCGTTTGATAATGTGAGAAGGGCGATCGCCAGCATTCGCTCGCTCAACGATATCACCGGGACGAACGTGATGGCTCGCAGTCTGATTCCGGTGGATTCGGTCTATGCGCCGGGGATCATCGCTGAAGAGAGCCGTCACGGAATTTACCGAAACTTTTTGAATGGCCAGGAATATTATTGGATCGGAAATACGTCGCGCGATCAGTATTCAGGCGCGATGTTCGGCCTCGGCGTCGCTTACGACATGGTCGATAACGCTGAAATAAGATCCCAGATCAGCTCGCTGGTTACGCGGATGCTTGATTTTCTGATCGCCAATGGATGGAATATCGTTATGCCGGATGGTTCGATCAGCGCGACATTCCTCACCAATCCCGACCAGCGGCTCAGCTTCCTGATCGTCGGACGGCGAGTGAATTCATCGCGGTTCAGCTCGCTTTATGAAAGCGAGCGTGTGGCCGACATCGCTACTGTGGGAACGGCGGTATATTTTGACTTGCTCGACGATCACAGTTCCTACTTCAAGTTCAATCTGGACACGATCAACCTTTACAACCTGATTCGACTGGAAGGTAATGTTATATTCAAAGCCAACTATACGCAGGTATATAACGTGTTACGTCGCACCACCGACGATCACGGCAACGCCCATTTCAATATGATCGACCGCGGACTGAAAGGCGCCGATAGCCGCCGAGACGCTGAGACGCGAGACCTGTTGCAGCAATGGCTACAGCGTCCGCGCCGAGACTTCTTTCGTGACTTGCGCGGTGACCCGCGTTACCCAGCATGTGGCGACGACAGATCCTGCAATGCGATTGCGGTGGTGGATCGCGTCAACACTGATTTCCTCTGGCAACGCAGTCCGTTCCTACTCTTTGGCGGAGGCGCTGGTACGATTGAAACTGCGGGGATCGATTACCTGCTGCCGTATTGGATGGCCAGATATTATGGAGTCATTCAGGATTGAGTACGCGCGCCGGAGGACCCCGGAACTACAGCGCTTTTCAATTGGGCGATCAGGAAAAGATTGTTATGCTCAGACGGCTAGTCACTGACGACTGACGGCAAAATAACATTATTCCGATCGCCTTTTTCCCTTTTTCGATTCCTGCCCGAATTCGCCGCAAACGTCTTTCAGTCTTGACATCGTTACCGATAACGCCTATAAATCGCCGTTATCGGTAACGAACCGTTAAACATCCGACGAAATGAGGCGCGGAGGGCGGGCTACGGGGCTTGCTTTGTTGTGGTTCAAGATCAGCTTCTGGGGCTTCTATCGAGGCCGGTCGTCTTTATTTCGCTTGTCCAACATCATGTTCTAAACGCATCCAGCTAATGAGGTGTCCATGTTTCCATTGAAAACGACTCCAACGACTCCATTGCGGAAAGGTTCACTCCTGGTTCCTGACTGGTTCCCTATGCTGCTCCAGCCAGCGACGCAAATGCGATTGTACGTAAAGAGGAGATCCGCCATGCGCCACAGCAAAAGTCGCCGCGCTATTTTTTTGGGTGTAGCTTTCTTGATTATTTTATCTTCGGCGAGTTCCCTCGCCGTAGCTCAGGGGCCAAACCGCAGCGGCTTGTATGCGCCTCCGGCAAACAATTTCATTTTGGATCCATCGGAAAGTCGCGTTGCGCTTGATCTTGGATCGCTGCCCTTATGCGAAGTTCAGCGACAGCTCGATCAGACGCGAGCCGCCAATCCTGACTCGCCGATCGCGCTGACTCTGACCGGGATTTATAAAGTCAGCGATACTCCGCTGACGCTTCCCTCGAAAACGTCACTGGTGTTGTATGGGACGATTGAGGCTGCCCAGAACGCGACCGCTTCAACCCTTATCGCCATCAGTGGTCAGAGCCAAGTGGCCGTGGCTGGAGGGCTGCTCGAAGGGAACGGCGCCAAACTCTCCGGAATAACGGTCCAGAACTCGACAAAGATCAACCTCGATGCGGTCACCGTCAGGGACACGGGACTGGACGGCATCATCTTGCAGGGCGCGGGCAACGATATCTGGAACAGCGGCTCCGCCATTACGCGCTGCGAAGTTGTCAATGCGGGAGGGAATGGGATCACGATTGGTTCCATTACTCAGGCGCTGGTGCTCGACGGTTTCGTACACGGCAATGGAGGAGCGGGGATTCAGGTGAGCGCGGCCTACAGCTCGGTAGTGAATAATGTCAGCCAGGATAATGATGTCGGCATTCTGGTGGACGCCAACGATAATTTGATCTCGGACAATCTGTTTCAGGGCAACCGAAGCGGGGGGCTCCGCCTTGCCGGCTCTAGCGCAAAAACCGCTGTAGCGCGTAACAGCGCGCTCGAAAATTCCGTCCTGGGGATCGATCTGGACGGGAGTAATAATCTGCTGTATGCCAACGATCTGCGTAACTCAATCAATCTTGCCGAGCATGCCGCCGGCAACTGGGTCGTTCCGATCGCCGGGATGTCGCTGCAGGCGCCACTCAGTCAGTATTTTTATCCTCCGACTATCGACAATCGGCATTCGGAGCCGGTTATGAATGGCCGCAATCGATTCGATCTTACGGTTGACGCGAGCGCCTCTCCGACTATCAGCCAGGCGCAACAGGCGTATGACACCGCCCGCGAGCAGCATCCTGATGACGTGATCGTGCTCACGCTAAAAGGCCTATTCACACTCGACGACGCGTCTCTGTTGCTGCAATCGCATACCGCCATGATTTTGGACGGAGCCATCACGGCGCCGTCCAGCAGCAAAGCGGCGCAGGTAATTACGGCGGCGAATCCCTCTGAGTTCATCTCGATCTCAGGCGGGACGATCGAGTTGAGCGGGCGCTCCGCGGAAGGCATCTTCCTTCCCTCGACGACGATGGCTTACATCGATCATGTGACGGTCAAAAATGGCGGCCAGCGAGACGTACGGGCGGGAAAGGGCATGATCCATCTGGCGCGCGGCGGCGGCTACAACATTCTGCATGCCAACACGGTCGATAACAGCGGCGGACGATGTGTCTGGACGCAGAACTCGAATGCCCGATACGTCGTCCTCGAAAACTACCTGACGAACTGCAATCAGGATGGGGTGGATTTCGACTCGTCAACCTCAAACAGCCTGGCAATCGGAAACACCAGTGTAGATAACGTGCGTTACGGCGTGTTTATTGAGCAGTCGGACTCCTTGAACAAGATTTACGGCAACACTGCGACCACGCGGGGAGTCCCCAGCATTCCCGGCCACGCGGTTGGGATCTACAATAATGCGACCAGCAGTGGAACGCGAGGCGTCACCGACAAGAACACCGTCTTCTGTAACTCGAGCGACGTGATCGCGGACGGGCTGCGGGTGGGCTCGATCGCGACCGCGACGGGCGGCGTCGCAGAGACAGCGCATAGCTTCCTGTTTAACAACGTCGCCAAGAACAGCAGGAACAACGGCATACTTTTTGACACTCAGTTCACGCGCAGTGTCCAGAATTATTTTTCGCAGACCGTGATGTCGGGAAATAAAACGGATCTCAACTCACAACCCTCGAACGGCGCCGCCCCACCCGAGTTCTTCAATCCACCTTCGGCGATCAACCTCGCGTATCATCAGCCCACAACCGCCTCGTCCAGCGCGCCGGGCTCGTCCCCAGACGCCGCGGTGGATGGCCTCGCCTTTACAAGCTGGATCGCCGGCGATGAAGATCGGTCATTCATCACCGTTGATTTGGGCGCCGAGGTCTCGTTCCAGCGCGTGATGCTGAGACCAATCGCCGGAAGCGCCGTCCGCAAGATCAAGCTCCAGCGCTCGGACGACGGAGTGAAATTCACCGAAATCCCGGGCAGCGACAGCGAGACCAAGCGTACCATCAACATCACCTTCCGTCCCGTAACGGCGAGGTTCCTGCGGGTTGAGATCAGAGAGAAAAAGTCTGAGGACGGGCCAGCCGGCTTCGAAGAAATATCAGCGCACGCGAAGTAGGAGCGCAACTTATCCTCGCTCTGACCTGAACACCTGAATGCAAACCGATGTAAGCGTCTTACTTCGGATCTACCACCACGCCCATGAACAGGAGGACGTCAGTCCGTTGATCTCTGATCATCATCAGGAACGGATGATCGGCGATGAAAGTGAATCTTTGTACGGCCCTGAGTGGCCCGCCAACCGAGGTCGCGGCGGCCGCTTCGGTACCCTCTTCGTTAACCTCGACGACGGCCTTATGTTTGACCTCGGAGATGTAGAGGTCTTTATGATCGCGCATTCCGCTGAAATCGGCCTGGCCTCTTACAAATGCCACTCCCATCCGTTCCATAAAATGATGACATTTACGCCATCACTTCATCGCGGCGGATTTTGTCTTTTTGCCCGCCGCAGTTTTGCTCTTTGATTGACGCGACGACTTGGTCCCAGGCGCTTCGTCTCGTTCTAAAGTCCGCCCCGGAAC
>DASTMP010000021.1:0-36377 GCA_035714085.1 Blastocatellia bacterium
GAGGGAAAACCGTTCTTTCAAGGCTGGGCCGTCGTTGACAACGTCAGTGAAGAGGACTGGCAGGACGTTTCGTTGTCGATGGTTTCCGGCACTCCGGTTTCATTCATCCAGCCGATTCAGAATCCTCTCTACCGCTATCGCCCTGTCGTTCCGATACCACAGGATTTGAGCCTCAATCCACAGGTTTATGAGGCTGGGGAAGTAGGGGCTGGGATCGGAAGCGGCTCTGGAAAAGGCTTTGGAGCAGGCGTCGCCGGTGGCGTCGCCGGTGGAAATATGCGTCTGGGAGGCGCCGCGGGAGTCGCGCCACCGTTATCGGCGCCACAACAATCAATTCAACAAAGTGGATTGAATGTTACTGACAACCTAACCGGCTTTTCCAGGCCCACAACGAGCGTCAGTAGCGCTATCACAAGCGGTGAATCCGGCGTTGAAACCGCCGCCACCGGCAGCGAGGTCGGCGAGCTTTTCGAATACCGCGTTGAACAAGCGGTCACCGTGCGCCGCGACCGTTCCGCGCTGATTCCGATCCTGCAAACCAAGATGGAAGGCGAGCGCGTGTCGGTCTACAACGAAGCCGCGCGAAAAGACCGCCCGATGCATGGCATCCGGTTGAAGAACACCTCGGAGCTGACGCTCGAAGGCGGTTCGATGACGGTAATCGACGGCGACGCTTACGCCGGCGAGGCGTTGATCGAGCGGTTGAAATCGAACGAGCAGCGATTCATCTCGTTCGGACTCGATCTGAGCGCGCTGGTGACGACGAAGCTCAAGAGCGAGCGCAGGCCGGTCTTTCTGGTGCGCGCGCAGAATGGCGTCTTCGAGGCCCATTACCACCAGACGCAGAAGAAGATCTACACAATCATCAATCAGACCGACAAGAAGCGGATCGTTTACATCGAACATCCGTACCGCGAGGGTTGGAAGCTTTCCGACGACATGCAGAAGCCCTCTTCGCAAACGATCAATTTCTACCGATTCCGCGTCGAGCTCGACCCGCGCAAGACCGTTGAGTTGCCTGTGACCGAGACGCAGGCGTTGATAGATACCTATCAGCTCGCCAACCTGACTTCGCGCGACGTCGAGCTGTTCGTCACGAGCAATTACATTGACTCTGCGATGCGCGCCGAGCTTGAGAAGTTGATCGATCTGAAATCGAGTATCGGAATAGAGAGTTCGAGGATTAATGCCCTGGACAAAGAGGCGGGGGAGATCGGTGAAGACCAGAAGCGTTTGCGCGAAAACATCGCCACGTTGAAGAACACGAACGAGGCGAAACAACTCGTCGCCCGCTACATCGCGAAGGCCGGCGAGCAGGAGACGCGGCTCGAACAGATCGCGAAGGAGAAGCGCGCCGCCCAGGACGCGCTGGCGAAGCTGACTTCCGAATTCGACGCGGCGGTAAAGGCGCTGGTGATTGATAAGCCCCTGAGCTGAAACAGATTTAGCCACAGAGCGCGCCGCAGAACACAGAGGAAAACAGATATTCTCTCTGTGTTCTCTGCGCGCTCTGTGGCTAAATCCGTTATTTACGTGGCGGGACCGAGCCGCTGATCGGTTTGCGATTGGTTTCGCCGGTGTTCAGCACCGGGACGCCTTCGTCGACCTCGTTGTGTGGGCGCGGGATGATGTGAACTGAAACTACCTCGCCGATTCTGCGCGCGGCGGCGGCGCCGGCCTCGACGGCCGCTTTGACCGCGCCGACCTCGCCGCGCACGATCGCGGTCACCAGCCCGGCGTCGACCTTCTCGTAACCGACCAGCCGCACGTTGGCGGTTTTAACCATCGTGTCGGCGGCTTCGATCATCGCCACCATACCGCGGCATTCGACCATTCCTAAAGCATCCATTGTCTACTCCTTCACGCGCGCGGCGTGTTTGATCGTGTATGAATCAATCATGCTTCCGTCGGCGCCTATCGCTTCGACCTTCAACTCGTTTTCGCTGGCCTGGACGATCAGAAAAGAGTTTTTCTCATCCTCGCCCGCGGCGAAAAACGGGGTTTTTCGATCCAGCGTTTTGCGTTTGATTTCGCCGCTAGCGCCCTCGGTGAAGTAGTGGACGCCGTTCTGCGGCTTGACGCGTTCAAAACAGTGAGAGTGGCCTGAGAAGACCGCGATGACGCCATGTTTGACGTAGAGCGGCTCGAGTTGCGCGCGCAGCTTGGTGTATTGGCTGTGCATCCGCGACGAAGAGTAGATCGAATGGTGCGAGAAGGCGATCTTCCAGCGGGCCTTCGACGCGCCCAAACTTTCGTCGAGCCACTTCAACTGTTCAGGGGTCATGAGGTTCGAATCCAGCGCGAAGAATTCGATCAGGTTCTCGTGGTTGTCAGATGAGCCTTTGGCGAAGTTGTAGTAGCGCCGGCCTCCCATGTTGAAATTGGGGTAATTGGTTTGAAACTCCAGCCCTTTGATGATGTCGTGATTGCCCAGCGCGGCATAGAACCTCACCCCGGCCTCGAGCAGGTCTTTGTACGGATCTTCGAAGCGCGGTTTGACGTCTTTCCCTTCGCCTTTTTCATAGATGTTGTCGCCGAGCATGATCGCGAACTCGAAGGGGGTCTTTTCGCGCTGCCGGACCATCTGGCGGGCCACGGATAGTTGCGCCATATCGCCCGTGCCGGTGTCGCCGATGACAGCGAAGGTGATGATCGGTTTGGCGCCATTCTCGTCCTGCGCCGCCGCTATGAGTGGGAGCGCCAGGAGCAGCAGCGCGAGGATAATCGACCTGAGAATTGGGATTCGGGAAGTTCTGCTTGTCATTATCGTCGTCTACCTTTCCCAGATGAAGACTGTTAACCACCGCAGACCACCGCAGATCACAGAGGACACAATGACTTCTCTGTGATCTGCGGTGGTCTGCGGTGGCTATTCATCGAAGCATCAATTGATAATGTCGCCCCAGTCCATTTCAAATACAACCTTGAAGCTGTGCACGGCGTCGGCGTTGTTGGTGATCAGGCCGACCTCGCGCCGCTGATCCAGCTCGACTTTGCGAAGGCTCTGGCTCCCGAAGAAGACTTCACTGCCGTCGCGGATGATCGCCTGGGCGTGCAGGCGGATGAGTGGCATCCGGCGGACTTCGACGCCCAGCGCCATCCTGCTCATCGCTCCGATGACCTTGATCTCGACTCCGGCGTCGGCCCGGGTTTCGAGCAGCTTGATCATCCGCGAATCGGTGAGCTTGCCGTCGTAGATCAGCAATTGCTTTTGGGCGCCCAGAATGAATTCGGAGAGCCTTCGCCTTGAATTGACCGGGCTGATGACGAAATGCTCGGCCTCCACCCTGTTTGACTGGCCATTGACATCGGCCTCGAATAACCGAACAGCCTCGGCGATGAGATTAGGTTTGTCGGTGATCAGCCCGAAGCTGCGGCTATGATGGATGTCTAGGAAGGTGAAATTGAAAGTCAACAGGTAAAGCATCCGCCGGTCGATGAGCATCATCTTGCTGTGATAACGAACCAAGTCCTCGGCCGTGCGCGTGACTATCACACCGCGCTCCACCAGACGGCGCTCCAGCTTCCTGATCTCTTTCAAATCCTCTTTATTGGTGTAAGTGACGAGGGCATGGACGCGGACGCCGCGCGTTGCGGCGGCGACTAGTTCCTGCTCAATCTCGAGGCGGTCGAGGCGATAGAGTATGACCTCTATGCTCTCTTCCGCCTCTCTGATTCCTTCGAGAAACGGTTCAATGCCGTCTCGTGGTTGAATGATAACCTGCATTACGATTCGAATCGCTCGCTGCCGCTCGCAGTATTGATCCGTTACCTGGCGGCAGTCTGAAGTTCGTTAATGCGTTTGCGAATCTGCGTCGCGAAGCCGTCGGTTTCGGCCTGCGTCGCGCCCGCCGCGCGGAACGCGTCGCGGATCTGGTTGTCGCTCAACTTACCGATGACGCCCAGAAACCATTGCGCATGATCGCGCGGGACCGAATGCATGGCGCTCATCTTGCCCGAATAGTGGAAGTTGATCGCTCCGCCTTTCGATCCCTCGATGAACCGCTGTTTGGAATAATCGGCCAGGTCCCATTTGCTGTGCGACAGAAATCCGCCTGTCTTGCCGAAGGTTCCGCCCCAATCGGCGACCAGATACCAGTCCTTGATCTTGCCGTTGTCGTCGTACATTCCGAGCACATTGTTGTTGGTATTTTTGGCGTCCCAGTTGCTGAGCAGGCAGTTCAGGATCGCCAACCCCGAAAGTTCTTTCGTGCCGATGAAGGGATTACTGCTCCATTCCCAATTGATCGCCCTCCGCGAGATGTTGTCGGGGCGCTTTTCGGCCATGGCGTTTGTGAACGACCCGTCACTGCCGACGAATTTCTTGGCGCGGCCCAGCCCACTCACGCCGATCACTTTGCCGGAAGAGATGAAATAACTTTCTTCGACCATATAACCGCAGGCCCAGGCAATGCGGCTGGCGGCGACTTCGGCATGCACCTCCTCGTCGAACTTAAAATTCCATTTCACGCCATTGGCGTCAATGATCTTGATCTTCGGGTTGGTGCCGGTCACGTCCTCCTTGTCGAATTGGAATGGCGGCTTCGGCTTGCCCGCTTCGCTGCCGATACCCATAATCAGATTCAGCTTTGAAATGTCTCCGCGGTCCTCCCAGAGGGCCGGAACGCCCGCTTTAGTTGGCGCGGCGGACTGTCCTTTCGATTTCTTCTCCTTCTTCGATTCATTCCCCTTCTCTTTCCCCTTCTTTTGCGGAGACGCGGAGACGCTCGCGCCGGCGGGCGCGGGAATCGAATCGCTTATAACGGCAAAGCCGACGATGAGTGTAATTGGGCCGAGAAGCGCCAAGGCGCAACGAGATACTTTAGACATAGGAATTCCTCCGTTGTTCGGGACAGCTTGCTGGTTGAGGTGTGGCGTCTGACAGGGTTTCTGTCAAACACATGTGGCTTATGCATGTTCGAATTCAAAGAACTGAGTGGAATCTTGTCGACTACTATTTGTAATCGAGTTTCAGATAACTGCCGGCGTCGCCAACCACGAATGCGAAACTGTGGCCGTTGATGGTCACGCTGGAAATACCTTCGGGCTTCTGGGCGTCATCAAGCGCCAGCAGTTTGGCGGGTGGTTTGCCTTCTTGCTGGCCACTCCATTCCCACAGCCCGAATTCCGTCTTTGGCTCATTTTCAGGGGCGCCGGAGATGATCAGGAAATTTTTCAGATGCGGATCGTAGGTGATGTCGCGTACGCCCTGCCCTCCGAGCGATAAGACGATCACTTTGGGTTCGTCAACCTTCAGGTTCTCGATCTTGAAAGGCCCGCGCGGGTCACGAAGTTTGATCGGGATCAGCACCGCCCCTGAGCCGATTCGCGGGGAACGTAATCCGAGGAGCAGCCGCTCGTTGTTCGGATCCCATGCGATGCCTTCGATGTTCAATCCGCCGTCGACGCCTGGCTTCGCTCCCTCTGTGGCGATCGCCGGCACGTTCTGAATCAGGAACGAACGCAGGTCTGTGATGGTCTCAGGCTGACCGCGCAATGCCCTCGTTTCCGGATTGATGTCGAAACGGACAAGCGCGTTCTTATGACCGTCCTTAGGGTTTGCCTGGGAAGCGACCACATAGAAGAAGGAGGCGCCGTAAGTGACCGCCTCCGGGTCCGTGAAGTCGCCGCCAAGCCGGATCGTTTCGAGCGAACCGGCTTGTTTGCCTTCTTCGTCGAGCGGCATCCAGAGAACTTCACCCGGGCGGTTATCGGAGACGAGCACCGCGCCGGTCGCGCCCGGAGGATGAGCGATGCCCGACGCTTCAATGGAGCCGCCGAAGAAACCCGTGCTGAAGCTCTTCCACTCCGCCGACTGAATCAGCGGATTTTTGCCGCCCGATATTTCCCCACCGCCCGGACTGCTTGAACCGCCTGGCTCGCGACCGCTGTGCCCAAATTTGCCGCCTGGCTCGCGATGGAGTATATAAAATGATATCCCGACAGTCAGCAACACGCCCATGACCTGAGCGAGGATGCGGCTGATGCCGCCGACCCAGGCCGCTTGGAGGCGCTCGTCCTTTTTCTTTTTCTTCTTCTTCTTCTCTTCGAGGGCGCCATTTCCGGGCAAGGCCGGCGGAACCACCACCAAGCTCATATCTGGCCGCACACCTGGCGGCGAACTTTGCGTCATCGCGCGGCGGCGAATCTCTTCGAGGGCTTCAGGCGAGAGCCGAGCTGTCTTATTTTCGACCGTTTCGGCCGGGTTTCGGAAGGTCAGCAGCGCCTGGCCTAACTGAATCTTGTCGCCGTGCTGCAATACTTGCGATTCATTCCCGAGCTTGCGCCCGTTGACGAACGTGCCGTTGCTGCTGCCGAGGTCGACGATGTTGTAACCGCCGTCGCGCGCCAGCACTATGGCGTGGGTGCCGCTGACCGTCGGATCTGAGAGCACGATGCGGTTATGCAGGGCCTTGCCGATCTCGGTTTCGAGCTGATCGAGCGTCGCTTCGACCTTTTCGCCGGACGGCATGACGCCGATCAGGCGGGGCTTGAAGAACCTGTCAAGATGCGCAGCGATCTCGCTCGGCGTAGCCAGGCGCAGCGTGGCTTTTTTGCGCGTAACGCGTTCGGCCTCATCAATCGTGACTTTGTCAGTCGGATCGGCGACGGCGAGCGCCAGATGATTAGGCTGTAAGACGATCGGGCAGACCAGACGTTCGAGCAGGAATTGCTGTCGCAGCGACGTGACGACGGACGCGTCAACATCCACGGTTTTCAATTCGACCGGAGGAAGGTTGAATGTGCGGCTCATCAGGTCGCGCAGTTCCATCTCGGTCGCAAGTTTCTCTTCGATCAAGGCGCGGTATAGGCGGCGTCCGCGCGCGTCACGTCCGCGCAGGCGTTCGACCTCTCCCTGGGCTACCAGACTGGAAGAGACCAGCGCGTCGGCCAGCGCGTCTTCGGTCAACGCGGCGGGTTTGGGAGTTGGAGGCGCGGGGGGCGGAACCGGCGCCCCGGCCACGCCCATAATCAGCGTGCGCTGCGGCATCGACAGCGTATCGCCGGTCTCCTTCAGCCGGAACGTCAACGAGCAATGCCCCATCTTTATCAGATCGCCGTGCTGGATCGCGCGCGGTTCGGTGATCCGCGCGTCGTTGACCAGCGTGCCATTGCGGCTGCCGAGATCGATGATTTTATAGGCGCCGTTCTCGAAGCGGATGACCGCGTGCGCCGTGGAGACCGAGGCGTCGGGAAGAATGATGTCGTTTTGCGGCCCCTTGCCGATGGCCACTTCATTCTGGGTTAAATCACGTTCCACCACGTTGCCATCGCGCAATACTATGCGCAGTATGGCTTCCGGCTGCGGAAGCTTTGCGTCGTCTTTTGGAACCGCCATAGTCGTTCTTTGGGTGGATTGCCTGAGAGACGCGCTGTTCGGAGCCACAGCCCTCTCCGGCATTTCAGAAGGAGTTTCGTATGGTTCAAGCGAATTTCCTGACCGGTTACGGTCAGTTGGCGCTAGCGGCGCGGATACGGGGCGCAAATCAGCGCCACACTGGTTACAAAACCGGCTCGCATTGCGCGGAATAGGGGCCTTGCATTGAGAACATACGTTAATCATTCAGAATATGTCGAAGTCATTTTCATATTCGTAGAAAGACGCGACAAAAGTCATTTTACAAGTTCAAACAGGCACGGATGCTAAATCAGTTTGCGGGCTAAATCAATTCGGAACATCCGCGCAAGGGCTTCGTAAGGTATAATCGCCCGTGCCCGTGGGCGTCATTTTAACCAAAAGCCGTTTTTGTTTGAATAATCCTCTAGTTTCGCCCATTTAATGGGAGGATTTTTGAAAGGCGCCGCCGGATAGAATACGGATTTAACGGGCGCGGCGGATTGGAACAGATAGGAGCGTTGATGAACAAAAGACCGGTCTTGGCTGCGTCATTCTCCCTGGCCATGGCGTTCTTCTTCGGCGCTTGGGCGCATGCTCAGCAAGGAGAGCGAACACAATCAGCGCAGAGTCAAGGCGCGCACGGCCCCGTTCCCTCCAGCGATAATCGCGGCGACATCCGACAACAAACCTTCGAAATCGTCTGGCGGACGGTTAAAGAGAGACATTTTGATCCCGCTATGGGCGGGGTCGATTGGGACAAGGCGCATGAAACTTACGCGCCCAGGGTCGCCGCCCTCAAGAACGATCGCGAATTCTATCTGATGCTGCAGGAGATGCTCGGGCTGCTTCATCAATCCCATTTCAACATCATCCCTCCCGAATCGCTCACTCCCGAAGACGAGAATGAGCCGTCGAGCGGCGGCGTCGGCATCGACCTGCGCCTGATCGGAGGCGCAGCGATGATCACGCGCGTCGAGCCGGATTCGAGCGCGTCGAGGGCCGGGTTGCGCCCTGGCTTCCTGATCAAACAGGTCGGCGACCGATCCGTCGAAGAGATCATCGCGGCATTTGCGAAGAGCGCCGAACGGACGGAAATCAAAAATATCCGCATGAATCGCAGCGTCCTGGGCGCGATGGGCGGCGACCCTGGCGCGACGGTCAAGATCGTTTACGTCGACGACCAGGACCGGACGCGCGAAACGACTCTCGCGCGAGAGAGATTGAGGGGAGAGCTTTCGCCAAAGTTCGGCAATTTCCCGCCGCAATACACCGAATTCGAATCCAGGCGGATGGCCAACGGCGCGGGATACATCGGCTACATCCGGTTCAACATCTTCACAGCGCCCGTGATCGAAAAGCTCAAAGCGGCCATCAGCGGCTTCGGCGACGCCGACGGGATGATCTTCGACCTGCGTGGAAATCCGGGCGGGCTGGGCGGCATCGCCACGACCATCGCCGGCAGGATCTGCGACGAGCCGGGGTCGCTCGGCGTGATGAAGATGCGCAGCGGCGAGCTGAAGTTCGCCTTCTTCCCGCAGGAGCGCCGATACACCGGGCCGGTCGCCGTCCTCATAGACGGGATGAGCGCTTCGACCAGCGAAGTCTTTTCGAGCGGAATTCAGGAGATTGGCCGCGCCGTCATCGTCGGCGAACGCAGCGCCGGCGCCGCGCTCCCTTCGCTTTTTCAAAAGCTTCCCACCGGCGCGCTCTTCCAATTCGCCATCGCCGATTTCAAGACGCCGAAAGGCGTCTTGATCGAAGGGCGCGGCGTGACCCCCGACGTTGAAGCGCGATATGATCGCGCCTCATTGCTCGCCGGCCGCGACGCGCAACTGGAAGCGGCCGTCGAACAAATTCGCAAGTCGCGAGGAAAAGCGTCGCAGAAATCACGCGACATGAAATGACACTCTACGGCGCCGCGTGTCGCAACCAACCGTACGCTTACGCGCGCAGCGCCAACTCAGAAAGGGAGAATCTTATGAAACGAATCACACTGATCCTGGCTTTCGCCATGTTGGCAGCCTTCACATCAGCCGCCCAGGAGAAGCCGAAAACGGAGGCCCAGGGTAAACCAGAAACGCCAAAGGCCGATGCGCCGAAGACTGACACGAAGACTGCGGCGCTGCCGACGCTTGACGAAATTCTCGACAAAAATGTCAAAGCCGTCGGCGGCAAGGAGGCCATCGAGAAGATTACGTCGCGCTCGATGAAAGGCTCCTTCAATCTCGAAGCGTTTGGCGTGGCCGACGCGCCGGTCGAAATGTTCTTTAAAGCCCCGAACAAGACCGCAACGAAGATAGACGTCGCCGGTTTCGGCGTGGTCAACAGGGTCTACGACGGCGCGACAGGTTGGTCTTCGGACCCGATGGGCGGATTGCGTGAATTGAGCGGCGTCGAACTGGCGCAAATGAAGCGCGGAGCCGATTTCTACCAGGAACTCAACTACAAAAAGCATTACACCAAGATGGAAGTGAAGGGCAAAGAGAAGGTTGGTTCTTACGAGACTTACATGATCGAAGCCACGCCCTCCGAAGGAAGCCCCGACAAACTTTATTTCGATGTCGACACCGGTCTGCTCGTTCGCCAGGATGAAGAGACCGAAAGCCCGCAAGGGAAGATGCAGATGGAAATCTACATGGAGGATTACAAGGTTGTAGACGGCGTCAAAATCCCACACACGATGAAGCAGGTCAACCCTGCGATGACCATTGTCATAAAAATTACCGAGATCAAGAACAACATCGAGATTGAGGACGCGAAATTTAACAAGCCCTCGGGGAACTAATACAGATTACGCAACTACCCGGCCCGGGGAGGAATCTTTGCGAACTTTGCGCCTTTGCGAGAAACTTGCGCCACTCCGCTCGGATTCTCGCAAAGGCCAAGGGCGCAAAGTCCGCATCCGAGAACGCCCTCCCCATCTCCCTTTATTCCCTGGTCAAAATAAAGCCTTGTGACGCTTCTGTAACAAGGGCTCGTCTGTCAAGACAAATCCGCCACGAAAATTTTTTTAGACTTTTTCGCGTTCACCTGCAACCTGATGTGTTTCAAGGCAGTCGATCAGCGACATTACACTCAGAACCTGGGGCACATTTATTGCTAATGACTCCGGCGTTTATCCATCCACCCCCGCGCCTAAACTGCTAATGAGATTAAACGCGACGCCATGGGGGCTGTCGCCGCCATTCAACCAGTTCCCCAGGAAAGATGAGGAAGATTATGAGAAGTCTTCAGATGCTGGCATGCGCCATAGTCGCCGTGATCGGGTTTAGCTCAATGGGATTTGCGCAAAACAGCAAAACAGACACACCACGCGTTGACCGCCGCGAGCAGAATCAGCAGAAACGTGTCGCCGATGGAGTGAAGGACGGATCGCTCACGAGCGGCGAAGCCGCGAAGATTGAAAAAGACGAAGCCAAGATTCAACAAGATGAGGCCAAGGCCAAGGCTGATGGCGTCGTCACATCAGAAGAGCGCAAAAAACTCAATCGTGAGCTTAAAAAGACGAGCCGCGAAATCCACAGCGACCGCGACAATACGCCTGGCGTCGACCGTCGCGAGCAGAATCAACAGAACCGCGTCGCCAACGGATTGAAAGACGGTTCGCTCACCAGCGGCGAAGCAGCGAAGATCGAAAGTGACGAAGCCAAGATTAAACAAGACGAGGCCAAGGCCAAGGCCGATGGCGTAGTCACCCCGGGTGAGCGTAAACAACTCAACCGTGAGCTTAATCAGACGAGCCGCGAAATCCACAGCGACCGCGACAATACGCCTGGCGTCGACCGCCGCGAGCAGAATCAACAGAACCGTGTCGCCAACGGTTTGAAAGATGGATCACTCACCAGCGGTGAAGCCGCGAAGATCGAAAGTGACGAGGCCAAGATTAAGCGAGACGAGGCCAAGGCCAAGGCCGATGGCGTCGTCACCCCGGGTGAGCGCAAACAACTCAATCGTGAGCTTAATCAGACGAGCCGTGAAATCCACAGCGACCGCGACAATACGCCTGGCGTCGACCTCCGCGAGCAGAATCAACAGAACCGTGTCGCTGACGGATTGAAAAACGGTTCGCTCACCAGCGGTGAAGCGGCGAAAATCGAAAGAGATGAAACGAAGATTCATCGAGACGAGGCCAAGGCCAAGGCTGACGGCGTCGTCACGGGCCGCGAGCGCGCCAAGCTCAACCGCGAGCTTAACCACACGAGCCGCGAAATCCATCACGACAAACATAACAACAAACGTCAGCGATAAAATTGTCGTTGTCATAACGGGGTCTGGGTTGGGCTGCCTGAAATTCAGGCAGCCCAAATTATTTCGTGACCAATCAATCTGGTTGGAATCTTTGCGCACTTGAGAAAAACTCGCATCACTCCGCCTGGGTCCTCACAAGGGCGCATATTTCTCCAGAAAGCCAGGCTTAGACTGAGTAGCTATTTCGCTCAAAACAAAGCCCTGTGGCGGATCTGTTAAATGAATTCTCCTGCCAGGGCAAATCCGCCACGAAAATTTTTTCAGACTTTTTCGCGTTCACTTGCAACCTTAAGCGTTTCAAGGTGGCTGATCAGCGACAAAGCGCGCGAAGCCGGGGCACATTCTTTGCCCTTGCTTCCAGCATCGATCACGCCAACCCCTTGCGTGGACTGCGATTGAAACTGGCTGCGACACCATATGGCTGTCGCCGCTATTTGACATCAGATCTCCAGGAAGGACTAGAAAGATTATGAAAAAGCTTCAGATGCTGGCATGCGCCATAGTCGCCGTGATCGGGTTTAGCTCAATGGGATTTGCGCAAACAAACACTCAGGGGGTTGATCGCCGCGAGCAGAATCAACAGAACCGCGTCGCCGATGGGGTGAAGGACGGATCGATTACGAGCGGCGAAGCCGCTAGGATCGAAAGAGGGGAAGCGAAGATTCAGCGAGACGAGGCTGCGGCCAAAGCCGACGGCGTCGTCACGGGGCGCGAGCGCGCCAGGCTCAACCGCGAGCTTAATCACACGAGCCGCGAAATCCGTCACGACCGCAGGAATACGCCCGGCGTTGACCACCGCGAGCAAAATCAGCAGGACCGTGTCGCCAATGGTTTGAAAAACGGTTCGCTCACCAGCGGCGAAGCGGCGAAAATCGAAAGAGATGAAACGAGGATTCAGCGAGACGAGGCCAGGGCCAAGGCAGACGGCGCCGTCACGGGGCGCGAGCGCGCCAGGCTCAACCGCGAGCTTAATCACACGAGCCGCGAAATCTATCGCGACAAACACAACAACAGGCGGCAGTGATAAAATTGTCGTGATCAAAATGGGCCGCCTGTGTCAGGCGGCCCTGATCATCTTTGATCGTGCGGAACCCTGATAATCGCCGTCGCCGTAGCGGTATTCCCGGCCACATCAGTGAGAGTCGCCACCACTTGATAGACGCGGCCATCGAAATCATCGCCATTGCGTCTGGCCTCCACCGCCAACTGATCGGCCCACGTGGCGGAGCCGCCATTCAATAAGCGCAACGGAATGCCGAGCGGCAATCCATATTCATCTGTCACGACATAGCTAACGCCGGCCAGGCCGGAAACCATATCGGCGCCGGAGCCGCTAATGGTGACAGTGACAGTCTTTCCGTTCGGCGGCCAGATGACCGAGGGATCGGCGGAGAGACTGATGATCGGCGCGGTCTGGTCTATCTTGATCGTCAGGCTGTGCGCCGCTTCGACGTTGCCGGCGTTATCAACCGAACGGTAATGAATGGTCTTGACTCCATCCGAGGCGAGCGCAAGGTTGCTCGTGTAAGGTTCCCATGTCGCTCCGCCGTCGGTTGAAAACTCGGTTCTGGCAACGCCTGAACAATTGTCCGAAGCGCCGAGCGTCACGGTAACCGCGCTTCTATACCAACCGTTCACGCCGTCTGGCGAGGCAGGCGTGACTGTCGCGGTGGTTATCGGCGCAACGCTCTCCACACCGGGATCGGCGGTAGCCACCGCCCCCGGCGCCACTGTGGCGACGCATGAATAAAGGACATCAGCGCCCAACTCGGCTTTCACCAGATATCGCCCCGGAATCAAATCCACACCGCCATAGAAGCCGCCGCCGTCGGTCGCCCCGCCGCGAATGGCGCGGGTGTCGAGGTTTTCAATCGTCACGGTCGCGGTATCGAGCGGCGTCCCGTCCGCGCGCTTCGCAAAACCCATCAGATGGCCGAGCGTGGGCGAGGCTTTCCACGCGAGCGTCGGGATCGTGGCCGAGAGGCCGAAGACCGGCGCAGGGTTGGTCGCCGGGTCTTCGTAGAGCGTGGCGCCGTCGACGGACTTGCCGGTGGTCAATCCCGAGGCGAATTCGGCAAAAGAGCGAGCGGGCGTATTCTGCCCCGAAGGGATCGAGAACGGATTGCCGGTGACCGCGACGTTGGATGTCGCCATCGAAAAGAAGCTCACTCCGAGCGCGCTATTCCCCGCGCTCGACGGCGCGAGCGCGCGCCGCGTCTGTCGCAGCGAACCTTCGACGGCGTTGAGAAACACGCCGTTCCCGATCACCACGGCGCGATTGTATTGATGGTTCTTCGCCCACTCATTCCATCGCTCGTAGAGCGGGACCTCGGTCGTCGAATGTTCGCGCTTGTAATTCATCGGCATGGCGATGTCCAGAATGCCTTCTTCGGTCCATGCCCGCCAATCCTGATAGACTCGCCAGTAGGGTTCCGCCGAGTTCCACCCGGACTCGGTAGTCGGGCCACCGCCGAACACGATCAGCGACGCCGACACCTTCAGATGAGGCTTGATTGCGATGGCGTTGAGATAAACACGGCGAACCAGATTGCTGACCTGGTCGCGACGCCATTGGTTCCAGAGCGGGTCGTTTTGCGCCGGAGGCGGCGACTCGGCGGGGATGCCCTGGCGCCGCTGAAACCGCTCCACGCTGGTTTCGTTGTAACCAATGTTAGTTCCCGTCGAGGGCGTCTGCCCGGAAACGGAAAGTTCCGGGTAGCGGATGCGATCCAGATGCAGCCCGTCTATATCGTAATTGCGCACGAGATGCAGCAGGACGTCCGCCGTGTAAGCCTCCGCGTCCGGGTGGCCCAGATCGAGCCAGAAATCGGAGCCGATCCGATGGCCCTGGAAGCTGATGCCATTAGACCCATCCGGCAAGAGCGTGCGCGTCAGCCAGTTGTTCGGCCCCTGGACAATCTGCTGCGTGGCCGGGTTATAACCGCCGTGAAGGTTAAAGACGTGGTTCGGACTTATAGGGGCCCCCAACGTGGCGCTCGGGGCGAAGTTCGGATTCTTGCTCCAGATCGCGCCGACGATGACGAACGCATGAACCTCAATCCCGCTGGCGTGCGCTTCGGCGATCAAATCCTGGAGCGGATCGAAGCCGGCCGCGATCTGTACGAAATCCGGCGGCGGCTCTAGAGAGTTGAGATACCAGGAGTCGCCGCGCCGCCGCACCTGCGCGAAGATCGCGTTCGAATTGGCCGCGCGCGCGTTGTTCACGACTGCGACGATGTCACTGTGGTTGTTGAGCGTGGTGTTGAAAGTGTCTACCCAGAAGGCCCGATACTGGCTGACGCTTTGCGCCGACGCGCCGACCGAAGCCAACGACAGCCCGATTAAGAGCCAGGTCGAAAGACAGACTGCCCACAATAGATGGCCGCTAAGCGCGAGACTGAGACCTGTTCGCTTCCGCATGGGTTCCTCCGAAAATCAGTTCAAAGCTCCTCGGAAAATTGACAGGAATTACAGGATTTCCCAGGATTAAACTCAGTGTGAAAAATCCTGGGAAATCCTGTAATTCCTGTCTACTTTTCATCGTTTCCGTGCGTCGCAACGCGACATGAAGGCTCCTCCGAAAGTAGGAGGGTATGTTATGAGGCAAAGAACTTCACTGAGACTACGATCTGAGCGGCGGGAAGTTTAAAGTAGAGGATGTGTCAGGTCAACCGGATGATAGGAATTCAGGAACTTTGCGCCCTTCTTTGCAGTTTCGACATTGACGCGTCCGTTTAATAAATCTATTCTGTCTCCGCCGGTGATCAGCGCAGCCCAGAACGCTAATCATATGATAGACAACAGCCTGACCTCTGCGTCGTTCGATAGTTTGCTGGCTCAACTCGGTCCGGACCGCGAAAGCGCGGCGCGGGCGTATGTCGAACTTCGCCGCGCCCTGTTCATTTTCTTCGCGGCGCGTGGCGTGGCAAGCCCGGATGAGATGACAGACGAAACGATCAATCGAGTGGCCCGGCGTTTGAGCGAAGGTAAGCTGATCACGACCGAGAGTCCATCGAATTATTTTTACGGTGTGGCCCGGAACGTCTGGCGCGAGAGTTTGGCCAAGGGGAACGTACTGATACCTCTGTCGGATGGCGATCCCACGGGAGGCGCCCAGGCGACGCCGTATGATCTGCTGATCGGCGCCAGCGAGAGAATTGAAACCGAGATCAGGCACGAGTGCTTGGAGAAATGTCTGGGGCGCCTCGATCCGGAAGATCGCAAATTAATCGTCTCCTATTATCAGTTCAGCGGCGGTGATAAGATCGAAAATCGAAAGAGACTCGCCGAGCGCCAGGGACTGTCGAACAACACGCTCAGACAAAAGGTCGCGCGATTGAGGAGCAGACTCGCCGAATGCGTAACTATTTGCCAACGCTCACGCAGTCAGTCCTAATCTCAATTGGTTGAGAAAAACCTCTGTAACGAATCCGCGATTTATTCATTTCTGGATGAGAAGAGTGGCCGAGTCACCCGTTGAGCTTCAACGAACGAGGCTTTATGTCAGACGAAATAGTCGAGTATTCGACAATCAGGGAATATCTACTGGGCGATTTGCCGGAATCAGAAGCGGAGCGGATCGAGAGTTGGTATTTCGCCAACGGTCAGGCGGTTGATGAAGTCTGGGCAGCGTTCGGCGAGATAGCTGAAGAGAGCCTGAGCGGCGCTCTCTCCGAGAATGAGGCGCGACGGTTCGAGCAAAGGTTGCAATCCTCGCCCGCCTTGCGCGAAATGTTCGAGAATGAAAAGGCGATCCGCGACTACGCGAACAGGATAGCCACGACAGATTCCCGACAGATTAAAAGTGATGATTCAGTTTTGGGCGGCTGGCGCCGGTGGCGACTGCCCGCTATGTTCTTCAAATCGCACCGACTCGTTGCCGGGGGCGTCGTCGCGCTGGTCGCCCTCGGCGCCCTCGGCGCCATTGACGCATGGTTCACATTGAGGGCGCCTCAAAGCCTGAGTAACGAAGGCTCGCAACAGGCCAAAGCCCAAGATCAAAAGGATCCCAACAGCGTCTCTCAGCCGTCGATTGATCCAAAGCTACCGCTTCAGCCCGGCGCCGCCGCGAATGAAATGCCGGTCGAAGGAAAAAAAACCGTCATATCGCAGCCCAATCGTGGCAAATCAGCGCCTGGAGTCGGTACGGAAACCACGGCCACATTTCTGTTGCTGGCGGGAGGAACCAGAGAAGGAGAGAGCTATACGACGCTGGAGATCCCCGGCCGAACGGAGACCATCCAGTTGGAACTGGAACCTCCAACCGACGACTGCGCTGTCTTCTCGGCGGTATTACAAACGGAATCCGGCGAGGAGCTTCAGCGATGGGAGAGGCTGCAAGCGCGGCGTGGCGACTATTCACCTCTGAAAATAGCGCGACTGCGCATCCACGCCGGCTCACTGAAGGACGCCGGTTATGTGGTAAGGCTCGAATGCGCCTCTCGTGTTAACAATCGAGCGCCCGCCGCAGAATATCGTTTCAAGATAAAAAAAAATATTTCGTAAGGGCAGAAAAGAAATAGTGCGTAACATTTTCCACCGATCTTCATAATCAAAGTGAAGAGCATGTTCAGAGTGAAGAGCATGGCTTCTGATTGGACAGCGGCAACACCATCAATTTCGCGGAGCGCGTAGGGAAGTGTGCTGAAAAGGCGTATGGATTACGCGGAGGCACTCCGTGAGTTATGGCCTCCCTCAGCCGTTGTCCCGTCAGTGGCGGGAGGCGAGTGGATTCGTCTCCCGTTCGCTGGGGGTTACGCTACGTGGGGATGCGATAACCCCCATTTTTGTTATTTCCACTCGCCTTGCAGCGTAAATCCCGCCCAATAGTAAGGCGCGGCCCATCGCGGCAGCTTCCACATATCAATCTGCGCCCTGCGCAGCGCCGCTGCCGGACGCAAGCCGTCGCGGAGCATGCGCTGATAGAACAGCCTCATCAATTCAGCCGTCGCCCGGTCATCCACTTTCCATAGACTGGCGACCACGCGCGGCGCGCCTGCATAGAGGAACCCGCGCGTCAGGCCAACCAGTCCTTCGCCCTTGATCTCTTTTCCCAAAGCAGTCTTACAGGCGCTGAGCACGACCAGGTCGGCTGAGAGCTTCAGGTTGTAAATATCGTGCAGGCGCAGGAACCCGTCTTGCGGACGCCCTTCTTCGTCAACAAGCGAGAGCACGATGCCAGACAATTCAGGGTGTTGGCTGTTGAGCAGGCTGTGCGTGGCGAAATGAATGATCCGATACCGGCTGAGATTCGAACCGAGCGCAGTTGCGCGGTTGGCCGCGAAATCGAGCGCTTTGAAGCTCCCCTCAGCGCCGGCCAGCCCGCTGATCTCATCAGCCTCGCGGCGACTGAATATCAACCGCTGGAGCCGCTGCTGGGCATCGGTCGCGCCGACTTCGAGAGCGGACCTGAAAACCTCCCGTTCAGTGGCCGGACTGGCGGCCGGTTGGCTGTTTGGCGTCGCAACATTACCGCCATTCTTTTTGATTCGCTCGTCGGCTTCTTCAAATACCGGATCGGCGATCACCGCTACAATCTCCGGCGCAGGAGCGCGGCCGGCAAGCTCGCGCCGCAACGCCGCCAAACTCGAAGCTGACGGCAGATTCACGATTTCATGATTGGCGATCAACGGCGTTCCAGAGACAGAGAGGCGGAGGGACGGAGAGACGGAGGGAAATTCAGACGCAGATGCTCTGTGTCTCTCCCTCACTCTGTCCCTCTGTCTCTCCTTCCCTCTATCTCTCTGTTTCTCCGTCACAGGCTCTGGAAGCGCGGCGAACGGAATATATTGCAGCGGGCCATCGGCGACGATCACCAATCGCTTATTACCCAGTCGCGCCGCAACCGGGCCGAGCAGAATCCGGCTCAAAGCGGTCGCCCATTCCGGAGTTTTCGCATCGCGCCGGGTCAGTCGCGCCCGTAACTGAGCGCCTGTTTCACCCGCCGCCAGCCATTCGTAAGATTGGCGCGCCAGATCTTCGATCTCAGCCCGCTTCGGCAACTCGAAGCTCTCGATCCCGGTCGGCGTCACGGCCCAGAGATAACTGCGCTCCTCGCCGAGCGAATATTCGAGCAACAACGTCTCGGAGTCGAGCATTCGCTGTATCTCCGGCAGGCCGAGCGGCTGCGGGTAATTCAGCGCGGCGTAGCGAGGGCTGGTTTTGCGGATCTCCGCTTCGACCTGCCGCGACTCATCGATGAGCGAGTCGAGCTCCCGCTTCACAGCCTCTATTTGCTCTCGCGTGTGCTTTTCGCTGAGCAGCCGATATTGGTATTCGGCGCTGGCGTTAATCCGTTTTTGCAACGAGCGCTCACGTTCGAGCAACGAGGCGTCTATGCCCTCGCTTATATCCGCGCGGGCTTCGGTCAGCATCTCCAGCAGGCCGCGCGCCCGCGCGCGTTCGCTCGCTCCGAGCGCGGAAACGTCGTGTCCTTCCGACGGCTGTAGGCGGTGAAGGCGCATCAGCAAATCGATATAAAGCTCGTGATACTGACGAGTGGCCCCGAAATAAGAAGCGCGCAATTGCTGGCTGGCGATCTTTACCCGAAGCGATTCGGTGATGGCGATCGCGGCTTCGATATTGTGGCGCGCTTCGACAAGAATGCCCGGATTGCGGCCAACGTCGGGCCTCATGTCGAGGCTCATGTTCAATTGGATGCGCGACAGGTTCGCAAGCGTCGAGGCCTCACTGCCGCGGTCCCCGACCGCCTGCCAGAGCGGTAAGGCCCGGCGATGGCAGTCGAGCCCTTTCTCTCTGTCGCCTAAGGAGGCGTAAAGCGATCCCAGGTGATTGAGCGCGAGCGCCTCTCCACGAGGATTTTTAAAATCCCGGAAGAGCGTCAGCGCCTGATTGTAATAGTCGAGCGCAGCCTGCCTCTCGCCTGATTCTTCTTTTAGTTTGCCGATATTGAGAAGGGTAGCGGCTCCGTTGTAACGGTCGCCCACAGCTTGAAAGCGAGAGAGCGCCTGGGTGTAAAAGTCGAGCGCCTTCTGTTTGGCGCCCCAGTAGGCGTTGATCAGGCCATGATGATTGAGCGCCGTGGCCTCGCCGCTGGCGTCGCCTAGAAATCGGAATAAGGGGAGCGCCCGGCCGCAGAAATCGAGCGCTTTCTCATACTCGCCCAATTCAATGTGAAGCCTGCTGAGAAAAAGTAGCGCATACGCTTCGCCTCGGCGGTCATTGACTTCTCGGGCGATTTGCGCCCCCCGATGAAGGTAATCGAGAGCAAGCTGGCTTTCGCCGAGTATCCGGTGAATCGATCCCAGGCCGACGAGCGCGCTGGCTTCACCGACGCGATTGCCGGAGGCGCGCCACAGCGGCAGCGCCTGGTTGTAAAGCTCTATCGCCTTTCGCGGGTCGCCGAGGGACAAATGGATGACGCCCATATTGCCCAGCGTCGCCGCCTCCGCAGTGCGATCGCTTCCGGCTCGTCTAAACGGAAGGGCGCGGCTGTAGTATTCGAGCGCCTGTTCTTTCTTGCCGAGCGCCGAGTATGCGGCGGCCATATTATTAAGAGTTTCACCCTCTCCGTCATCGTCTTTGATGTCATGCCTGATTGTCAGCGCCTGGTTGTAATACTCGATCGCTTTCGCCGGCGCGCCCAATAGCCAGAGTAGAAACCCGAAGCAGTCGAGCGTCTGCGCCTCAGCGAACCGGTCCCCGATCTCGCGCCACTGGGGCAGCGCCTCTTCGTATTTTTCTTTCGCGAGTTTGAAGGATTGCGCCCCCCCTTGCTCGATCAACCGCTTCCCTTCGGTCGAAGCCCTGACCGCGGCGACCCGCGCCTTATCACGTGGCCCCGGGGCGCGGGGTTCTTCAAGCTTCAATTGATAAGACCCGCGAGTGGCGGTCTTATTGAAGGTTCGAATCTCGAGCCGATAGGCGCCGGTCGCTTCGGCGACATAACTGACCGGTTCAGGCCCGTACCACATGCAATCGAATCGACCAACCTGCCGGCCGTCCGGCCCGAAGAGCGTCGCCGTCAAATCCGTTTGACGTTGCGCGATGGTCGCATTCAGTATCTGCCCTGAAGCGAGCCTGATAAGGTAAGAATGAGATTCGCCGCCGGCCAGGTCGCGCTCGATCGTTTTACCAGGTTCGAGCGGATCGCCTCCATTTTGCGCGACGACGATTGGAACTGCCGAAAGCCAAACCATTACGGCGACGAAGAGAGAACGATATGCGATATTGGCTGGCATAAGGAGCCTCGAATAAAAGCCGAGTTGACGAGCGGGGCGAATGGAAAAGCGATTTGAAAGACGATGGAATTATACGAGGATAGGGCGAAATTCCAAACGGATTTTCACTTCAGTTCGTTGGTTCGCTCGACTTCCTGCGGCAGCAGCCCTGTGGTGGCCTCGGCGATCGAGTGTTGAATCGGATGTTGAATTGATTGAGGCGGCAGCGCCGCAGCGTCAGGATGGTTCGCGCCTTCGACAAAGTCGTGGTGGGAGGGCGGGTTTAGTTCGTTTCGTTTTGGTTTGTTTTTGATCGCCCTATCCAGCCGCAATGCCCCTGCGATAAGAAACGCCAGGCAGAAAGCGCTCAATAACAGCGCCATCATGTTCACCAGTTTTGCGTCCCCCGCAGGATTTTGGGAGAGGATGTGTTTCAGAAAAATCAGCGCGGGGGCCAGCGTCCCGACCAGGGCGAAGATGGCGCCGGTCACGATGATTTTGAAACTCGCATTGGCTTCGGCTGTGAGGCGCAACAGGTCGAGTTCCGGCGGATAGGCTGACGCTACGGGGGCGCCGCATTGACGGCAAAAACGCGCGCCGCCCGCCCCTTCCGCTCCACAGGCAGGGCAATACGATAGGGCGGCCCCTGACCGAGCCAACGCGACAATCGCCTCGGCCTCTCGCGTCAAGGTGCTGCGGTCGCCTTTTGTGATATAGCCCGAATTGACGCCCTTGACAGTGTATGCAAAAGTGATGCGCGTCGAGTTTGCGCCCATCGATTTTAAGCCGACGTCGAGCGATCTGGGGTAATCGAGGATGTCCTGCGAACAACCGCTTCTCGCCAGGCCGCGCGCGCCGCGACGGGCCTGGATCGGATTTTCGTTGAGCACGCGATACCCCATCCGCTCCAGCGCGCTAGCCAACCTCACGCGCAAGCTTTCGACCTCGCCCGCCACAACGCGTGTTACATCGTGGTCGAAGCTGGCGCCTCTGATGGCGCCCATATACTCTGCGCCCACAATAACCTCCTGTGTCTCATCAAGAGCTAAATGACGGTCCAGATTTCGTCTATTTCTACGCCTCTAGGTTTTGCAATGTTCCGGCTCAATAGCGCGGTTACACGACTTGGAAAGTTATCTCGTGGAGAAAACGTTTTCCTTCCCGCTTTTCAAAAGCCAATTTTCAATGGTCAGCGCCTAATGGCCTCGCGCCGCAAGGGCGCATTCCCCACGCTCACGGCCGGTTATTTTCTAAGTCGTCCAGTTAAAGATACCACACGCGCGCGGCATTTGACCCTTTCACAACACAATCATAACGCGCCGCTAACACATACCTAACTCTGACTGAAGACGCCCCGTGTATCTTCTCGCGCGAAGCTTTAAAAGCAGTGACCATACAGGTTGAAATTTATGATCACTATAATTCAAAAACAGCGCGCCCCATCAATTCGCGCCGGGAAGCTCGAAGTCAAACTCGCGTCGAATTTGACCGAACTGGACGCCGCAATGCGGCTGCGGTTCGAGGTCTTCAACCTGGAGCTTCAGGAAGGGCTGGTCTCGTCATACGACCGTGGCTACGACACGGACGCATACGACGCTTACTGCGATCATCTGATCGTCAAGGACACGACGAGCGGGAAGGTCGTCGGAACATACCGCCTGCTTCGCGGCAGCCAGGCCGAAAGACACATCGGCTTCTACTCCGAGAACGAATTCGACCTGAGCAATTTGAAGCGGCTGCGCGGCGAGGCTCTCGAGTTGGGACGCTCCTGCATCGCCGCCACGCATCGTTCATTCGCGACGCTAAACCTGCTGTGGAGCGCGATCACGAAATACGCGATCGACCGCGACCTCAGCCACCTGTTCGGCTGCGCCAGCCTGCACGTCTCGGAGGAGAGCGAGGTTCAGCCGGTCTACTCTTATCTGCGCGCGAACCACTATGCGCCGGAGAAGTACAGAGTCTACCCGGTCGAATCCTGCCGGATGATGATCAGCGAGGGCGCCGAGGAGACCGGCGATTCGCGCGCGGCGCTGGGCAAACTCTCTCCGATCCTGAAAGGCTATCTGCGGGCCGGCGCGATGATCTGCGGCGCGCCCGCCTATGACGCGGAGTTCGGCACGGCGGACGTCCTGGCGATTCTGGAAATGGAGAAGATGGCCGGGCGCTACAAACAGCGTTACGTCGCTGGCGGGGAGGCGCAGGGCGCCCGATGAAGCGCGTCGCGAGGTTGATCGGGTTTCTTGTCGTTTGCGTGTTCTTTCTGGTTTCCGTAGCCGCCGCGCGCCTTTTCCTGCTCGGCTTTTCCCGTCCGGCGCGGATGCGGCTCGTGGCCGGGAGCGTCAAACTCTGGGCGCGGGCATGTTTGAAGGTTCTCGGCTTGAAAATCAACATCCACAGGTTCTCCGACGATCTTCATTCAAAGCGGCGCCTGTTCGTCAGCAATCACCAGAGCTATCTGGACGTCGTCATTATCGCCTCGGTCTTTCCGGCGTTGTTCGTCGCGAAGACCGAAGTGAGCCGCTGGCCGTTATTCGGATGGCTTTCGAGGCTCGGCGGAACGATCTTTGTCAATCGTGAAGACGCGCACAGCGGCGTCAGTTGCGCTTATCGCGTTAGCCGAGCGCTGCGCGACGGCGTCGACGTTCAGGTCTTTCCAGAAGCCACGACCGGCGACGGCTCGACTGTTCTGCCGTTCAATGGACTCTTCTTCGCTTCAGCCGTCCGCTCGCGGTCGTCCGTGCTGCCACTGACGATCAAATTCCAGAGCGTGAATGGAAAACCTGTAGACAGAGAATCGCTCGACACGTTCTGCTGGTACGGCGAGATGAACTTCGCGCGCCACTTCTGGAACTTATTGAACATCGAATCCGCGGAGGTCGCATTAATGATCAATGAACCAATTAAACCGGAGCGCGCGCAGCGGGCGAATGTTTTGGCCCGGATGGCGCGCGAAAGAATTTTCAGAAGCTTCGCGAACGCCGACGCCATTGCGGCCGCCCGCGCGGAAGTCCCGGTTGAATTCGCCAGAGCCGAACCATGTTCTCGGCCGGAAGAATGGACCAGGAATGAACCCGCGACGGCGGAGGATTATATAGTCGGCGCGCTGCTATTCTCATTCTTCTCATCCTCCACATCGGGCTCATCGGGCAGGGGCGAAACGGTCATGACGGTCATGGAAGAGGTCAAGCTGCAAAGCGAGCATAAATGATAGAATGATTGATAAAGGAGAACGTGAAGATGGCAAAACGAATCGAGAACGAATGCGCTTTTTGCGCCGAGGAAATCGTTGAAGGCGAAGAGGTCGTCGGCAAAGATTGGAAAGTCTATTGCAGCGAGCGATGCGCCAAAGCGGGCGAAAAGATGTCGCTTGAAGAGTGGCGAAAGGTGATGGAAGGCGGGGAATGGGGAATGGGAAGTGGGGAATGGGGAGTAGGGAGTGGAAAGTTCTTTTCTGAAAGCGCGCATTGACTCCCCATTCCCCATTTCCCATTCCCCTAATCCATCCTCTCTGCCTCCGTTTTTTACGTGGAATTTAACGCCCGCTAACGCAAGGTTAAGATCGAAGGTTTATAACCCTAAGCATTCTTAAGCCTAGTCCTGTGTCTCACTGGCGCTTCCGCTCGCCTGAACGGAAGCGCCCCTTTCTACTCCGCAAAAAACTGCGCCGCGCGCGTAAGCAATCGGTTGAACCCATAAATGACCAATTGCTTACGCGCGCGGCGCAGTACTAATTCAGAAACATAATGGAGTCTTTACCAGGATTTAATCCAAACTTAAACCTCAACTCTTAGAATCCGACTTTACAAGATGCGATATTCAGCGCGCGTCTTTCCCCATTGCGCTTGTTTTTTGGTGAATCGAATGGCAGATTTCTACATTAACGATAGTCACGTAGGCGGGGCGCCGCAATCTCTAACAGCGGTCGGCGGCCGACATTTTTTCCCAGAGGAGAATATGCGGAATTTGCCGGAATCGGCATTGAATGAACTGCGCGATCATGTGCTATTGATGGGGGGCGAAGTCGAGAACGCCATTGACCACGCCACCCGAGCGTTAATCGAACGCGACACGGACCTGGCGGAGCAGGTGCTGAGAGACGACGACCGCGTTGACGCGCTGGAGTTGGAGGCTGATCGAATCTGCGTCGGGCTGCTGTCGATGCATTCGTCGGAGGCGAGCGACCTGCGGCTGGTCGTCACGGCGATCAAGATTACGCCGATCCTGGAACGCATCGCCGATCACGCATGCAACATCGCTCGCGCGGCGATCTATTTGAATGACGAGCCGCAGCTCAAACCTTATTTCGATCTACCGAAGATGAGCTGGCTTGCCTGCGAAATGCTGAGGCTGTCGCTCGACGCGTTCGCCGCTTCGGACGCCAACGCCGCGCGCGCGGTGATCGAACGCGATGACGACATCGACCGGCTCTACGATTGCATCTTTCACGACCTGCTCGACCGGATGTCTCGCGACGCGGCCGCCGCGGGGCGCGCCGCCCGGTTGCTGCTTGTCGCTAAACATCTGGAGCGCATCGGCGATTACGTCACCGACATCTGCGAGCTGATCGTTTACATGGCCGAAGCTTTGGTGATCAAACATAGCCAGATAGCAAGATAGTGGTCGGTGGTTAGTGGTTGGTGGTTGGTCAGGGCGTTTCTGAACAGGCCACTAACCACTAACCACTAACCAACAACCACCGTGTTATGAAGCCTTTCATTCTCATCATCGAAGACGATCCTGACATCGCTGAGAGCATTCGCTACAACCTCGAACGCGACGGCTCGTTCGTCGCTCAGGTGGCGCTCACCGGCGAAATAGGGTTGAACATAGCGCTCGGCAAGGGGCAATCTAAACAGATGGGCCAGATCAGCCAGGTAGGGAGGACAGGCGACATGACCGGTGCGACTCCCGACCTGATCGTCCTCGACCTGAATCTGCCCGGGATGAGCGGTTTCGAGCTGTGCCGCCGCTTTCGCACCGAAGAAGAGACGCGGCGCACGCCGATCATCATGCTCACGGCGCGGACCGAGGAAGGAGATAAAGTCCGCGGCCTGGACCTCGGCGCCGACGACTACATCACCAAGCCATTCGGCGTGCGCGAACTCGTCGCGCGCGTGCGCGCCGCTCTGCGCCGTTCGGGGTATGAAGAGAGATCGCCGAAGTCTTATGACGACGGCCAGCTCAAGATTGATTACGCCGACTTTTCAGTCACCTGCCAGGGGCGTAGCGTCAAGCTGACCCGTAAGGAGTTCGCGCTGCTCGCCATCCTCTCGCGCAACAAGGGACGCGTGGCGCCGCGGGAACAACTGCTCGATCAGGTCTGGGGGCTGGAATATTACGGCGAGGCCCGCACCCTCGACGTCCACATCAGCGGCCTGCGAAAGAAACTGGGCGCCTGCGGCGGCTGCATTGAAACGGTGATCGGTATTGGTTATCGTTTCCGTCCCGGCGCGGAAACCACTGAAACAACTGATCGAACGGAAGGTTTTTAGACAGGATTTACAGGATTCTTCAGGATGAATAAAGAAACGGAATCCATCTTCTCTTCGGCCAATCCTGAAGAATCCTGTAAATCCTGTCTAAAACATATACGACCTTCATGACGGCTCAGACAAAAAAGATCATTCTCGCAACCATAGCGGTGGTAACGTTTTTCGCGGCTTACGAGGCCGTGAAGACCATGATCTTTCCGCGCATGGGTGTCGTCACTTCACACTTCATATCAACCATTCTCGTCGGCGTCACGACCGGCTTCATCGCGCGGTACGTCTTCAGGCAGCATCTCAGCCTGCTCGGCGAGCAGGAACAGACCAATCGGCGGTTGCAGAACGCGCTGGTGAAATCCGAGCGCGACGAGAGCCTTCTGCGTTCGATCGTGGCTTCGGTCGCTGAAGGGTTGGTCATCACGGACGGCGAGTCGAACGTGTTGATCATCAACGACGCGGCCCGCGAGTTGTTGGGCGCGGGACAACGCCCCGTTATCCGGCTCACCGACATCAGCCGCGACCCGCAATTCCATAAAGTCTTTTCGGCCGTGGGCGCCCACGGCGAGCGCGCGGAAGCCCGCGTCGAAACGCGCGCGTCCGCGCAGAGCCAAGCCGGGGCGCAAAGCCGCCGCATCTTGAGACTTCATGCCGCGCCACTGCGCTTATCCGATAACCGCGCCGACGGCGGTCAGATCGATGGCGTGGTTTGCGCGTTCACCGACGTCACCAAACTCGAAATGCTGGAACGCGTCCGGCAGGAGTTCATCTCGAACGTCTCGCACGAACTCAGGACGCCTCTGGCCGCGATCACAGCCTACGCCGAAACGCTGCTAGACGGCGGCATTGACGACGATGAAAACAGCCTGCGCTTTCTGCACACGATCCAACGCAACGCCGAGCGTATGAAGGCTCTCGTCAACGACATATCGGAACTGTCTGCGATCGAATCAGGCGCGGTCAGTCTGTCGATCGAGCGGTTGCCGCTGCGCCGGGTGGTCGGCGACGTCTTCAACGGACTTTCGCATCGCGCGGCCAAACATGGCGTCTCGCTTCACAATCAGGTCGCCGAGGATTTCTACGTCGACGCCGACCGGCGCCGGCTCGATCAGATTCTGATCAACCTGGTGGACAACGCGATCAAATTCAATCACCCCGGCGGCGCCGTCAACGTGGTCGCCGTGGACTCCGACGGAAGTCAAACTATCAAGGTGAGCGACACAGGTCCGGGCATTCCGCCTGAACACCTGCCCCGCGTTTTCGAGCGCTTCTACCGCGTGGACAAGGCGCGTTCGCGCGAAGCCGGAGGCACCGGACTCGGGTTGGCCATCGTCAAACACCTGGCGCTCGCGCATGGTGGCGAAGCTTACGTCGCGAGCGAAGTTGGAACAGGAAGCGAATTCGCCATCAAACTGCCACAGCGCGTCGCCGGCGCCCTATCGCCCGACCAGCCTCACCTCGCTACGGAGACCGTCAGCTATGCGGCAAAACACTGACCCGACCACATCAACCATATGCGGCGGCGCCTCGTTCGATTTCAGCGTCAAGGTCAAACGAATTCACCCAGCGGCCAAACTGCCCGCGCGCGGGACGAACTGGTCCGTGGGCGCCGACCTATGCTGTCTGGAAGCCTTCACGCTCGGCCCCCGAGAACGAAAATCCGTGCCGACAGGGTTAATTGTCGAGATACCTCCGGGCTGGTATGGCCGCGTCGCGCCCCGTTCGGGATTAGCGGTGCGCCACGGCGTTGACACGCTCGCCGGCGTCGTGGATCCCGATTTTCGAGGTGAGCTGATGGCGCTGATCGTCAACACCGGCGAGTCCCCCGTAAGTTTCAAGGCGGGCGAGCGAATCGCGCAATTGATCATCGAACGCGCCGCCGTTTGCGATTACGTATGGGCGGATGAGTTGAGCGAGACCGAACGCGGCGACGGCGGGTTCGGCTCTACAGGTAAGTGATACAGCCAAAACAGATTTTCCCATTCCGTCCTTAGCTTCCGTGAAATACTTTTCCGATTAATGCATTAGTTATCAGAGGGGGTGTGAATTTGGTTAGCTATCCTGATTTCAAAGCTATCCAATGTTTACTTTGACCCAAGGCATGCGTTTCGAAGTAGATCATCCTCCCCTGCTCCATCCATTCATAGCTACTCACCTCTTTGAATGGATCGCCGAATCGGCGCCGCGAGCGGCGCTGAGCGTGACTCTATGAATAGACCTATTGATAGGGCCTCGTTCGCAACCGCCCGCGGCGCTGACTCGATCTGACAAAAATTTCTATTGCGTCCGCGCCTCAAGACGCCGTAATATTCGATTCGCGTTTGACCCATCGACGGCTTGCTGAGACCACTGACCCATGTAACAAATTGATGATGACAACCGGGGACTGTCTCTGGTCCACTTTTCCTTAAACAAGCTGTTCAGCAACGAAGCCTGCTTATCGTGAATTCCGCGCGTCCTGACGCGGATCCGTATATCTCACAAAAGGACACTATTATGAAAATCCCTCACCCTTTCGTCTCCACCCTGACCGCCATGCCCTGTCTCCTCCTATACCTGATCTTCCTTTTCGTCTCGGCGCAGGCCCAGGTTCAAGCCTGGAAGCCGATAGACCCGGCGCACGTCGCGCTCAAAGCGCCGGTGGTTGAGAAGGACGCCGACGCCGAGGCGATCTTTTGGGAGGTCTACTTCAGGGATGAATACAATGGCTCGACCGCGGACAAGATATTTTCGAACTACGTGCGCATCAAGATTTTCACCCAGCGCGGCGTCGAGAATCACGGCAAGGTCGATATCATGTATTCCAACCGCGGCAATGTCCACGACATCGCCGCGCGCACCATCAAACCCGACGGCTCGATCGTCGAGATGAAGAAGGACGCCGTCTTCGACCGCGAGATCGTGCGACTGAGCGGCATCAAGGTCAAAGCCAAGTCGTTCGCGCTGCCCGCCGTCGAGCCCGGCGCGATCGTCGAATATCGTTGGATCGAACGGCGCCCCTTTACCAGCTTCTACACGCGCCTGCAACTCCAGCGTGAATTCCCCGTCCAGTCGGTGAAGTATTACGTCAAGCCGATGAGCGAGCTTCAGATGGGCATGCACACGATCAGTTTCCACTGCCCGAACGTTCCATTCGTCAAGGAGCGCGACGGTTATTACAGCGTCAGCTTCAACAACATACCGGCCTTCCACGAGGAGCCGTACATGCCGCCCGAAGACCAGGTGCGGCCCTGGATGCTGCTCTATTATTCGGACAAGGACAAAATTGTGCCGGAGAAGTTCTGGAAGGAGCACGGCAAAGCCGTCTATGAAGAGTACAAAGGCGCGATGAAAGTCAACGACGATGTGCGCCACGCCGCCGTCGAGGCCATCGGCGACGCGAGCGCGCCGGAGCAGAAGCTTGAACGGCTGGTGGCCTTCTGCCGCTCGAAGATCAAGAATATCTACGACGACACCACGGTGATGAGCGAGCAGGAACGCAAGAAGCTCAAGGAAAACCGTTCGCCCGCAGACACGCTCAAGCGCGGTTACGGCAACGGCCATGACATTGACATGCTCTTCGCGGCGCTGGCCACGGCGGCCGGCTTCGAGACGCGACTGATCAGACTGTCCGACCGCGGCGACATGTTCTTCAACCCGAACATCGCCGACGACTACTTCCTGGGCGTCGGCGACGTGGCGGTGAAGGTCGGCGCCGATTGGAAGTTCGTTGACCCGTCGAGTAGCTACGTGCCCTTCGGCATGCTGCGCTGGCAGCAGGAGGGCATACAGGCTCTGCTGGCCGACCCGAAAGACCCGGTCTTCGTCCAGACGCCGGTCTCGCCCGCCGAAAGCTCGATGGAGAAGCGCACGGCCAAGCTGCGACTGAGCGAAGACGGCGCGATCGAAGGCGAGGTGCGGATCGAGTATACGGGCCATATGGCGGTGGACAAGAAGGAGGATTACGACGAGGAGTCTCCGGCCGAGCGCGAAAAGCGGATGCACGCGGCGTTGGCGGCGCGGATCGGCAACGCCGAGATCGCCGAGGTCAAATTCGAGAACGTCACCGACCCGTTCAAACCGCTCGTCATCTCCTACAAAGTGCGCGCGCAGGGCTACGCCGAAAGGACAGGCAAGCGACTCTTTCTGCAGCCGGGCTTCTTCAAGAAGGGCGTCGGCCCGCTCTTCCCGACCAACACTCGACAGCACGACGTTTATTTCCATTACCCCTGGACCGAGGAGGACGACATCACGATTGAACTGCCAGCCGGCTACGCGCTGGACAACGCCGAGGCGCCAGGCGACCTGGACTTCGGCGACAGCGGCTATTACAAGGTCAAGATCGGCATTACGAAGGATCAGCGCACGCTGAGCTACAAGCGCCAGTTCCGCTTCACGGGAATGCTCTTCCCGAAAGACGCCTACACGAACCTGAAGCGCGTCTTCGACGCCGTCAACCAGGTTGACAACCACGTCATCACACTCAAACAAAGCGCCGCGGCGGCGGTTAAACAGTGAGAGGAAATATGCTGAAGAGATTGATTGCCTGTCTCGGGGCGCTGTTATTGATGAGCGCCGTCACGTTTGCCGACGAGCCGCCGCCCTGGTTGAAGCAAGCCGCCTCGACCAGTCTGCCGGCTTACGGCAAGGAAGTCCATGCCGTCGCGCTACACGACGAATCGCGCAAGACGGTCGAAGAGGACGGTAGAATCGTCACAACCAACTTGTGGGCGGTTAAGATCCTCTCTCGCGAAGGGCGCGGTTATGCGAAGGCGAGCGAGGGTTACAACACCGGCTCCGGCAAGATCAAAGATATGCGCGCCTGGCTAATCCGGCCCACTGGCGAAGTCAAAAGCTACGGCAAGAAAGAGACTCTAGACATGGCGCGGGCCGAAAACGACGTGTACAACGACGCCCGCCTGAAAATGATCTCCGCCGAGGACGATGCCGACGCCGGCTGCGTCTTCGGGTACGAGATCGTCACTGAAGAGCGCGAGGTCTTTTCGCAGTTCATCTGGTATTTCCAGACGCTCAACCCCGTAGTGATGTCGCGCCTGACGGTGGTTCTGCCGCAGGGTTGGCGCGCCGACGCCATTACTTTCAACCATGACAAGATCGAACCGGCGATCAGCGGCAATAGCTACACCTGGGAGTTGCGCGACCTTCCGCCGATCGAAGCCGAACCGGCCAGCCCGAAGCTTTCCAAACTCGTCGCCCGGATCGCCGTCAACATCTTCCCGCCACAAGGCAAAGCGACGATACTCAGGAGTTTCGCAAGTTGGAAGGACGTCTCGCGCTATTCCAGTGAGTTGAGCGACCCGCAGGCCGGTTTCAACGAGTCGATGGCGGCCAAGGCGCGTGAGTTGACGGCCGGCGCCAAGACCGAGTTCGAGCGCATTCAGGCGATCGGCCGCTACGCGCAATCTGTCAACTACATCTCGATACAAATTGACGTCGGGCGCGGCGGCGGCTACCGCCCGCATTCGGCCGTAGACGTATTCAACAAAAATTACGGCGACTGCAAAGACAAGGCGAACTTGATGCGCGCGATGCTGAAATCGCTGGGCGTCGAATCGTATCCGGTGGTGATTTTCTCCGGCGATCCTAATCAGGTCGAGCCAGAATGGCCCTCGCCGCACCAGTTCAATCATTGCATCATCGCGGTCAAGGTGAGCGACGAAACTCAGGCTTCGACGATTGTCAAACATCCGAGTCTTGGCCGGCTGCTGATCTTCGACCCTACCGACGACGACACGCCCATGGGCGATCTGCCCGACCACGAGCAGGGGAGCTATGCGCTGATCGTCGCAGGCGACGCGGGCGAGTTGATGAAGATGCCCGTCACGCCTCCCGAAGCCAACCGCCTCGAGCGCGCGGTCGAAGCTGAATTGAGCGCCGACGGAACCTTGACCGCGAAGGTCAGCGAGCATTCGTTCGGACAGGCCGCCGTCGAAGAGCGCCGCCTCTTCAAACGCGCCCCCCGCCCGCAGTACGTCAAATACATCGAACGGTGGGTCACCCAGACCGCGCCCAGCGCGAACGTCCTGAAATCGGAGCCGAACGACGACGCGCGTGAAGGCCAATTCGCTCTCGACGTTGAATTCAAATCGCCGAACTACGCGCAGTTGATGCGTGGCAGACTGATGGTCTTCAAACCGGCGATCGTCTCGCGCCGCTCGTCGGTCTTCTTGACGGAAGCCAAGCGCAAATACCCGGTCGTGCTCGGATCCGAAGCTTACGGCGAAACGGTCAGTATCAAATTGCCCGAAGGATTCGACGTCGATGAGATGCCTGACCCCGTTGAGGTCAATCAGCCATTCGGAAATTACACGGCTAAATGCGAGGCGAAGGATGGCCGTCTGATCTTCCGCCGCTCGCTGACGCTCAAGGCGGGAACCATTCCCATCGAACAATACTCCTCGGTGCGCGGCTTCTTCGAGCGGATGCGCGCAGTCGAGCAGACGCCGGTCGTGCTGGTAAAAAAATAATCGTCAAATCAGCAAATTTGATGTAACGATTACATCAAATTTGCTGATTCGGGCTGACAGACGCCACGTGACAGCATATAATCCCTCCCGAAGGCGGATCACGCCGACGAACCTTCAAAGACAATAAATTCCTTCAGCAATAAATCGCCATTCCGGCGAAAAGATATAAGCAGGCTGGGCTGGTTAGCGATAAGCAGGCAGAGGGCAGTTAACCGCAATACACATGCGACCTAATAATGTTACCGTTAACGGAACGGCGGAGTCTCGCCGGCGCCCTGACGTAACCACCATCCATCACCTCGGAGGAAAATATATGTCTCCTTTAAAAGGCATCAGAATCACCTTCATCGCGGCCTTAATTGTCGCTTGCGCGGCCGCAATCGGATTATCTCAGGAGTTCCGCGGCTCGATCACAGGCCGCGTGGTTGACAACAATGGCGCGGCCGTCGCCAACGCGGCCGTCACCATCATCAACACGGCCACCAACGTTTCTTCCTCGACCACAACGAACGGGGACGGCGATTACACGGCGCTCTATCTGATCCCGGGATCTTATACTGTCACCGTCGAAGCCACGGGGTTCAAGAAATCCACCAGACAGAATGTCGAGATTCGCGTCGGCGACAAGTTGCAGATTGATGTACAACTGGAAGTAGGGAGCGTGTCGGACACGGTCAACGTCACGTCCGAATCGCCGCTGCTCGAAACCAACACGGCTTCGGCGGGACAGGTGGTTGACCAGCGGCGCATTCAGGAACTGCCACTCTCGGACGGTAACCCGTTTGTGCTCTCGCGCCTGGCGGCGGGCGTAGCTTACACCGGCGATCTTCTCTTCTCGCGCCCCTTCGACAACGGCGGCACTTCTTCAATCGTGGCCGATGGGTCAACAGGCGGGAGCGAGTTCACGCTCGACGGCACTCCTAATATGGCCAACGGCCGCCGCGTCGCCTTCGTCCCGCCTTCGGAGGTAGTGCAAGAGTTTAAGGTCCAGACCGCCAGCTTCGACGCGCAACAGGGGCACACTGCCGGCGCCGTAGTTAACGTCTCACTTAAGAGCGGCACCAACAGCCTGCACGGCACGGGCTATGAGTTCCTGCGCAATGACAAACTTTCGGCTAATGACTTCTTTCTCAACCGCCAGGGCAAGCCACGCGCGCCGCTGCGCTACAATCGCTACGGCGGGGCAATTGGCGGCCCGGTCTGGCTACCGAAGAAGTTATTCGGCCCGGCGGGCTACGACGGGCGCAACAAGACGTTCTGGTTCTTCGGCTATGAAGGCATCCGCGACAACTTTCCGGAGCCGGGTTTTGCCACCGTGCCGACGGCGGACGAGCGGGGCGGCAATTTCTCGGCGCTGCTCGGCAAGGCGCTTACCACCACCATCAGCGCCGATGGCAACTGCGCAGGCCCGAAAGGTTCGACCGTCACGCTCACCAATCGTGATGGCTCGCCCGCCCTCTCGGGGCAGATTTATAACCCGCAGACCGCGCAGACAGTCAGCCGCTGTAATCCGCTGACTGGTAAGGTGGAGTCCCACGTAGAGCGCCTGCCGTTCGCCGGTAACATCATCCCGGCGATCAACCCCGTAGCCAAGGCGATTCTCAATTACTATCCAACAACCAATACGACGGCGAGCGATTCTTTTGGCCGCAACAACTTTATCGGGCCGAACGGGCGCAGCGACATCTTCGACTCCGAGTCGACGCGTATTGACCACAACATCACGGATAAGCAGCACATCTCCGGTCGCTTCAATCGCAATTTCCGGCGCGAATTTCGCGGCAACATCTTCGAGGATACAGGCGGTGTGGCGACGACGGGAAACTTTCTCTTTCGCGTTAACTATGGCGGGTCGATCGACCACGTCTATACCATTGACCCGACCAAGGTCCTCAATCTGCGGCTAGGCTTCAGCCGCTTCACAGAGCGGAACCAACGACCTCACGCCGGTTTCGACCCGCGCACGTTGGGACTTTCCGGCGCGTTTATTGATCGGGCGGCGGTCGAGCATTTCCCCGCGATCGGCATTAGCGGCTTCACCGGCGTCGGCGGCGACTTCGGCAACGATACGAACCATATGATCTATTCGCTCCTGCCGGTCTTTACCTGGACCCTGGGCGGCCATGCGCTACGCTTCGGGGCCGACCTGCGCAGCTATCGCGAAAACCGGTACGATCTGGGCAATGCGATCGGCAGCCTGACCTTCGGCAACAACTTTACGAAGGGGCCGCTCGATAATTCCACCGGCTTCTTCGGTCAGGAGTTGGCCGCGTTCATGATCGGCAATGTCACCAGCGGCTCGATCAACAACAACGCGAGCCGCGCCAATCAACTCCTTTATTACGCTGGATTCTTCCAGGATGATTGGAAAGTGAATTCGAAGCTCACGCTCAACCTGGGCCTGCGTTATGAATTGGAGGGCGCGGTGAATGAGCGCTATAATCGTAACGTGCGCGGCTTCGACGCGACGGCGGCAAGCCCAATCGAGGCCGCAGTCCAAGCCGCGCTGGCCAAAACCCCAATCGCTGAGGCGCCGTCCATAAGCGTCAAAGGCGGGTTGCTCTTCGCCAATGACCAGAACCGCGGCTTCTATGAGGCGGACAAGAACAACGTTCAACCTCGCATCGGCTTCGCCTATCAGCTCAGCGAGAAGACCGTGATCCGCGGGGGATACGCGCTCTACATGGTTCCGTTCATCTTCGACGGCTCGATCAGCCAATCGGGATTCAGTCAGGATACGGGCCTCAGAGCTACGACTGACAACGGCCTGACCTTTCTCAGCACGCTCAGCAATCCGTACCCGCAAGGCATTCTGCCGGCGCCTGGCGCCAGCCAGGGGCTGCTAACTTTCGTCGGCCGTAGCATCGGCTTCGCAAATCTCGATCGAGTCAATCCGTTGAGCAGTCGGTGGGAGGCCAGCTTCCAGCGCGAGTTGCCCGGCGGCTGGTTGTTCGAGGCCGCTTATGTCGGCAGCCGCGGGCACAGCCTCTCTGTCGGCCGCAGCCGGCAAACCACTGATCAATCCACCGACGGCGGCGTGAACCTCAATTACCTGCCGCGCAATCTCCTGAGCACAAGCCCGGTGCGAGATGACGCGGTGATCGGGTTGCTCAGCAAGACGGTTCCAAATCCGTTCCGAGGGATCGCCCCGGCCGGCACAGGTTTGGGCGACAACTCGACCGTCAGTTTGAGCACGCTTCTCAACATCTTTCCAGCCTTCAGCGATATTCTCACTGAACGCTTCGATGGGAGTTCAATTTACCATTCGGCGCAGATCCGGGTCGAGAAACGCTTCAGTCGCGGCTTTACCTTGCTTTCGACTTACACGTGGTCGCGCTACCGCGAGCGCATCAGTCTGCTTAACCCGACCGACACCGAGTTGGAGGAGCGCGTCTCCGGCGATGACCGGCCGCACCGCTTCGTGGCGAGCGGAATTTGGGAGTTGCCTTTCGGTCACGGTCGCCATTGGGGCAATGGTTGGGGCGGCTTCGTCAACGGGTTCCTGGGCGATTGGCAGGCGCAGGGCATTTATCAACTACAATCCGGCGCGCCAATCACCTGGGGCAACATCTTTTTCCAGGGCGACCCGAGTAAGGGCTTCGACCTCAAGGTAAGCTCGGACCGTGTGGACACGACCGCCTATGACCTTACCCCGTTCTAC
>DASTMP010000022.1:0-6560 GCA_035714085.1 Blastocatellia bacterium
GTAGTCGGGATCCTGTTCGGTCTGGCGCCGGTAATGAAAAATTCGAACCCGGACCTGCACATCTCGTTGAAGGCGGGTGGTCGCGGCGTTTTGAAAGGCCGGCATAATGTTCAACGCGGCCTTGTGATCGCCCAAATGGCATTGACCATGGTTTTACTGACGGGCGCCATGCTTATGTTTCGGACGGTTCGCCATTTGTTGGCGGTAGATCCCGGATTTAATAGCCAGCGCATCATCACTTTCAAAGTGGGCCTTTCACCTTCAGTGACAAAGAATGTTTCAACCTGGCGAACCACCTATCAGCAGTTGGCCGAGCGCATTCGGACGATTCCAGGAGCGCAGGCCGCGGATTTTACGCGATTGGTGCCCATGAGCTGGCAGGCTAACACTGCGCCCTTCTGGGTTGGCTCAGGAGAAACTTCATCTATAAAAGAGGCGTCGCAGCTACACTTGTTTTGGTCAGGGCCTGAATACCTCAAGACAATGGAAATACCATTGCTTCGGGGTCGTTTTTTGACGCCGGAAGACAAACTGCAATCTGAACCGGTTATTGTAATCGACAGCGTTTTGGCGCAGACCTATTTCCACGACAAGGACCCCGTGGGCCAGACCATAACAATTCGACTATGGGGACCTGTCCGGATTGTGGGAGTAGTAGGACATGTCAGACTGGCTGACGACGAAAATCGTGTCCGGAATCATGGTTACGCTTCTATCTACCAGCTTCCAGACGAATGGGTCCCGCTAATGTACCCTGATTTGACAATGGCGGTTCGAGCGACGGTCGATGGCGCGACATTGCTACCTGCGATTAAGGATGCAGTTTATGGGGTGGGCGCCAACCAGCCTGTCTATGATATTCATACTATGCAGGAAGTTATGACAGAGGCTATCTCCTCACGGCGCTTCCCCATGTTTTTACTGGGAGCGTTTGCTCTGCTGGCGCTGTTACTGGCGGCTGTCGGAATTTACGGCGTAATTACATATATGACAACCGAGCGCACACATGAGATCGGGGTTCGCATGGCGCTTGGGGCCGACCGCTGGAGCATTTTGCGAATGGTGGTTGGAGGAGGACTCCGGCTGGCTCTTATCGGCGTTGCAATCGGCGTAGGAGTCGCATTACTTCTCGGCCGCATTCTTTCGAGTTTCTCGCATTTACTATACGGGGTTCGGCCCTGGGACCCATTGACGCTGATCGCCATTTCGCTGGTATTGATATGTACCACACTTTTGGCCTGTTACTCGCCGGCGCGTCGCGCTGCAGGCGTCGATCCTATGATTGCGTTACGCCACGAATGAGTGTGATTTTCTTTGGCCTATGCGGGGAGTATGGAATTAGACACTGACTATTAAGTAATCTGATCAATGGGCTCATCACTCCTACTTGTCGGATCAGGCCGAGAGCGTCATTGACCGCATCCGCTCCTCGCCACTCGCCCGCCTGGCGCAGAGTCGCAGGCAAAACATCCGAGGCCATCCCAACCGCAGTCCGCTTGCGAAAGCGGCGCGAGTACAGGGACAAGTTCCAGCTATAACGCGCTAGAGTTTAGGTGGAATGGTTGACGTCCTCTCTTCCCCCTCGCGTTTCCAGTACCCGAGCGGAGACAAGCCACGAAGCGAACTTCGCCGCTTTCACATTTCTCCCGGCCCAGCCGAAGCGGGCTTCGGGGCTCTCCACGAAGAATCAATCACTTGCGACGGCACAATCTATGCATAGATAGAAGCGCCGCTCCTGGAAGAGCGGCCGCGTCACCCACAGAATCAACTAGGAGGAATATATATGCATAACATTGACCGTACCAACCTTGAGTCGAATTATGGCGAGTATCAGACCGGCGAGTTCGGGTATGAGTTCTCAGGCGACAACGAGTATGAAACTTACGGCGAGTACAGCCAGGAGGGCCCCTTCAACGAGGCCGAGGAGATGGAGCTGGCGGCTGAATTGCTGAGCGTTTCAAACGAGGCCGAATTGGATCAATTCCTCGGTGATCTGATAAAGAAGGCGGGCCAGGCTGTCGGAGGGATTATCAAATCTCCGGTCGGCAAAGCGTTGGGCGGGGCGCTGAAAGGCGTCGCGAAACAGGCGTTGCCGGCAGTAGGCGGCGTAATCGGAAACGCGCTATTGCCCGGCATCGGCGGAGTCGTCGGAAGCAAGCTCGCCTCGGCTACCGGCAAGGCATTCGGGTTGGAGCTTGAGGGATTGAGCTACGAGGACCAGGAGTTTGAAGTGGCGAAGGGCGTGGTCCGTCTGGCCGGCGCGGCGGCGGGCAATGCCGCCCAAGCCTCGCCGTCGGCGCCGCCGAAGCAAGTGGTTCAGACCGCGCTGACGGAAGCGGCCAAATCGCACGCGCCCGGACTGCTCAGCGGAGCTCAACCTCAAGCCAGACCGGGACAGAAATGCCAACACCAATCCACTGGGCGCTGGATCCGGCGAGGAAACACGATCACCTTGATGGGAGCGTGAGCCGTGACGATCCAACGTGTGGGCGCCTTCCCTGCCCGGTCTCCGGCATTGAGCCTGCTTGAACAGGAGGCTCGGTCGCTGCTCGCCCGGTTGGAAAAGGTCAAACCCTTTGCCATGCATCAGACGATGGTTCCCGCCGCCGCGCTGCAGCCGGCCTTGCTGAGCGCGATTGATCGTTATTTGATCGAGGGCCGCCGCAAGCTCCGGCTGATGGCGCAAAACTATGTGGATTGGCTGGTCAGCCGGGCGGGGCGTTACGGCCCGCTTGAACCCGCGCATCGCCGCTTCAGGTTGCTGCGATTGCAATTCAACATCGTCTTATCGCAGTTCGACATCTTCGCCGATGCCCTGACTCAACGCAGCGAGCACGAGACCGGGGTCTGGTTGGCCGGCCTGGACGCGGTCGCGGCGGATGCGCTTTCGCTCGAAGGCGGTTATTACAGCCCTCCCGGACTGATCTGCTATCTGGATCGTGGGTACGGCGCGGCGATTCGTCGGGCCCGCACTCGATTGCCGGGAGGCGGGCAGAGCCCGGTGGGCATCGTTCGCGTGCCGCGTGAGCGGATGATCGGCAGCGGGATCGCTTCGTCGCTGATTCACGAGGTCGGCCACCAGGCTGCGGCTTCACTGGGCCTGGCCGAATCGATCCGTCCGGCGCTGCGCCGGTTGCGGCGAAATGGCGGCGTGGAGGGCGCGGCTTGGCAATACTGGGACCGCTGTCTCCAGGAGATCCTCGCCGATTTCTGGTCAATCGCCAGATTGGGCATGACATCGACATTGGGGCTCATGGGCGTTGTAACGCTTCCCAGATATTTCGTATTCCGGCTGAACCTGGACGATCCACATCCGGTTCCCTGGATCCGCGTCAGGCTGAGTTGCGCCATGGGGCGCACGCTCTTTCCGCATCCGCAATGGGACAGACTCGAGAGCATCTGGCTCTCCTACTATCCGCCGGATAACGCCGATCGCAAGAAACGCGATCTTCTGGCTCTGCTCGAAAAGGCGATGCCGGCTCTGGCTGCGCTCATCGCGCACCACCGCCCGAGGTCGCTCGGCGGCGCCTCGTTGAAAGAGGCGCTGCAGACCGATGAGCGGCGACCCGCTCATCTGACCGAACTGTTTCAATCCTGGCGCGCGTCGCCGGCGCGAATGTACCGGGCTTCGCCGACGATGGTCTTCGCCGTGATCGGTCAAGCGCGCGCCGAAGGTTCGATCAGCCCGGAAGAGGAGAGCTGGATTTTTTCCGAGATGCTCGATTACTGGGCGTTACGCAACGCGCTCGATCAAAGAGGTCATTGCGTCGAGCCAACGGGGAGTATTTCAACCTGACGCCATTTCAGTTCCTAACAATTTGAGGAGGTTATATGAACAAAAATCCAAACAAGTCCGGCGAGGCGCCAGTCGTCAATGAGCCGGAAGGTTCAAAATCGGAGAACTCCCGAGATACGCTGGTCAAATCGGAGAACTCCCGGGATACGCTGGCCAAATCGGAGAACTCCCGGGACACGCTGGCCAATGCCATAACGGCCTCGTCCTTGATCAACGTCAAGTTGACGCGGGCGTCCGGCGTTCCCAGCCCCGGAGATCTCGGCGACGACAAGATATTCTGGACGGCGATCCGCAATCGCACCGAAGCCATCAACTTTGACAATTATTCGAGGGTGATCGACCACGTTCTTTGTGATAGGCGCAATCCGTCGGGGCCGACTTGCAAAGACCAGCCTAAAGAGTTCACTGAAGTCGGAACTCCTTCGATCCAGGAGCGGCGGGACAACCTGCTGGACGATTTCCCCAGCATCTATGGCGTCGACGCCTACAACCTGCTCAAACTGGCGACGCAGGCTTTCCTGCTCTTCGAGACCGGGATCGTCATCAGGCCTCCGCGCCTGGGCCCCGATACTTTCCTGCCGGAGGAGCAGAACAGGTACGGCGACCCCACGACCAACTACGATAATGCAAATGACCCCAACAGCTTGACCGAGCAATTGGCCCGCTTCCTGGGCGGCGACCGTAAGATCCCCTATCTCAGGCGGATCGTCGATGCGCTGGTGTCGGCCGGATCCAGGCATGAAGGCTCACCGTTCTGCGAGGGTCTGCTAAAGAATCGATTCTCATGTCCGAGTATGCTCGAACTGAGCTGGTCTTTCTGGGAGGAACAGGGAATGCTGGTACAGACCATGAACGCCATCGCCCTCCGCTTCCAGAACAAGCGGGGGCCGGCCGATCATGATCCGCTTGCGAATCTGGAGCTCGATCCGCTGCGCCCGCTCAACACCCTGATCTGGGGGTTTATTCAGGATGAGTACAACCGCCTGACCGTCGCGCGACGCGCCTACGAGTATGATCATCAATATGGATTGAAGATGTACGGTAAGGCCATACCCAATCTGAGATCGGCTGAGAGCCGTTCGAAGTTCCTCGAGGCCTTCCATAACCTGCTCTATCGCGCCTCGCTCTTCTACCGCGAAGACGCCGACACGACAGTCATCGCCGACGGCTTCCCGCTCTTGAACTCGCTGCGCGAGGTGCATCTGCTGCTGGCCGAGGGCGCGCACAACCAGTTCAGCGACCTGCCATGGACGGCGCGCGCCGAGATGCTCATGATGCAGTGGATGTTGGCGCGACCCGAGATGCGCGAATTTCTGCGCGGACGCGCCATGGTCCCCTACAACGAACGATGGATGGGACAGGTCGATACTATGAAGCGGCTGCAAGGGTGGACGCCAGATACGTCGATCACGCATTTCCGCAACCTGGCGATCTACAGCGAGCAGATTCTGCTCTCGGTAAGATACGGGGATTGGATCGATATCAACGATCAGGAGCAAGCCAAGACCTGGGCCAGATACTGGAGGCCCGAAATTCAGGGTTACATTCACGCCTATCAGGCGGCCACCGGCGTCGACCTGTCGGATGAAGTCGTCGACACGCGGCGCGCGGCGCTACGGTACGTTCAGCCGGCCGTGCTGTTAAGAGATCAGCTGGCCGCGCAATGGACGCCATCTGCCCTGCCGTCCGCTCCGGCGGATAGAGCGCTGACCGCCGGCGGAATCAATTTCTCCGCCTCGGCCGGATTTCGCAGGCGCAGGCTCAATCCGATCAGAGAAGATTGATCTTAATCGAGATACCCACGAGCCGCGGCTCCGCCGAAATCCGGCGACGCCGCGGCTCCGGATCCACTACAACCTGTTATTAGCCCACAGCCGATTGGGCAATTGTGACAATTGTGGCGGCTGTGACCAACAGCCAGATCCAAAAGTAGGAGGCCAATCATGAGCAGCCGATTTAATGCTGAAATATTCAAAACCCATCCATTCTCCTTTGAAGAAGGTGAAGAAGGTGAAAGGGACAGACCCGTGAGGCATGGCGGAGTCGCCTCCCGCAGACCCGGCGCCAGGGGCCAGGCGTCCGCCCGGCGCCGGCCGACGGCGAGACCGCGCCCGCGCCCTCAATTTCCAGTCAGATTCCCAGTCTTCCCGCTGCCATACCCGGTGTGGTCCGGCTTGCCGCCCGAACCCGCGAAAGAGCCCGATGCCCAGGAACCGCCGATAGATTCCGCCCTGGACGACACGCCCGCTTCACAGCTCGAAACCGGTCAGGGCGGCAAGGGGCGCAAGTACGTGCGCGGGGGCCAGAGCAGGCTGAATCAACTTCTGGGATTGAGGCTTCCGCTCGACGGCGAGATGGGAGCGCAGACACGAGCCGCGATTCGCAGTCTGCAGCGAAAACACGGATTGCCTGTCGATGGGGTCATCAGGTCGCAGACTGAACGCATATTAGCCGCAGCCGTCCCGTCCCTGCGCCCGATCCGAATGGAGGAAGAATTCGAAAGTGAGATTGATCGGGGCAGTTATGAATATGCCGTGTGGGTGCAACGTTCACTGAACCGCATCCAGGGCTTGCGGCTGGCCGAAGACGGAATCATCGGCGCACAAACCCGCAGCGCCATTCGCAGCTTCCAACAAAGATACGGGTTGACCGTGGACGGTATCGTCGGGCCGCAGACCGAGGGAGCTCTGGTCCAGGCCGGCGCCGCCCCTCCGCCAGGGGGCGTGGGTTCTTACCTCCCGGTTTCTCCTTCGACCGGCGGGCC
>DASTMP010000023.1:0-14213 GCA_035714085.1 Blastocatellia bacterium
CGACCAGGTCAATGGCGCCCGGTCGCTACCGCTCCCGATACCGTACATGCTCCTCTCTCCTGCCGTCGCGGCGCAAGCGAAAAGCCCGGATAAAAGCTGAGACAGCCACCCAGAGGCCGATCACGGCCAATGGCAAGGAGACGACTCGCGGCCACAGGACCGCGATGACCGACCCGGCCACCAACAGCACTCCTGCAACGCCCATAATACGCGCTTCGGCGGGCCCGAGCACGCGGCGATTGGTGATGGCGGCGCCGACCGTCCGCCCGATCTGGATCGCCCCGGCGGCCGCCCGACTCGAACTTCCACCGCCGACCGAAGCGCGCAATCGATGAGAGCCGGGGCGACGTTCCAGCTTTGACGCCGGGGCGAGCCTGCGCTCCACCGTCAGAACCATCTCGGTCGCATTTTCCAAATCATCGAGAAACATCTGCTCCATCTCCTCGCCGATTCGCGAGTCTTCGATGACTACGTCAAGTTCCCAATTGTTCACCCAGCTCGCCGGATTGAGGTTGGTCGAGCCGATCCTGGCCCATCGCCCATCGGCGACGGCCGTCTTCGCGTGAATCATCGGGCCGTTCCATTCGTAGACTCTGACGCCGGATTCGAGCAGCGGCCGGTAGCCGGTTCGCGATAACGCGCGCATCACCGGAATGTCGGTGGCCTGTGGAACCAGCAGCCTCACGTCCACACCGTCCCTGGACGCCGCGCTAAGCGCCTGAACGTATGGAGTAGTCCCGGCGAAATAGGCGTCGGTCAGCCAGAGCGTTTCGCGCGCCGCAGCCGCGATGATCTGATCCAAACGATATATGCCGGCCAAATTCGGCATGCTGGCCACGATACGCAACGCCACATTGCCGTAGTCTAGGACGGGCGGGATGGGCCGCATGGGCGAGACGGAATCGAGAAATTCTTCGACCGGGACGGGGGAGCCGCAGGCGGCCCACATCTGAGCGAAGGCTCGTTCGAGTTCGGCCACGGCCGGGCCTATTATTTCGATCCCGGTGTCCCGCCACGGCTCTATGCCGGCGCGAGGGTCGCCGACCCACATCAGTCCCACGCATAAGCCGGAAACGAAACCGACGCGTCCGTCAATGACGAGCATCTTGCGGTGATCGCGGCCGAGCCAACCAAAGGGACTGTCGAAACGTGGCGGGTTGAAACACCGCGTATCGATCCCGGCCTCGCGCAAACGCCGCCAGAACTTGTTTGACGTCGAGTTGAAAGCGCCCATCCAATCGTAAATCAGTCTAACCCGCACGCCGTCGCGGGCCCTCCTCGCGAGCGCGTCGGCGAAGACCTTTCCCTGTTCGTCTTCGTGAATAATGTAGCATTCAAAATGGATTGTGTGGCGGGCCGATTCGATCGCTTCGAGCCAGGCCGGGTAATTTTCAGTGGCGTCTTTGAGAATGCGCGCGCTATTACCAGGGATCAGTCTGGCGCCGGCGGCGCGCCAGAAGGCCTGTTCAGCGAAGATGCTGATGGAGGACTCCGGTCCGTTCACGAGCCACTTCCCCGCCTCTTGCTTTGTTCAAGTAATTTGCGCGCTTCATCATCTGTCGTTTGAAAGAAGTCATCGTACCATAGTGTTACGACGTGATAGAGGTCCGGCGCCGTTTTACGCGCGCAAATGACCCCATCCACTACTTCATTGAATAATTCACAAGTCGCGCGCGGCGCGGCCGGCGCCGCCACTATGACATGCGCGGGCTTGTGAGCGCGCATGGCAAGGCAGGCGGCGCGCACCGTCGAACCGGCCGTCAACCCGTCATCAACCAGAATGATTGTGCGGCCAAAGAGGTCGAGCGCGGGACATCCGCCACGATACAGCCGCTCGCGCCGCTCCAATTCGCGTCGCTCACGACATGTCACCTCCTCCAAAGCCTCGTTAGAGATATCAAGGTAGCGGACGACGTTCTCATTCAACACGCTCACGCCGCCTGTCGCGATTGCGCCCATCGCCAAATCTTCGCTCCCAGGCGCGGCCAGCCTGCGCACTAGAAATACGTCCAGAGGCGCGCCTATCGCTTCGGCGATCTCATAGGCCACCGGCACGCCGCCGCACGTCAACGCCAGAACGATCACGTCCGCGCGGTTGGCGTACTCGACCAGGCGCGCGGCCAATCGCCTTCCCGCTTCTCTGCGGTCTCTGAATCTCATAACAGCGGTCGAGCAAGCTTCGTGCCCATTGAAGCGGCACGCCCGTTGCCTGCTTAAAATGAGAATCCCCCTGGGAGCGTCGTGAATGGGACTTATAAGACACATAAAATCTATAAGTCCCATTCACGACGCTCCCGGGAAGTTTCCGAGGAGGTGAGTGATGATCAATCCATTGGGCGAACGGGAATCGAAGGCGCTGTTGAGCGGAGAATGGACGGGAAGGCTCGGCTGCAGCGATCACGGCAAACCCTACATCGTGCCGGTCCATTATTTGTTCGATAACGATTATGTCTACGTGCAATCGCCGCCAGGCCACAAGATCGATGTTCTGCGCGACAATCCGAACGCGTGTCTGCAAGTGGACGAGGTCAGGGACGACGATCACTGGCGCAGCGTGCTCGCTTTCGGCCTCTATGAAGAGGTCAAGGACGTAAAAGAGCGAGAGCGCGTCCTGGCGGATATGTTCAAACGTTGGCCGCACACGGCGCAGGTCGAATCGCAGACGAAAAAGGCGGCGCCGGACACCATAATCTTTCGCATCCGCGTGACGGACATCACCGGGGTCTACGAAAACCTGTGAGGCGCATACGAAAAGGGGGCTGCTATGCCTGTCGCCAGTAAAGCCAATTCCGGAGAGGTCGAACGAAGCCAATGGGCCGCGTTCTTCAGTGATTTCAGCAAACGAAACCAGTCGCGCGCGACGCGGCTGGAAACTTTCGGCGATCTCGGAGCGCAGGAGGAAGAGCGAAATCTGCCGCTGAATGGGATCAGCGTTGAAGAAACCGGGACTGACGCGCCACGAATCGAAGTCATGCTCGGCGGCGTCTCTCCGAACGACGAACGCCATCTGACTCACACGATTGCGCGAGCCGTCCGCGTCAGCGCGAAGACCGACGCCGACGGACGCGATGATGCTCTTGAGATCGAAGACGCCGACGGAGCCAAAACCTTGTTGCGCTTCGAGTCTCTTCCAAAACTCAACCAATAAGGCCGCGAGGATCGAGGATAGAAGACAGAGGATAGAAGATCGAGGATAGAAGATAGAATGGATGGCGCAATCTTCTATCCTCTATCCTCTACCTCCTAACATTCCGCTGCGCTTGCTGGCGCCGCCACTACCTTGATACTGTTTGAGCCGATGGCCACGGAATTCTCAAAAGATATGTTGCTGCGCGACGGCTCGGCGCTGCGAGTTCGCTCGATGCGTCGAAACGATCGTCAGGCTTTGAAGGACCTCTTCGCGCGTTGTTCGCCCGAATCGATCCGCTTTCGCTTCCTGCATCAGGTCAAAGAACTGACCGAGGATATGCTGGACAGGCTGATCGATATTGACGACTCGCGCCAAGTCGCTCTGGTGGTGGTACAGGGCGAGGGTCACGACGAACGGGTAGTCGCGGTCGGACGTTATCAGGTCCAGGCGGAGAGGCCCGAAGTGGCCGAAGTCTCATTCCTGGTCGAAGACGCGATGCAGCGCCGCGGCATAGGCACGCTGCTGCTGGACGCGCTGGCCGAACTGGCGCGCGAGCGTGGCGTCACTAGATTCTCCGCCGACGTGTTAGCCGACAACCGGCAGATGCTCTCGGTCTTCCGCAAAGCCGGTTACGCGCTCTCGGCGACGACCAGTTACGGAGTGACGCAGCTGGAATTTCCCATAGCGCAGACCGAGCTGGCGCAGGCGCGAGCCGAAGCCCAGGAGGCCGAAGCCGAACGCGCGTCGCTCGCCCACTTGTTCGCGCCGAAATCGGTCGCAGTCATCGGCGCCAGCCGCAATCCGAAATCGGTCGGCGGGGCGCTCTTCCAAAACCTCATCCGGTGGCGATTCGCGGGGGTCGTCTACCCGATCAACCCATCCGCGAAATCGGTCGCGGGCGTGCGCGCTTACGCCGACATCAAAGAGCTGCCAGAAACTCCGGAACTGGTCTTCGTGGCGGTCCCGGCCCGCGCCGTGCTCGAAGCCGCGCGACAATGCGCCGCAGCCGGAGTCCGCGCTCTGTGCGTGATCTCTGCCGGCTTCGCCGAAACGGGCGCGGAAGGCCGCGACGCGCAAGACGAATTGCTCGGCATTTGCCGGTCGTCGGGAATGAGGCTGGTCGGGCCGAACTGCATGGGGTTGGTCAACGCGGCGGACGAAACGCGAATGCTCGGGACGTTTGCGCCTGCCGACCCTCCCGCGGGAGCCATCGCGATCAGCTCTGAATCGGGCGCGCTCGGACTGGCGTTGCTCAACCAACTAGGCCAGTTCGGCCTCGGCGTTTCATCCTTCGCGAGCATCGGCAATCGCGCCGACGTTTCAGGCAACGACCTGCTGCAATATTGGGAGGCCGACGACGCGACCGATGTGATACTGCTCTACCTTGAGAGCTTCGGTAACCCTCGACGATTCGCCCGCATCGCCCGGCGCGTGGCCCGGCGCAAACCAATCGTCGCGGTCAAATCGGGGCGCACGCCGGCCGGAGCTCGCGCCGCGTCGAGCCACACCGCGGCCCTGGCAAGCTCAGATCGCGCCGCCGACGCGCTCTTCGCCCAAACCGGCATCATTCGCGTCGACACGCTGATGGAATTCTTCTCGGTCGCGCGATTGCTCGCCTCCCAACCCATCCCCGCCGGCAATCGGCTCGGCATCCTGACCAACGCCGGAGGCCCCGCGATCCTGGCCGTCGACGCCGCCGAATCCGCCGGTTTGAAAGTTCCCCCGCTCAGCGAGGCGACGAAAGAGAAACTGCGAGAGGCCTTGCCCGCCACAGCCGCGATCAACAATCCGATTGATATGACCGCCAACGGCGGCCCTGAACAATACCGCGCATGCCTGGAATCGCTCTGCGATGAACCTGACCTCGACGCCATTCTGGTCATCTTCATTCCGCCGCTGGTCACGCCTTCGTCTGAGGTCGCCCAGGTGATCAGCGAAGTCGTCGGCGCGCGCTCGCATCAGCGTCGTCCGATCGCGGCTGTCTTCCTCGACCCGCAATCGAGGCTCTCGGTGATCAACGCGGGCGAACGCGTCGTGCCCGTCTACGATTTCCCCGAAGGCGCAATCGCAGCCGTCAGCGCGGCGGCGCGCTACGGATCGTGGCGAGCGAAGGCGGCAGGCTGCATCGTGAACGTCCCAATTGACCGCGAAGCGATTGATCGGGTGATGGCCGACAACCGCGCCAGCCACTCCGAATGGCTTTCGCAAACGGACGTCGCGACGCTGCTCGGCGCCGCAGGAATCGAGTTGACGCCTTCGAGCGCCGCGCGTTCGCCCGAAGAGGCCGCAGCTGCCGCTGCAGCGTTCAAACGTCCCGTTGCGATGAAAATCATCGCGCCTGCCGTGCTGCACAAAACCGACGTCGGCGGAGTCGTGTTGAACGTCCCGGCCGCCGAAGCCGCCGACGGTTACAAACGGCTCGCCGAACAACTGGCCGCGCACGGCATTAAGCTGGTCGCGGCCAGCGTGTCGCCGATGGCTAAACCCGGCGTGGAGGTCCTGGCCGGCGTCACCAACGACCCGGTTTTCGGCCCGCTCGTGGCCTTCGGTTCCGGCGGAGCGCTGGTCGAATTGCTCGACGACGTGGTCTTTCGCGTCCTGCCAATGACCGACCGCGACGTCTCAGAGATGATCGAAGATACTCGCGTGTCTCGATTGCTCCGAGGTTATCGCGGCTCGCCGCCGGCCGACGTCGCGGCGCTCGAACGACTGCTGCTCGCGCTTGGCGCGCTGGCCGAAGCCGCGCCGCGAATCGCAGAGATCGATCTCAATCCGGCGATCGTTCATCCGAACGGCGAAGGGGTTTCTTTGATTGATGCGCGGCTGCGGCTGAGCGATTAACGGCGCTAAAACGAATGCAACAAGTGTGGCGCGATTTGTTTGATCGCGCCGATTCGGCCGCAGAGCGGCGCGATTAAATCGGTTTTCAAATGCGTGTACGGATCAGTACCGCTTCTCAGCCGACGCCCGCGCTTAGTTTTCCTCAGCTGAAAGTCAGAGACAGGCAAGATGGGTTGGCAGATGTACCTATGGGATGAGGCTTCTTGATAGATGCTCAGGTCGCTCACGCTCCCCGTACCGTACCGCGCATGTTTCCTGATTGAACGAAGCCGCAAACAGGGCGATTAAACAAATCGCCCTCACCATACATGCATTTGCTAACCGCAATAACTGCAAGAACAGCGTACTTAAACTGATTCGACGCTCTTAGCGGCGGTGGGATCCTCTTCGGACAGGGCGGTCTCCCAAGATGAATAGAGTTCCGCGAGTTTGTCGTCGAGGGCCTGGTACTTATCGCTCAACTCGAAGAGGCGGGCTTTGTCTCGCGCCACTTCTTCTGTCGAAAGCTGGGCGGATAGTTCGGCCAACTCGGTCTCGACGGAATGAATCTCGGCCTCGATCTCGGCCGCTGACGGCTGTTTCGGCCTCGACTTCCTGGACGTCTTGGGTTTCACGGATTCTCTCGCGCGCCGCGAGCGTTCCGCCTTCTGCAATTCAATCGCTACGGCCTGTTTTTCGGCAAGCGCGCGATGATGGGTTTCGTAAAATTCGCTGTAACCGCCGTCGAAATGTTCGACGCCCTTCTCGCCCACTTCCCCTTTGAGGACGAGGATCCGAGTTGCGACGCGGTCGAGAAAATAGCGGTCGTGCGAGACGGTGATGATCGCGCCGTCGAAATCGTTCAACGCGTCTTCCAACGCCTCGCGTGAGGCGATGTCGAGATGGTTGGTCGGCTCGTCGAGGACGAGCGCGTTGACGCGCGAGTAGATCAATTTAGCCAGCGCCAATCTTCCCTTCTCGCCGCCCGAAAGCGCCGAGACCGGTTTGAACACGTCGTCGCCGGTGAAGAGAAATCGCCCCAGGAATCCGCGCAATTCGCCGTCGGTCACGGCCGATGAAGCGACCCCACGCAACTCTTCGATCACGATGTTGCGATCGTCGACGATCTGCAAACGTTGATCGTAGTACCCGACGTTGACGCCCGTCCCCCAACGCCAGTCTCCGTCCAGCGGCCGTTGTTCGCCCAGGATCGTTCGCAACAGCGTGGTCTTGCCCACGCCGTTGCCGCCAATGATCCCCAGCCGTTCGCCGCGCCGCAGCAACAATGACAGACCGCTCGCCAGAGTCTTCCCGGGAAAGCCTATCGCCAGTTTATCGAGAAGGAGAACCTGGTCGCCCGTGCGCGCTGTTGGTTTGAGCTTGAAATTGGCCGTCTCCAGATCACTGACATTCTCCAACCGATCCATTCGCTCGAGAAAATTGCGGCGCGATTTGGCTTGCTTGGTCTTCTGACCCGCGAGGTTGCGGCGGATGAACTCCTCGGCGCGCGCGATCATCTCCTGCTGCTCGCGGTAAGCGCGCCGCCGTTGCTCGCGGCGCTCCTCCTTCTCGACGAGATAGGCGCTGTAATTGCCCCTGTAACTTTCGACCAGCCCGTTTTCGATATCGAGAACACGATTGACCGTGTGATCGAGGAAGAAGCGGTCATGCGAGATGATCAGATAGGCTGATTTGTAGCCGGACAGAAAGTCTTCCAGCCATTCGACGGCCTCGACATCCAGGTGGTTCGTGGGTTCGTCGAGCAGCAGGATGTCGGGCTCGATAAGCAACAGCCGCGCCAATCCCAGCCGGTTTTTTTCGCCACCCGACAGGTTTTCGGCGCGCTTGCCGAATTCGTCTCTCGTGAATCCGAGGCCGAGCAGCACGGCCTCGGCCCGCGCGTGATAACTGAATCCATCCTCCTGCTCGTAAGCCTGTTGCGCCTCGCTGTACTCATGCATCACGCTATCAAGCTCATCGCCTGAGCTTTCAGTCATCGCGTGTTCCAGGTCGCGCATCTTCGCCTCGAGCGCGCGCAGTTTCTCAAAGACTTCGAGCGCCGCATCCATCACTGTCAGTTCGCCGCTAAAATCCACGTGCTGGGCCAGAGCGCCGTAGCGAAACCCGCGCAATCGCTCGATCTCGCCGTTGTCGGGCGTCTCTACGCCCATGATCAGACGCAGCAATGTCGTCTTGCCCGCGCCATTGCGGCCAACCAGACCGACGTGCTCTCCGGGATTGACCTGAAATGTGACGGCGCGCAGCACCTCCTGCGCGCCATATGCCTTGGTCACATCTGCGAGACGGAACAGCATTGTTTGAGGTAGGGAGTGGGGAGTAGGGAATGGGGAATGGGGAATGAGGAATAATTTCCCCACTCCCCACATCCCACTCCCCACTCCCTCTTACTTATGCGCCTCGGCGCTCGGGGACGGGCTTGCGCTCGTCGCGCCCGTGTTCGCCGCCGGGACGGGGCGCAGTACGCCGAAGCTGTTCGGGTTTTCTAGCATGCGCCTGGCCAGGAAGTTTTCGATCTTGGCCTCGTCGCGCGCGCGCGCTTGAATCGCAGCGTCAAGGACCTGTTTGCGTTGAGCCAGGATCCCGTCCTGAATCTCTTTTCTCACATTCGGATCGTCCATAGGGCGATCTCGAGTTTCGGTCTGTTTGCCCGTGACTTTGAGGATGTGCCAGCGTCCGGCCGCATCCTTGATCGGGTCGGTGACATCGCCCGGCTCCATTGAGTAGAGCTTATCACCGACCGATGCGGGCAATCCCATCTGCTGCGGCAGCGCATCGGCGAATTCCGATCTGGCGAGGAAGCCAATGTCACCGGATTGATACGCGCTCTGATGTTCGGAGTATTGGCGCGCCATAGTAGCGAAATCGCCGCCGTTGTTGAGCCGCGCCTTGATGTCGCGGACGCGTTGTTCGGCCTGGGCGTCTCCCTTAGCGTCGAATTTGGCGCCGTTGTCCTTCGGGTCGATGACGATGTCCGAAAGCTGCACGCCGGGTTGGATCGAATACCGTTTCGGGTTGGCGTTGTAAATCTCGGCGATTTCGCGGTCCTGCACCTTGAGTTGCGTCTGCGCCTTATCGTAAAGCTTATTTATCGAGAGTTGCTTCTTCACGAATTCGCGGAACTGTTCTTCGGTTTGATTGGTCTTCTTCAGGTCCGCCACGAACGCCTCTTCGGTAAGCGCCCTCTCGACCTTGTAATTCTGGATGAATCTCTTGATCTCGTCCTCGCTGGGCACGATGTTCTCTTTCTGCGCTTGCTGGTAAAGCGCTTCCTGCGTGATCAGACTGTCCAGCGCCTGTATTCGGGCTGCGGCCTGCTCGATCTGAGCGAGTTGGGAGAGTTGGCCCTCCTGCCCTCCCATCTGCTGCGCGATCACGCGGTCGACGTCTTTGATCACGATCTTCGTGCCGTTGACGTTTGCGGCGACCTCATCGCCTCCGCCCGCTCCGGCGGAGCTATTCGTCTCGCCGCACGACGACACCAGAAATGAGAGTGAAAGAATGATTGTTGGCAACAAAATTTTTCGCACTGTTTTTTTCCTCAGAGAAGCGTTTAGAGTTCCACCATTAGGCGGCTGGAATTCAGCCGCCTAATGGCGGAACTCCAATCGCTTTTTCATTGTTTCAGGGTAACGCGTCACGCCAACGCGACGACGTCGATCTCGACCCTGACGTCACGCGGCAACCGCGCGACCTGGACTGTGGCTCGCGCCGGTTTGGTTGCGCCGAAATACCTGGCATAAATCTCATTCATGGCCGCGAATTCGTTCATGTCGGCAAGATAGACCGTCGTTTTGACTACACGGTCGAGCGACGACCCGGCGCCTTCGAGAACGGCCTTCAAGTTATCCAACACCCGCATTGTCTGTTCCTCAATACCGCCTTCGACGATCTGCATCGTAGCCGGGTCGAGAGGAATCTGGCCTGAGGCGAAGATGAACCCATTCGCCTTGATCGCTTGTGAGTATGGGCCAATGGCTTGCGGCGCACGGTCGGTTTGTATGCTCTCCATCTTTATGATTTTCCGCCTGATAGTCCGATCGGGATTGCGAAAGCAGGGCAGGATTCTACTCGAAAAGGCGGGCGGTTGAAAGACAGTCCGTTCAATGAGGCGTTCAGTTTCGACTTAGACGCCGAACGCCGCTACGTTCAGGCGCTCGACCTCGATCACGCCTTCGACGCCCTTCAAAGCGCTGACCACGCGCTCCAGGTGCTGTAAATCGTTGACGTCTACGGTCAGATCGATCCTTCGCGTCCCGTCGTTCAGAATCTCGTCATCGGTGCTCGCGTTGCGGATGTTGGTTTTAATATTGGCGATGGTGTTGGTCAGCGCCGCGAGCTGTCCGGTGCGGTCTTCGGTCACCACCGACAGCTTCACCGCGTAAGGATTTTCAACCTTGTCGGTCACCCACGCGACCTCGACGATCCGCTCGCGGTTAACCATCAGGTTCGCGGCGTTTTTGCAACGCGTAGCATGGACTCCCACGCCCTTGCCGCGCGTAATGTATCCGATGATCTCCTCGCCGCGGATCGGGCTGCAACAAGGCGCGCGGTAGACCAGGACATCGTCAACGCCCTTGATCAGAATGCGTTCGTCACCCATGCGCAGCGCGCGTCTGACGGCGTCCGCCACTTTCTGCAGCTTCGACGTCTTCGCCTGCTCGATCTCGGCCAGATCTTCGGCCTTGACGAACCGCCCCAGGACGGTGCGGGCCATCAGCTTACCGTAGCCTATGGCCGCGAACATATCGTCGATTTTGGCGTAGCCGTTGTCGTTGAGAAACTTCGCTAGCTGCGGGTCTTCCAACACATGTTTGGTCTTCAAACGCAGCTTGACCGCCTCTTTCTCAAAAATCTTACGACCGACATCGACCGACTCGGCGCGCTGTCGCTCGGCGACCCAGTGTTTGATCTTGCTGCGCGCCTTCGAGGTGGCGACGAAATTGAGCCAGTCGCGGCTCGGTTTGTGCCCCGGCGTCGTCATGATCTCGACCACGTCGCCGTTCTGAATCTGGTACTTCAAAGGGACGATCTTGCCGTTGACTTTCGCGCCGACGCATTGATCGCCGACCTGAGTGTGAATCGCATAGGCGAAGTCGATCGGCGTGGCGTTGCGCGGCAACTGGATGACCTTGCCTTTCGGCGTGAAGGCCAGAACCTCTCGCGGAAAGAGGTCGAGCTTGAACGAATCCACGAAATCGCGCGCGTCCGAAACGTCCTGCTGCCATTCGGCCATCTTCCGCAGCCATTTCATCGCGTCGTCTTCGCTGGTGTCTTTGCCCTTGCCTTCTTTGTATTTCCAATGAGCGGCGATGCCGTCTTCGGCGATGCGGTGCATCTCTTCGGTGCGGATCTGAACCTCGAAATGATAGCCCTCCTCGCCGACGACCGAGGTGTGCAATGACCGGTAGCCGTTTTCGCGCGGCATGGCGATGAAATCCTTGATCCGGTCGTGGAAGGGCTTCCAGTATTTGTGCATCACGCCGAGCGCGAAGTAACAGTCCTTCTCTTCCCTCGTGATGATCCGAACCGCGGCCAGGTCGTAGACTTTATCGAGCGAAATCTTCTGGCGCCTGAGTTTGAGATAGATGCTGTAGAGCCGTTTAATACGTCCCTCGATCCTGACGAAGTCTATGCCCTCATCAGTCAACCGCTGGGCGATCCTGGCTTCGACCTCTTCGAGAAACGCCTCTGTAGCCACCCTGCGGCTCTCGACCTCTTCTTTAAGCCGCTTGTACTCTTCCGGTTCGAGATACCGGAATGAGAGGTCTTCCAATTCCGAGCGGATTTTGCTCATTCCGAGGCGGTGGGCGATCGGCGCGTAAACCTCGAGCGTCTCCTCCGCAATGCGTTTGCGCTTTTCAGGGCGCAAGTATTCGAGAGTCCGCAGGTTGTGAAGACGGTCGGCCAGTTTGACCAGAACGACGCGAATATCGCTGGTCATGGCGAGAATCATCTTGCGCAGGTTCTCGGCCTGGGCCTCCTTTTTGGACTTCTTGCCAAGGTTGCTGATCTTGGTTACGCCGTCAACCAGATTAGCGACCTCTCCGCCGAATAACTTGCTGATGTCGTCCGTGCTCGCCAGCGTGTCTTCGACCACGTCATGCAGCAAGCCAGTGCTCACCGTGGCCACGTCCATTTTCATATCCGCCAAAATGGCGGCGACTGATAGCGGATGGATTAAATATGGCTCCCCTGAAGCGCGCACCTGATCCTTATGCGCCTTTGCTGAGTAAATGTAAGCGCGCCTGAGTAAATCCAAATCGGCGTCCGGATGATGCCGTTCGACTTTCCTTTCTACATCTTCAAAACGGATCATGCAAAATGATTATAAGCAGGATGGAGACTCAGGGCCAGATCGAAGGCATTCAAAGGGCGACAAAGAGCGGAATCGCAGGATTAATCACTGTCCTACTGTCACAGGCGCGGCAGCATCGACATCAGTGGGCCTCATTTCGACAAACCAGTTGCTCTCCACCGACTATAAAGACTCTGTGATTGTCATCCGTAGCCTCGGAAGCCGTCTGCGGCTGATCTGAGGCGGCGCCAACGCGCGCTTGCGTCAAATCAGTGTATCCTGTATGTTTAGCGCAGTTGCCCTGATCTATTCGTGTCCCATTCTGAACCAATCCCCTCTGGAGGTTACAAACCATGCGTTTTGATCTGTGGCAATCTATTCGGTTACTGGCCGCTTGTTTCTTACTCACTCTTTGCGCGACCGGCATACTGGCTCAGACACACGTCGTAAGCCAAACTGATATCCACAAAGAATTAGTAAACGCCGCCCAAACGCGCCAACAGAATCTACAAAAAGTCAAAAGTCTCTTTTCGTCGGACGAGACTCGGAAAGCTATGGAAGCGGCTAAGATAAGCCCGGAGCGAATTGACGCTGCAGTTTCGACGCTGAGCGACGACGAGCTGGCGCGATTGGCGTCCCGCGCGGACAAACTCGACCAAGACTTCGCCGCCGGCAGGCTGAACGACAGAGATCTGCTGATCATCCTCGTAGGCATCGCCGCTCTCATCCTGATCATCGTCGCAGTACGCTGATATGTTCTACCGCCTCGCCACTCTGGCAGCCCTGTCTTTCTGCCTTTGCGGGGTCATCCCGGCCGCGGAGGACTCAGGCGTGTGGCTGGACGTTCCCTTCGTGAAGCAGGAGAAGGATGGGTGCGGGGCGGCGAGCGTCGCGATGGTCATGCAATATTGGTTCAAGCGGCAAGAACGCGCAGACAGTGAGAGCGTCGATGCGGCCGAGATATATCGCGCCTTGTATGCTCCCGGCGCGCGCGGCGTTTACGCATCGGCGATGGAGCGATATTTCAAACAGCGCGGATTCAACACATTCGCGTTTCGCGGCGAATGGGACGATCTGCTAAATCATCTGCGGAAAGGGCGGCCTTTGATCGTCGCCCTTAAGCCTTCAGACGCCGCCGCCCCTCTACATTATGTAGTCGTGGCCGGGCTGGACCAACGAGCAAGGCTCGTCTTGTTGAACGATCCCGCGCAGCGCAAGCTGCTCAAGCAGGATCGGGCCGATTTTGAAAAACAATGGAGCGGCGTCAACAAATGGACACTGCTGGCTTTGCCTCAATCCGACGCCAAGTGAAAGCGGCGCCCATATTTCTTATGCTCGCCTTTTCTGCGTTTCCCCTCCGGGCGCAGCCTGCCCTCTCCGATCACGCCACAGAAATCAAACAACTCTTCGCGGAAGAACGGTGGGAGGAGATCGTTCGGATTGCGGAGGATGACGCCGAGCGTTCCGCTGACGTCAATTACTACTACGGAACGGCTCTGGCCCGACTGGGGCGTTGGGATGAAGCCAAGAGGGCATTTCAGATCGGGCTTAGTCAACAACCCGGCGACAAGCGATTCTCTCTTGAAATGGCCGGCGTCTGCTTCAGGAAGAAGAATTATGCGGAGGCGGCCGGCCATCTGCGGCGGGCGCTGCGGCTCGACCCGACGGACACTTATGCGAACGATTTTCTGGCCGGCGTCTATTTCCTTCAAGGCAACGTCGAGGCGGCGCTGAAATACTGGAACAGAGGTTCCAAACCGGAGATCGAAGAGGTGCGAACCGAACCGACGCCGCACGTCGCGCCGGCGCTGCTGGACCGCGCCTTCACCATCGCCCCCGCCACGGCGCTCGACCTTCGTGATCTGCAAACCACGAAAGCGCGAGTGCGCGGACTGAACATCTTCTCTAATTACAGGTTCAACCTCGAAGCGCGTTCGGACGGAAAGT
>DASTMP010000024.1:0-62599 GCA_035714085.1 Blastocatellia bacterium
CACGATGACGCGCGAAAACGGCAAACCGCTCGCTCAAAGCCAGACCGAGGTCGCATTCGCAGTTGATCACCTGCGCTGGTTTGCCGAAGAAGCCCGCCGAGCTTACGGTCGCATCGTGCCGCATCAGGTCGACGGCAAACGCCATCTGGTTATCAAGTCGCCGATGGGCGTGGTCGGAGCGATCACGCCGTGGAACTTCCCGTTGGTATTAGCCGTGCGGAAAGCCGCTCCGGCATTGGCCGCGGGCGCCACGCTCATTTTGAAGCCGGCCGAACAAACTCCGCTGAGCGCAATCACGCTGGCCGAATGCGTGGCCGCCGCCGGATTGCCGAAAGGCGTCTTCCAGGTCGTGTTAGGCGACGCCCCGGAGATCGGGCAGGAGTTTTTGCAGAATCCGCTCTGCCGCAAAGTTACTTTCACCGGATCGACCGAAGTCGGCAGGATTTTGATCGCGGGCGCGGCTCAGACCGTCAAGCCCCTATCGCTCGAACTGGGCGGCAACGCGCCGGTTCTGGTCTTCGACGACATCGAGCTTGACCGCGCGGTCGAAGGCGCGCTCGCCGCCAAGGCGCGTAATACGGGCCAATCGTGCATCGCCGCGAACCGCGTCTATGTTCAGCGTTCTATCTACGAGAATTTCCTCGCAGCTTTCACGGCTAGAATGAAATCATTGAAAGTCGGGGATGGTTTGGAAAATGGCGTAGACATTGGACCGTTGATTGACGACGCCGGGTTGACGAAAGCTCTCGCGCACATCGAAGACGCCGTCGCGAGAGGCGCTCGCCTCTTATGCGGCGGAAAGCGGTTCGGCGACAAAGGATTCTTCGTCGAACCGACGGTCCTCGCCGACGCGCCAAATGACGCGCTGTGCATGCGGGAAGAGACCTTCGCGCCGGTCGCCGCAATCTCGGCGTTCGACACCGAAGAGGAAGCGATTGCGATGGCGAATGACACGATCCACGGGTTGAGCGCGTATGCGTTCACGGCGGATTTAGATCGCGCGTTCCGGTTGATGGAATCGCTTGAAGCGGGGACGATTGGGATCAATGACGGCGTGCCTTCGACCAGCAATTGCCCGTTCGGCGGTGTGAAGCAGAGCGGGTGGGGAAGAGAATTAGGGAGTGAAGGGATCGATGCTTTCCTCGAAACCAAGCATGTTTCGTTGGGGCTGCGAATCTGAAATCGCGACGATTCTGAAGAAGCCATCAAACGGGGCGATACGTATTAGGCGACACGGCAATCAATTCAAATCACCCCTTACCACTCGCGCCATTCTTCGGTTATGTCTTCTCCACTTGACTTCAAACCGGCCTGGCCTGCGGCGGAAATAATCAACTCACATAGACCCTCGCGCTGATCCGTTTCGATGAGCATGTTATCGCATTCTTCATTCAACTCATTGAGCCTAAGAACAGTGTTCTTCACAGTCGCCATGATGTATTCATTCTTTTGCGCCTCGGGAGGCTTCTCCAACGAAGCAAGAAACTCATCAAGGATCACTAAACACCGGTCGACATGCTCCTGTGTGTACCCGGCGTCGAATTCCGGTTCGTAATTCAAGTCGGTCTCATCGTCAGCCCCACCGTATTTCATGTAGCTGACCATGCCATCAAGGATTTTCCGCTTCAGTTCGATAATTTCCCGATTCATTTGCAGCCCAAGGTTGTTCCTTTGCGACTAGAGCGGTTTGCGATTGTGCCTACGGATGAACTGTCGCGATTGGACTATGATGGTGCGACAATTTGGCAAATTTGCCATTACCTACATTTTGACTCGTTCTTAGCCCGCGGATGCGGGCGACAGCATAAAGCCTGGGGTGGAGCGCTTTAGCGCGGAACCCCAGGGAACATCGCATCGAAAACCATCAAGCCCGCGAACGCGGGCGACAGCGCATCATCACAGATACTTTTCGTTGAATTCAATACCGTTCGCTTCCAAAAATTCTATGAACTCGTCTCGGAAAGATTTTTTCTGATGATGCTCTTTCTGTCGCGCAATGTATTCCTGTGCTTTCTCAACATTCGATTGACTGACCGTGAATGCTCCGTAACCGCGTTGCCAGGAAAAATCCTTCAGATCAGGAAACACATCGTGCATCCATCCGCTCGCGTTCGCTTTGAGATCACGCAATACGTCCGACAGCGCCTTATCCGGTCGCAACTTTGCCAGCAAATGAACGTGATCCTCCGTCCCATTGATCGCGAGTGAAATCCCGCCCAAATCACGAATCGTACCGCCGATGTAATCGTAGAGGCGCGATTGACGGGGACCCGTGATCAGCTGTTGGCGATTTTTCGTGGAGAAGACGATGTGATAAATCAGGTTCGTGAATGTCTCAGCCATAATCTCCCTTGAATGGCTGTCGCCCGCATCCGCGGGCTAGTGTGTTTTTTGGGGCCGAATTCCTGGAGTTCCGCTGACGCTCCACCCCAGGCTTTATGCCGCCGCCCGCATCCGCGGGCTAAGATACAACATACGCGCATTGTGTAAAATGTGAGTAATGGCAAGTTTGCCAAATTATCCCACACGGGCAATTGTTAACCGTTTAAACTATGCCTTGCCTCTCGCTGATGGTCTACGCGATTGGGCCGACGGTTTTCCGGACATCGTCCGCATTCACCACAAGGTGATACTCGGTCAGTATCGCCTTCAACTCAGCCTCGACCCGTGACCTTTCGTCGCGTGATTTAGCAAGTTTGGCTCCCGGGTCGCTCGCCTGTATACGTTGAACGCTGTCAGGCAATGGCAGCTCCTGTCGCTCCGTGACGCCGCCAGTAAATAATTTCTCGACCTCAAGTCCCATGGCCTCAATAATCTTATAGGTCCCTCGCGAGAAACGTTCCAGAGAGGTTCCCTTAGCTTCCGCGATTAACATCAGTTGGGCGATTGATTCTCTTTCCTCGGCGAGTAGCTGATCCCGTTTCAATTTGAGAGAGACAATCTCTTTGGGCAGGTGTTCCGGCGCGAGTAGCCGCACGCGCGCGCAGGTTTCATCCAGCAGGTCAATGGAGCGATCCGGTTGCCGCCGGTCCGGGAGGTGTTCGAGTGAAAGGTCGGTGGCGGCTTCCAGCGCGCCATCGGTGATGGCTAGAGAATGATGCATCTCCAGTCGCGCTTGCCTGGCGCGCAACGCTTCTAAGGTCTGCTCCCGCCCCAATTCGGTGACGCGCACGGGCTGAAACCTCCGCTCCAACGCGGCGTCGGCTCGGATATATTGCGCATATTCGAAATCGGTGGTGGCGCCGATCACGCGGATTTGGCCGTTCGCGAGCGCGGGTTTGAGCATGTTGGCCGCGTCCATCGGCGCGCCTATCGCCGATCCGGCGCCGATCAAGTTGTGCAATTCGTCTATGAACAGAATGACAAACCTGTTCTTACTAGCCTCATCAATGAGGGCATTAAGCCTTTTCTCGTACTGTCCGCGATAGGTCGTGCCCGCGATCAAACCGGTATGACTGAGGGAGAGTATACTCACGTTCTTTAAAACTGATGGTACCCGATTCGCGCTTATTCGATTGGCTAAACCCTCAACCACCGCCGTCTTTCCCACGCCGGCCTCGCCAATGAGGACAGGGTTATTCTTAGACTGGCGCAACAGAATAGTGATGACACGGTCAATCTCGCGATCCCGACCTGTGACAGGCTCAAGCTCGTCGCGTAAGGCCGCCGCGGTAAGATCCCGCGTGAAGTCCGTAAGCGAACTCTTGAATGAAAAAGGCAGTTCGAATTCGTTCAATTTGCGCCTCCCTTCCACTTAACTTGTCGCCATTATACCCCGAACAATCGGAGGTAGGTTCCCGGACAGAGAACGGAAATTGTGGAATGGAGGTGAGAATGACTCCCTAACTGATGTTACGCAGTGAAGAAAGTTCTCCGGAACTCGGTCTGGTTTTCGCGCCGGAGGCGCGGCGGACATTAGCCGGTGATGAAATCACCGGGACTTGGCGGGCAATAGACTCGCGTCCTGAAGGGACGCCGGACCCGCATCACTCGTCCGGCGCTCCTGCCGGAGCGCGAAATCCTGACGCCGACGGTTCCTGCGGTTCCACCGCAGTCTAATATCCGTCGCGCCTCCGGCGCTGAGGATGCGTCAAGCCACACGTCCGAATTACCGCTGCGTAACATCAATCCTTAATTCAATCATGAGATTTACCGACAGATGAGAGCTGTTTCCTACGGCGGCGGCTACGCCGAACGCTGGTAAGCGCGAAAGGCGCGCGTGGCCAGCGCCGCGCTGATCGCGGCGAAAGCCAAGAGGCAGCCGATCCGCAGGAGCACGAAATTCCAGTCCGTGTGCGCTCCCAGGGCTTCCCGCGCCGCCTCGACGCTCCAGTTCACGGGGTTGAATCTGGAGACCGAGCGAATCCACTCGGGCATGACATTCTTGGCCATGAGGATCGGGGAAAGGAACATCATCGGCATCAGGATGAAGTTCGACGCGCCGATGACCGATTCAGGTTTACGCATGACGAGCGCCAGCGCGTTGGACAACGCGGCGAACGGGGCCGCCAACAACATACCGCAGATGAACAGAACGATGACGCCGACTATTCCGCCGGCGAAGCGGGCGCCAGTTGCATAACCCAGCGTGATCAGGATGAGCGATTGAACTATGCTCACGGCGGACATTGAAAGGATTCGGCCCATAATGATCGCCGCGCGGTTGATCGGCGAGACCAGCAGGCGGTCCATCACGCCTTGATTCATGTCCATAATCACGCCCATGCCGTTCCAGCCGCCCGCGAACAGCGCGGACATAATGACCACGCCGGGAGTGACGAAGCTGATATATGAGCTGGCGTTGAAGCCGGGCAACTCGACGACACGTTTGAAGAGTTGGCCGTATAGCAGCAGCCAGACGATCGGCTGGACTAGCGAGATCACGATCCACCAGGGTTGCCGCGACAAATTACGCAAATGTCGCTGCGCCATAAACAGAGAATGAATGAAAAAAGTCATCGCGCTCCTTTCGGCCCCGTCCGGGCGCCTTGGTCGGCCTCGCTGAAGGTCCGACCGGTATAGTGCAGATAGACGTCGTCCAACGAAGGCCGCGCGACTTTGACCGAAGCGACCTTCACTCCTTTCGATTCGAGCGCGGCGAGCGTTCCCGGAACGGCGGTCGCCCCTTTCGCGGCTCGCGCATGCATGGAATGGCCGTCCACGACGATTTCGCTCAGACCGTCCAGCCGGTTGAGCGCCTCACGCACATGGCTTTCGGCTTCGGCGCTGGCGAATTCGATGTGAATCGCGTCGCCGAGTAATTCGCCTTTCAATTGATCAGGAGCCCCTTCGACGACCAACTTGCCGCGATCGATGATGGCCACTCGGCGGGCCAATTGGTCGGCCTCTTCCATATAATGCGTAGTCAACAGAACTGTGATGCCGTCTTCATTCGCCAGTCGCGAAATATCTTCCCACAGACCCGCGCGCGCTTCGGGATCGAGACCGGTCGTCGGCTCGTCCAGAAAAAGCACGCGTGGACTGTGAACGAGCCCCATCGCGATGTCCAGCTTGCGCTGCATCCCGCCGGAATAGGTGCGGGCGACGGAGTCCGCGGCTTCGGTCAGCCAAAAACGTTTGAGCAATTCGTTCACGCGGTCTTTCAGTTCCTGCCCGCGAAGGCCGTAAATGCGGCCTTGCAGCGTCAGGTTCTCACGCCCCGTGGCTTCGAGGTCAATGCCGGACTTCTGCGCCACGCAGCCGATGGCGCCTCGCACGCGATCCGGCTCTTTCAACACGTCGAAGCCGGCGACCCGGGCGGAACCCGAATCGGGACTCGATAACGTGTTGAGGATTTTTATTGTCGTTGATTTGCCAGCGCCGTTGGGGCCGAGCAGCGCAAATACGGCCCCGGCTTCGACCGTGAAGCTGAGGCCGTCGAGCGCGCGGACCTTGCCGCCATATATTTTGACAAGGTCGCGGACTTCAATCGCGGGCGCGGCCCGGTCAAAGGGCTTTTGTGCAGTCTTAGCTGTATTTGGCAAAGAATCGATCATCAAAATCTCCATCGACAAGGGTAGGGCAAACTGGCAGTTTGCCATGTTTTCTCGAAAACGTCATTGAATGGGACAAGGCAGACTTCCAGGGAGTCTGCCCTACTCTAAGGCACGGCAATCGCCAATATTTTGCGATGCGACTTCGGCGCCAACTCGGTTGGGCGACGTAACTGATTGAAAAACCAAAGTCTAAACTTCTGTCGTCAACTGTCTCGCGGCGCAAAATTCGCAATATCTTGCGAATTCACGACAAGGCTGCGCATTTTGTTATACTCCGACTATGTTCACAACAACACAACAGCAAGTTGTTAAAGACCCCAAGTTGGGACAACGACAGATTCTGGTCTTACGCGCCTGGGAGGCGGTCAGCACTGAGAGGGAATTACAAGGCGTACTCGAAGCCATCACCCAGGTTTTGTCTCCGGTGGTTCCCTACGACGGCGTCGCGATCATTTCTTTCGACGGCGCGAATCACGATTGCTATGCGGCGCACATTGTCGGCTTCCCGCGCCGTGAAGGAGAAACGCTGCAAGAATATTTTGGCCGTCCCGAATTCGTTCGTCAGGTCGAGACGCCGATTCGCCCCCTGATACCTTACGACCCGATGAATATAAAGCTTAAGATGGATGGGGCCCCTTACGCTTGCAACGATCTGTTTGCGAAGGAAGCCTGGTATGAGCATGAGTTTCATCTTGCCGCCAGCGGCATTCGCGCTTACGCCTCGATCCCGATGATTGTCCGTGAAAAGTTGATTGGCGTAGCCGCATTCAGCCGCATAGAGCCGAAAGCTTTTACCGACGGTGACCTGGCGATCCTAAGAGTCATATCGCGAACGCTGGCCGTGGCCGTGGCGAATGCGCTGGCCAACGAGGAGATTCGCAAACTGCGCGATCAACTGGAGCAGGAGAACATCGTACTTCGTGAGCAATTGTGCCGGGTTCAAAAGTTCGACGAGATTGTGGGCGATTCGCCACCGCTCCGGCGCGCTCTGGACGCCGTCGAGCAGGTCGCCGCGACTGACGCCACAGTACTGATCACCGGCGAGACCGGGACGGGCAAGGAACTGATTGCGCGCGCGATCCACCGCCTTTCGCCACGCGCGCACGGGCCGCTGGTCAAATTCAACTGCGCCGCTATTCCACACACGCTGCTGGCTTCGGAATTGTTCGGCCACGAGCGCGGCGCTTTCACCGGCGCCGTGGCGCGTCGCAAGGGGCGATTCGAGCAGGCCAACGGCGGCACGCTCTTTCTGGACGAGATCGGAGAGTTGCCGCCCGAGATGCAGGTAATGCTGCTGCGCGTGTTGCAGGAGCGCGAGTTCGAGCGCCTTGGCGGCGGCGAGACCGTGCGCGTGGACGTGCGGATCGTGGCTGCGACCAATCGGGATTTGGCAGAGGACGTGCGAACGGGCCGATTCCGCAGCGATCTCTACTACCGATTGAATGTCTTTCCTATCCATTTACCGCCGCTGCGGGAGCGTGTCGAAGATATTCCGCTGCTGACTTCTCATTTCGTCGCCAAACATGGCGAGCGGTTCGGTCGCGCGATCAGCCGGATTGACCGTCGCGCGATGAATCTGATGGCCTCTTATCACTGGCCTGGCAACGTGCGTGAACTGGAGAACGTGATCGAACGAGCAGTGATTCTTTCGCGCAACGGCGCGCTGCGCGTGGAGCGAGACGTATTGCCAAACGCCGCCGCTGCGGGAAACGTCAACGAGCGGCTTCAAACTCAGGAGCGCGAGGCAGTCGAATCGGCCTTACGCGCCTCGCATGGGCGTGTGTCTGGGCCGAACGGAGCGGCGAAAGCGCTCGGGCTGGCGCCGTCTACGCTTGAGTTTCGGATCAAGCGGCTGGGCATAGATAAATTCCGCTTTAGAGCGAACGGCGCTTGAACACTGAAGAAGAATTAGCCACCGCAGGGCGCAGAGAGCGCAGAGCGGAGTTGGCGTACGCTCTTTCCCTCTGTGTTCTCTGCGCCCTGCGGTAGCCAGTTTCCTATTGATGATTGAATTCCGTGTCGGGGCGACGCCGTTCCAGCCAACGATGCGCCAGCAAATATATCGCTGGTAGCACGAGCAAGATCACCACCGCCGAAGAGATCATCCCGCCGACCACGACGCGCGCCAGCGGGCGCTGCGTTTCCGAACCGATACCCGTGGCGACCGCCGCGGGCAGCAAACCGATCGCCGCCGCTATCGCCGTCATCAACACCGGGCGCAGTTGGAGATCGGAGCCGCGCTCTACGGCTTCGCCGAGCGGCATCCCCTCTTCGCGCAGTTGCTTGAAGCGCGAGATCAGGATCACTCCGCCCAGCACAGATACCCCGAAGAGCGAAACGAAGCCGACCGCCGAAGAGATGCTGAAGTTCGTCCCGGTAATGAGCAGCGCAACCACGCCGCCGGTCAACGCGAACGGCATCGCGCCGAGCAGCAACGCCGCGTCGCCCAGACTGCGGAACGTCATGTAAAGCAGGAAGAAGATGATCAGAATGCTGATCGGCACGGTGATCTTCAGACGCCCCAACGCGTCCTGCAATTCCTGAAACTCGCCCGCGATAATGTAGTAATACCCGGCGGGTAATTGCGCCTGCGACCGGATTCGGGACTGGATTTCATCAATCGTGCTTTGCAGGTCCCGCCCGCGGACGCTGAATTTGATCGGGATGTAACGCGCATTGTCTTCGCGGTAGATGAACGACGCGCCGGTCTGCTTGGTGATTTCCGCGAGCTGCTTGAGCGGGATGCGCTCACCCTCGGGCGAATTGATCTGGATGTTGCTGATCGCTTCAAGGCTCTGGCGGTATTGCGGCAGGAAGCGCACGACGACATCAAAACGCCTTTCGCCGTCGAGCAATTGCGTCACGGCCTGGCCGCCGATCGCCGCCTGCGCGGTCGCATTGATGTCGTTCGGCGCTATGCCGTAGCGCGCCGCTTCCTGCCGGTTCACGCGGATCAGCAGATTGGGCTGGCCGAGTTCTCCGAAGACGCCGAGGTCGGCCACGCCGGGGATCTCCGCCATCACGTTCTTGATCTGGTTGGCCGTCGCTTCCAGCTTTTCGAGATCGTCGCCGAAGAGCTTGATCGAATTTTCGCCCTTCACGCCCGACATTGCCTCTTCGACGTTGTCCTGAATCGCCTGGGAAAAGTTGTAATTCACGCCCGGGATCTGCCGCAGTTCGGCTTCACAATCCTTGATCAGGTCAGCTTTCGTGCGACCCTTCGGCCATGTATCGAACGGCTTCAATAAGACGATGAATTCGCAGTTGAAATAACTGGTCGGATCTGTGCCGTCGTCAGGACGGCCCAACTGGCTGATGACCGTTGTCACCTCGGGATATTTCTTGAAGACCGCGCGCATCTGGTCTGTGAGCTGGCTGGCGTAAGTGTATGAGATCGTGTTCGGCATAGAGGCGCGCACGTAAAGATTGCCTTCCTCGAGCTTCGGCATAAACTCGCCGCCGAGTATCGGAAGAGTCGCGCCAGCGGCAATGAGCGCGAGTGACGCGACGCCGACCGTGAGCGCGGGCCTTGCCAGCGTGGCGCGTAGCGCCATGTTGTATCCCGCGCGAAGGCGCCTGACGAGTAACGTGTCATGCCCGCCGGCTCGCGGCCTGAGCGCGAGCGACGCCATCACCGGCGAAAAGGTCATCGCCAGGATCAACGCGCCGGCGAGCGCCAGGCCGTATGTCATCGCCATCGGGCCGAAGACCTTGCCTTCGACGCCGGTCATCGTGAATAGCGGCAGGAAAGCGGCGACGATGACCGCCGTCGAAAAAATGATCGGCTTGACGACCTCACCCGCCGCCGCCGCCGTGGCGCGCCTCAGGTCGCGCCCGGACGGCGATTCTTCGCTCAAATGCCGGACAATGTTTTCGACCATTACGACCGAAGCGTCCACGATGATGCCGAAATCAATCGCGCCCATCGAGATCAAATTGGCCGAATCGCCGCGAATCACCATCATAATGAAAGTGAACATCAGCGAGAGCGGGATCGATAGCGCCACCACCAACGAGGCGCGAAGATCGCCGAGAAACGCCAGCAGAATGAACGCCACGAGGATCATCCCCGTGATCAGTGTGTGAGTGACGGTGCGGGTGGTGATGTTGATCAGATCGGTGCGGTCGTAATACGGGACGACCATCATCCCTTTCGGCAGCAAGCCGTTGTTAATCGCCTCGACTTTCTTGCGAACGGCTTTGAGCGTCGGCATGGACTTTTCGCCTCTGCGCATCAAGACCACGCCCTGCACGATGTCGGGGTTGTAATCGCGCCCGACGCGGCCGATCGGCGTCTTCGCGCCGGCGCTGACCTCGCCGAGTTGTTTGACGTAAATCGGAGCGCCGCCGTGTTCTGCGACCTGGACATTGCCGATGTCCTCTTCGTTTCGGAACAGTCCGATGCCACGCACGTTGTAGCTCTGCGCGCCGAGTTCAAGATAATTCGCGCCGACGTTCGAGTTGCTGTTGGTAATCGCCTGCATCACCTGCGGCGCGGAGACGTTGAATTGAATGAGTTTGTCCGGATCAAGCTCGACTTGGAACTGTTTGGTCTGGCCGCCAAAGCTGACCACGTCAATCACGCCGGGGACCTGCTTGAACTGGCGTTCCATAATCCAATCCTGCGCCGTCTTCAAATTCATCAGCGAAGCGCCTTCATCTCTTAGTTCGTACCGATAAATTTCGCCCGTGGCGGATTGCGGCGAGAGCGTTGGCTGCACTCCAGCGGGCAGCGTTACCATCTGCAATCGGTTGATCACTTCCTGCTTGACGGAGCTGTAATCGGCCTCGTATTTGAAATAGCACTTGATGTCGGTCAGCCCGAAGAGCGAGATCGAGCGCAAGTGATTGAGTCCCGCCATGCCGTTGAGCTGCGTTTCGAGCGGCAACGTGACCTGCCGCTCCATCTCTTCGGCGGACCAGCCCGGCTGCTGCGCAATGATCTCGACCAGCGGCGGCGAAGGATCTGGGTATGCTTCAATGTTCAGACGCCTGAACGCTACCATGCCGCCAATCAGCAGCCCGACGGCCAGCGTAATTACCACCAACCATTCGCGCAAAACCACTTCGATGAATCTATTCATTTCAATGCGCCACTACCGCCTTCGCGGCCGATTTGTCAGATCAGTAATACCGCGCCTTTCGTCACGATTCGTTCGCCTACTTTCAACCCGCTGTTGATCATCACGCTGCCATCCACTTCATGGCCGATCTCGACCTTTCGTTTGCGGTAGCGTCCGGGCGCTTCCTCGACCAGCACGAACGAATTTTCGCCGCGCGCGACTACCGCGCTTGCCGGAATGACAGGAACCGATTTTTTGGCGGCGGCGATGATTTTCATCCTGGCGAACATGTCGGGTTTGAGCAGACCGTCCGGATTATTCACCTCGACGCGCACGTGAACCGTGCGCGTCGCCGGATCGACCGTCGGACTTATAAATGAAACGCGCGCGGGGAAGACCTTTTTCGGATAGCTCTCGACCTTGATCTCAGCCGGCGCGCCCAGTCGAATGTTGGGCAGATCACTTTCAAACACGTCGCCTTGCACCCATAGCGTTGACAGGCTGGAGATCTGGAACAGCGGCGCCGGCGCGTCAGTCCTGAGAATTTGCCCCGGCCCGACCTGACGGTCCACAATCGTGCCGTCGATAGGCGCAGCGATGGTCAAGGTGCGGTCAAAGCCAGCTTTCAGACTGGCGATGTCTCTGGGCGTTTTACCGAAGATCATCAGTCTGGATTGCGCGACGGCCAGCGCGGCCATCCCGCGCCGCAATTCGGCCTGCGCCAGGGCGCACGCAGACTCATTGCTCTGCAAATCTTTTTTGGAGATCGCGTCTTGAGCGAAGAGCCTGCGAGCGCGTTCGACGTTGACCGCCGCCATGCTCAAATTAACCGCCGCCTTGTCGACGTCGGCGCGCGCGTTCGTCAGGTCGATTTGCGCGGCGACGTAATCGGGCGATTCGACGACCAGCAGCGGTTGGCCTTTGCGCACGAACTGGCCCTTGGCGCCGAGCACTGCGACAACGCGGCCCGAGTAGGCGGGGAAGACAGAGGTCAAGAGATTTTCATTGAACCCTACCTTGCCGGTCAATTCGCGGTCGATCGTGAAATCCCGCGCGGCGACGGGTTCAATGGTCAGATTTTTCAACTGGTTTTCGTCGGCGAAGACGACGTCTTCAGGGAGCTTCGATTGAACGGCGCTCTCCGGGGGAGGCCCCTGGCGCGTTGAAGGATAGCCCCAGTAGATCAATCCCCCGAAAATGGTCATCAGGATGAGCGCGACGGCGCCAAGAAGTCGCATGCGCGAGCGCGGACGTCTGGGTGGGACGGGATCTGGAACCGGCGGATCAACAGGTTCTCTCGGTTGATCATCCATAACGGCGTCGTCGCTCGGGCCGGGCAGCTTCGGTCGCGTTCTTCTTCCTCCGAAAACCCACCTAGTAACGAATTTATTCGTTACGGCGCCGTAACGAATAAATTCGTTACTACATGGCGCGCTTCATCGTTTTCCGGCGAGACCGACCCTTCCCGATTTCCGCGCTCTACCTCAGTGGCCTGCCGATAGCCTGTTCCAACTGCCAGAGCGCCGCCTGGTAATCGGCGCGGGCCTGGTTGTACGAGCTGATCGTTTGGTTGTAGCAGCGCTCGGCGTCGAGCAGTTCCAAAAGGCCGGTCGCGCCTTCTTTGTAGCTGATCGCGGCGATGGTTTTCAGCCTGCCTGCCCGTTCGATCGTGGATGAGCTGTAGATGTCCAGGATTCGCCGCGCCGACTGATAAGCCAAATAAGCCTTCTCGACGTCGGTCACGGCCTGCAGTTCGGCGTCGCGCGCCAGCGAGACGGCGGACTCTTGTTGGGCTGCGGCCTGCGAGATCGCGGCGTAGCCCTTGTTGTGCGCGAAGAGCGGGAACGAAACATTGACGCCGACGGTGTTGTCCGAGCCGATGTGCTGATAGAACGCGCCGACCAGGAGATCGCGCGTGCGCTGTGAACTGGCCAGCGCCACGGCTTTCGTCGCGGCGCTGTACAGATAGCGCGACGCGATCACGTCCGGCCGTTCGGCCAGCGCGATCGCTCGCAACTCGGCCAGCGTCTGACTAATCGGGCGATCATCGAATTTGAAATCAATTTCGAGTGGCGCGTCGCTCGATGAATCCGCGCGATCAGGGTCAACCGCCCCGTCTCCCGTGTCGCTCGTGTGAAAAGACGCCTGGACGATCTGAGCCCTGTTGTCGGCGCCGGCCGGCTTGGTTAGCGACACGTCTTCGACCCGCGCGCCGAGCAGGTTAAGGATGTCGCGGGTCGCCTGTTGATAAGACGTCCGCGCTTGCTGCACGGCCTGTTGATATGGCAAGGCGGCCACCTGCGCGCGAAAGAGTTCGACGCGCGCCAGATCACCGTTCTCGACCTTGGCTTCGGTCAACTTGATGGTCCGGTCGTATTCCTGCCTGGTGGCTTCGGCCAGCAGCAGATTGTCGCGCGCCAACGCGGCGCTGGTGAAAGCCTGCTGCAATTGATAAAGCTCTGTGCGCGCAGCGTCGAGCATCTGCGCTTCACCGGCTCTGAACTGGCAATCGGCCTGTTCAGTGCGGATCTCGCGCTTCCCGCCGCGCTCGATCAACTGTTCGTAGCGAACGGTATAAGTCGTCTCCGCCGATGTGTTCGTATTTGTGCGAAAGAGATCTCGGAAGAATGCGCTTGAAAGAATAAATTGCTCTCCGCCCAGCGTGAGCGTCGGATTGGGTCTGAAGCTGGCGATCAGCCGCGCCGCGCGGAGGGCGTCCACTTGATATTTGGTGGCCAGCACGGTCAGGTTGCGCTGCAACAGCAACCGTTCAGCTTGCGCCAGCGTCAGTTTTCGCGGGATGCTCACGCCGCGGAGTTGAATCGGCGCTGGGGTTTGCGCGGCGGCGGCGAGCGGTAGGATCATCGCCACCGGCAGAATAAACCGGTGGACGAATTTCGCTCTTGATCTTTTCATTCGTCTCCCTCCTCATTTTTAATTCTTCTCCTGATCGGTTCGATTCAAGCAAAGCAATGGGGAAGGGAGTTGTGGGAATTGTACCAGTAACAGCGCCTTCTGTACCGGTCAAAGAACCGGAATCAGAGCAAGTGAGATTAAGGCGTCGGCGCAACGCTCTAAGTCATGAGAACCAAGATATGGACATCAAACCGCCGCAGGACGCCGCAGGGACGCAGGGAAAGACCAGTCTTGATCGTTCCCTGCGTCCCTGCGGCGTCCTGCGGCGGTTTGACTATCTTTACAAATGTTTCTTGGTCTGATTTAGAAATCGAAACGATCGATATTCGACTTGTTGAAAATAAATGGCGCGCCCAACAACACGTCGGCTTCGCGCACTTGAATCGCGCCCAGCTTACCCGCTTTCAAATCGACGGCGCCGCGTTTCAATTTCCCGGCCCCCAGTTCGTTGGCCGCATAGACTGTCAGGTAGCCAAGGTCGAGCGTGTTCCACAGCACGACGCTTTCGATCACGCCGTCGTGGACGTAAGACTTGCAGAGATTCGGCAATGACAGGCCGATGACCTTCACGTCTTTGCGGCCCGATTGTTTGACGGCTTCCGCCGCGCCGGGCACCGCGGGCGCGGCGATGCCCATGATCAATTTCACGTTCGGGTGAACTTTCAAAACCGTTTGTGTTTCGGCGAAGGCGCGGTCGCGGTCGCCATCGCTCGGTTGAGTGGCCACTAGTTTCAGGTCGGGATATTTTTCGGCCAGCCTCGCTTTGATGCGCTTGATCCATTCGTTCTGATTGGCGGCGCTCATGGACGCGGTGATGATCGCGAATTCTCCTTTACCGCCGAGGATGCGCGCGGCCTCGTCCGTCAGGGTTTGGCCGATGCCTTGAGGCGTGGCCTGGTTGATGAAGAAGTCACGCGCGTCTTCTTGCGCGTCGGCGTCCCAGGTCAGCACGCGGATGCCGCGTTCACGCGCTCTCTTGAGCACAGTCGAAATCCCGACTTTGTTTTCGACGCTCACCGCGATGACATCGACGCCGCGCGTGATCCAGCCCTCGACGACTTCGTTCTGCTTGGCCGGGTCGAGGTCGGTCGGGCCATCCCAGATCAGATCGACGCCGAGTTCGCGCGCGGCCTCTTCGGCGCCCTTGCGGCAACTGACGAAATACGGATCGCCCTTGGCCTTCGGCATCATCGCGACGGTCAGGCGTTTAGCAGGCGCGGATGTAGGCGCCGCCGCCGCGCTATTATTCGACCGCTCTCTGAGCGAGCGGACGAGCAGCCAGTTGCTGCCCGCGACGATCAAGGCGGCGGCCAGGATGACCGCGCTGAGAATTGCGACTTGAGAGTTTTTCACTTTGATCTCTTCCCCCGGGAGCGCAGGCGTCCCGGTCGGCTTGCTTCCGAAAATAGTCGTTCCCCCGGCGCCCGCAACTTGTGACGCATGCGCTCCCAGGAAACGATCAATACAGATCGTGATGACGAGCAAGAATCCGGTCAGAATGCCCGACAATTCGGCGGGCAGGTCGGCGAGCCTCAATCCGTTTTGCAAAATCACTATGGCGAATAGTCCGAGCGCCGTGCCCCAGAGCGTGCCGCGCCCGCCGAAGATCGATGTCCCGCCAAGCACAACCGCCGTAATCGCAAACAACTCGTATCCGGTGCCAGCGTCCGATTTAGCCTGTCCCAGATGCGCGATGTAGATGACCGCCGCCAGACTCGCGGCCAGTCCTGAGAGCAGATAAACTAGACCGACGCGCCTCGCCGCTGGGATGCCGGCGTACCGCGCGCCCTCAGCCGAGAAGCCTATGGCGTAGAGGCTGCGACCAATGATGGCGCGGTGCAGCAGCAGGTAGTAAAAGACCGCGACCGCGATCAGCGCCAGCGCCTGCGGCGGCAAAATACCGAACAGATAACCCTGTCCGAGAAAGAGAAACTGCTGCGGGAATCCGGTGTAGTTGTCCACGCCGCCCGTTATTCCTTCGGCCAATCCGCGAAATAGCGAAAAAGTTCCGAGCGTCACGATCAGCGGCGGCAGATTGAACCGCGCGATCAGCAGCGCGTTTAACCCGCCGCCGAACAGCCCCAACGTCAATGTCAACGCCGCGCTCGCCCAGATGGGCAATCCGGCGTCGCGCCACAGCCAACCGCAGACGACGGCCGACAAGCCCATCATCGAACCGACCGACAGATCGATCCCGCCGGTGATGATCACCGGCGTCAGCGCCATCGCCAGCAGCCCGACCTCGACGCTCAGCCGGATGATCTCGAAACCGTTCGCGCCGGTGAAAAAGTTGTCGCCGATAAAGGCGAAGATGGCCGTTTCAACAAAGAGCATGGCCACCAACGCCCATTCGTGGTTAGGAAACAGACGGCGCCACAATGGCTCTTCGGTCGCGAATGCGAATGATGGCGTCATGCCGCTTGCGCTTCCTTTCGGCCTCGAAGTTCGTGGCGACGGCGAGCGCGCGCGAAGACCACGTCCGAGGCGACCGCCGCGAGGATGATCGCGCCCTGAATGGCTTTCTCCCAGAACGGATTGACGCCGAGAAAAGTAAGCGCCGTGCCGATTGTGCCCAACAGCGCGACGCCGATGAACGTGCCCACGAGCGAGCCCCGCCCGCCGTTGATCGCCGTCCCGCCGACCACGACTGCGGCGATGGCCTTCAGTTCGAGTCCGACGCCCGCGTTGCTTTGAATGTCGGTGAATCGGATCGAATTGAGCGTCGCGGCGACGCCGGTTAGCGCGCCCATCAACGCGAATACTCCGAATACCACGCGCCGGGGGGCGACGCCCGCCAGCCTTGCCGCCTCGGCGTCAGAGCCTACGGCGTAGACCGCGCGGCCCGCCGCGAGGTTTCTCAATCCCCACGCGAAGGCGGCGAAGAGCGCGATTGCCGCGACGACGATCACTACCTGTCCTATGGACTGGCCCAGTCCGAACCACTGAAACCCGCGCGGCAGGTCTTGAACCCACCGGCCCTCGGTCGCCCATCGCAATCCGTCGCGCGTCGCGACCATCACGGCGAGCGTGGCCACGATGGAAGGAATGTTCAATCGCGCGATCAGCGCGCCGTTGATCGCTCCGAATACGCATCCGATCAGCGCGACCGCGACGAAGACTGTGACGATCGGCATTCCAGTCTTCGCCATCATCTTGGCGATGAGGCCGGCAGCCACGCTGCAAACGGCGAATTGCGACCCGACGGAAATATCGATCTGTCTGGTCAGAATGACCATCGTCATCCCGACGGCCACGATCAACACTGGCGCATTGCCGATGGCCAGATCGCGCAGGTTGGCGAACGAATAGAAATCGGGCGCGGCGGCAGCCACAATAGCCAGAAGCGCGATGTAAGCGATCGCGGCCGAGACCTCGCCCGAAGCCTCGCCAAAAGCCTTGCCCAAAACTTCGTGTAGATAGCGCGATGCGATCAAGCCGGATCTTTTATCAGCCTCAAGCTTCATGCCTTCAATCAATCTCTGATGATCAGGAATATGTTTTGCAGGTCAATGCGGCGAGGATTATAGTTGCGCTTACAGTGAAATCACAATCACCCGTCGCGCAATCCGATACGAATGCGCGCGAAAAGCAATGACTCATGGACAATAATTAACAAACGTGACCGAAGCGCGACAGCGAATATCAAGAAGGGAACAATGGAAAGGAGGGAACAATGGATTTAATGGAATTACTAAATGACGCATTGAACAGCGACACGATCAAACAGATCAGTCAGCGATTGGGAGCCGACGAGGGCGCGACGGGCAACGCCATCCAGGCCGCATTGCCTATGCTACTCGGCGGACTGGCGAATAACAGCGCGAGTCAATCGGGCGCGTCGTCATTGCTCGGCGCGCTCGATCGCGACCATGACGGAAGCATCCTCGACGATCTTGGCGGATTTCTCGATGATTATTTATCCGGGCGGGGCGCGGGCATTCTGAGTCACGTCTTCGGCGACCAGGAAGGCGCCGTCGAACGCGGCGTCAGTCATGCCAGCGGGCTCGATCTAAGTAAAGTTGGGCCGCTGCTGCTGATGCTGGCGCCGATTATCATGGGCGCGCTCGGACGCGCGCGGCGCGAACAAGGAATAGGCGCGGGCGATCTACCGAAAGAGCTTGGCGCCGCGACTCAGCAGACTGGCGGAGACCAGGGATTGCTTGGAGCCCTGTCTTCCATGTTTGACATGAACCGCGACGGTTCGGCGGTTGACGACATCGCGGGAATGCTCAGCAGGGCGGTCGGCGGAGGACGCTAGATCGAGGATCGAGGATCGAGGATCGAAGGTTGAAGATCGATTTCGGCCTCTACCCTCTATTCTCCATCCTCTATCCCCTATCCTCGTTTTTAGGTTTTCTCAACGAATGTCGAAGCTCAAATATCAATACGGGCGCCTGTCCTACCGCAAGAAATCGACGGGAGGCGAGCGGGGACGCGAGGACTGGAGCCTGACCCGTAACTGCGACGGCACGGTCACCATGCGATGCCTGGCGATGACCGACGATTCGAAGTTGGTTCGCGACGTGATCTACACGCGTAGGAAGGAGGGCCGCCCGGTGGACGCGTTCATTCGATTGCAGGCCGCCGATCGCTTGATCGGTTCGGGCTATTTCCGCGTTCAGGGCGGCGCGATGGATGTGATCGCCGACGGCAACGAGACCGGCCATTCGGTTCAGACGCTCGCCGTCCCCGAGGATTTCTTCTCGATCGCGACCCACGCGGTGATGCTGGACGGATGGATGTATTTCAATTACGACCGCGCAAAAGGGGGCGAGCAACTGCGGACGTTCTACAACACATCGACGCGACTGGACGGCGCCGACGGGCCGCTCGGTCGCGTGGAGACTTGCCGCGTCAAATTGATCGGCGAAGAAGAAGTGGAAGTCCCGGCGGGGAGGTTTAAAGCGGCGCACTTCCAGATGGATTCCGATAACCTGGAAGTCCCGGCGTCGAGCTTCTGGGTGGCCGGCGAAGACAGGATTGTGCTGCGATGTGATTGGCGTGAACTCGATCTCGAATATGTCTTGACCGCCTGGAAGGTCGAGCAATCCTGACAATTGAATCAGCCACCGCAGCCACGGAACCACAGAGACAAAAACAGAAAGCTCAATGGAGATGCTTTCTTTCTCTTTATGACCTCTGTGGCTCTGTGGCTCTGTGGCAAAGCGTAATCTTGCTTTCTCAGCGCAATAGAAATCCCTTCCTCAATTCATCACCAGGGTCAATCAAAAACTCGTGTCTCCCGGTGATGCGCGCCGTTCCTTCGACCTCGGGAATAATCGCTTCGTGCGGGCCGAATGTGGTCGTTTGCGCCACCCTCCCTGTGAATTTGGAACCGATGACGCTCTCGATGACGATGGGTTCGCCGACGCCGATCTCGCCGCGAGCGTGGTGAATGGCCAGACGCCCGCTCACGCCAGTCCCGGTGGGCGAACGATCGACCTCCCCTTCGGCGAAGACGCAGACGTTTCGGCTGTGGCGCCTCGCGTCAGACGCCGGGCCGATGAAGATCACGCCGTAAAGAAAGCTCAAATCCTCTTCAAACGGGTGCGGGATGTGGCGGCCGGCAGCCACCGCGCGTTTGATCGCTGTACCGGCTTCGATCAATCGCCTGTAATCTTCGGGCGCGCAGCTAAGCCCGACGTCTTCGGCCTTGACGTAGGCGTAAAACGCCCCGCCGAAGGCGAGGTCGTATCGCAGGAGCCCCATGCCCGGCGCCTCGACCACCGCGTCAAGCTCCAGAACGAACGACGGCACATTGTGAAAGTAAACGCTTTTGACGCGCCCGTCGCTCACCCTGCCGCGCGCGGTAACCAACCCGGCGGGAGTATCGATCTTCAGCGTCGTTTCAGGCTCGGCCATCGGAAACATGCCCGTTTCCAGCGCGACGGTCGTGAATCCGATGACGCCGTGGCCGCACATCGTGCTGAAGCCTTCGTTGTGAATGAAGAGCGCGCCCGCGTCGGCGTCGGGCGTGACGGGAGGCGTGACGATGCAGCCATACATATCGGCGTGTCCGCGCGGCTCCCACATCAAGGCGGTTCTTAAGTCGTCGTAATGAGTTTTAGCGTAGCGCCGCCGCGCCAGCATCGTCTCGCCGGGCAGTTCGGGGAAGCCGCCGGTGATGACGCGAAACGGCTCGCCTTCGGTGTGCGCGTCAATGGTCGTAATCCTGCGCCAATCAGAAGGCGGGTTCCAACTCGAAGCCTGTGTCAGTGGTTTGAATGCCATTCAGTAGACAATCATCCACCAAGCCACGCGAAGAGTCACGAAGATGAAATCAATCCTTAGTGTCTCTTCGTGTGGCCTGGTGGATGAGATTTTCATTTATTTCAATAAATCGATTTCGACTCCGAGACCTTCCTGCAAGGCTCGTTGATAAACCGCCTGCGCGACGGCGGCGTCCTGCGCGGCGTTGCCGACCGATTTGAAGTATGTGATCTCGTCGTCGTCTTGACGCCCCGGTTTCAAGCCGGCGGCGATCTCGCCGATCTCGGCGTAAATGTCCGAAGGTCGAATCTCGCCGCGTTCGATTGCGATTATCAGGTCGCCGGCTTCGGCCATCGCGGCTTCGCGCGAATCGACGGCGATCTTCGACGCGCGCCGTAGCGTAACGCAATCGACCTCCTGCATTTCGGGTTTATACGACCCCACGCCGTTGACGTGCGCGCCCGGTCGCAGATCGTCGCCGTCGAACACGGGCGTCAATGAAGTCGTCGCGGCGCAGACCACCAGGGCTTCGCGCAAGGCCTGCGACGGCGAGTCGGCTGCGAGCAGTTCGATTGACGGACCGAGTTGCGTCCGCATTTCAAGGATCATCTCATCGACCTGTTCGCGGCGCCTCGAGTAAATCCAGAGGCGTTTGATCGGGCGCACGGCGGTCAGGCTGAGCGCCTGCGCGCGCGCTTGCGCGCCTGCGCCGAAGATCGCAGCGACTTCGGCGTCTTGGCGGGCGAGCAGATCAGTCGCCGCGCCGCTGCCGGCGCCGGTCCGCAGCGCCGTGAGGTAGCCGCCTTCCATCGCGGCGACCGCCTGACCCGTGGCCGGATCAATCACGATGACAACGGCGTTGATGAGGGGCGCATCGCGTTCGGCGTTCCGGTTGTTGACGGATACCACCTTGACAGCGAGCGATCCGGAGTCGCTCAAATACCCCGGCATAACCAATGTTACGCCGTCGCGCTCCGGGCGCCACAACGCTATCCGCAGCGGAACATCGGCGCGTCCCGTGGATAGCTCGCCGAAGGCGCGTTTGACGATCTCCACCGCCTCGCGCATCGAGATGGATTGCCGAACGTCGGATCGGGTGAGCAGTCTCATTATTCAACTTGTCGGTATCGTAAATTAAAGTCAGACTCAGACCTTGTCGTCCAGTCGATTCCAGAAACTTCCATTTCGCTTACAATTGGATACGGTCAAATCAGACTCTGTCAAGTGGTGTCCGTGAGCGTTGGCGCCGGACTCACATACCATTGACGGCAAAGTTCGGCTTGCCCTAAGCGCGGCGTCATGAACCGCGTGACTTGCGCGTTCTCTGGCGCGGCGAGCAGGCCGGAACCTTCCAGAGGGAAAGGGCCACGGAGATGGCCGCCAAGAAAGTCAAAGCCCGAGCGCCGTTTAAAAGGACGGCGGTTAAGAAGGTCGTCAATCATGTCAATGAGCCCGACGACAAGCCCGTTGCCGTCGAAGAAGAACGCGCATTGCCAGGCAGGCTGACCAAGAGCGACCTGGCGGTTTTTATTACGAAGTCGATTGAAATTATTCAGACCCTCGACGCGAGCGCGCGCGAAATGTATCTGGTAGCGGTGGCGTACTTCGATGATGAGTTCGTCGCTCACAAGGAAGGGGAACGAGTGAGACTTCAAAAGGTCTGCCGCCGGATTGAAGCGAAGGGAGTCAACAGTAAGCAAATGAACTATGCGCGGCTACTTAAGGGATGCAAGCTCGAATATCGGTGGCTGGTGGAAGCGGCGCGTCAGACGACGCCGGAAGGGCAGTTTCTGTATCTCGTTTATGCCATGTCTCAAGGGAAGTAATCCGCGAGCGTTACGCCGAGACCTCATTCGATTGAGCAAATAATCCGAAAAACAACACAGATCAGTTCTGCGCATTAATCGGGCGCGACTCTGGACGAAAAATTTGGCAAGCCGAATGGGATGTATCCATTATTACACGTATTACACGCCTCCCGCTCAGCTTGCCGTTAGTCCTACACATTTGTTTAACACAAGATGTGAAAGCAATTACCGCGCCGAAATGACGGTGTTGAAAATAGGGCATTTCGCCGATTTGGGCGTTGGGCATGTCCCGAAACGCCACATAGTTTTGATCGCAGGCGAGTCCCGTAACGCCCCACGGATTATTCGGCGACGATTTGCTGTCTCTCCGACTCCGCGCCGATCGGAGCTATCGGCGCTTTTGGGGCATGGGCGAATGGGTTGCCTCGCTGCAATCGAAACGCAATGGCAAGCGTCGCTGATTTCACTTGGCTCGGCACAGACTTTGCAGCTTGCAAAAGCTTGCACTTTACAAGAGCTATAAATCAATAAGTTAGCAGGCCAATATGAACCAACAGGATTTATCAGCCTCAATGTCGAATCAGAACCCGCACGAGTATTTCTCACAAAAGGCGGAAGCAAACCGGCGGGCGGCGGAATCTTCCCGCGCAGTCGCGGAAAACTCTCGCGCTTCCGCTGAAGCAAGACGAGAACGGGCAGAGAAAGAAAGAGTCGCATCTGAAAACTCGCGCCAGGTGGCGGAAGTGGATAGGCGCGTTGCCGAGGAGCATCGGCGCACCGCGCATGAATTGCGCCAGGCCGCCAAGCAGACACAGTTCGCAGCCGATGAACTCCGTGCGGCGGCGGATGACGCCAAGGCGGTGTTAGAAGAGGCCAAGCAAGCGCAATAGAACGGCGAAGGTGGACTTGGAGGAGGAATGAGCATTCAGCTTGAGATGGAACAAATGCCTGATTATCTCGCCGCAAGATTTATTGGAGTGGGCGTGGCGGAAGAGGTATGGCTGCAATTCGAGTTAATTGCGGAACACTGTAGGCGCGCAAAGGGCGATAAACTTCTCATCGACATTACGAAAGCCGAGGGAAAACTCTCCCTTGTAGAAAAATACCTGGCGGCGGAAGAATCGCGGATTTTCGCGCGATACGGGATAAAAGTCGCATTTATTGAGATACCAGAGCGAATGGATCCACGAAAGTTTTTCTTGCTGGCGGCCCGTAATCGAGGTGTAAATGTCGAGGCGTTTACGGATTTGCAGGCCGCGGAAGAATGGCTGTTAGAGGAATCTCTATAGATGTGGGCGCGACACAGAGTTTCACACGGTTTGCGGCTGAGAACTGGAGACATGTCTCGACGGGGCGAACAGGCAAGAGCATAATGGAAGTAGCTGGCGGCCTTGAGATACAAGGGTCAATGCGGGCTGCCGACGAGCTTAGGAAACGAAGCTCAAGAAGTTATAGGCAAGCCGGGCGTCACAAGAAGCGCCCGGCTTTACCGCTTGCTGGCTCTATAATCGGCTTCGGCAAGGCAGGAAGCCTCAAAAGCGAAGCGTTATATTATCATTATTGATTTTAATAGCCGGTTTCGCTGCCCGGCTATTGCTATTTGGCTGATAGGCGGATAATGCGCGCAACCGGGCTGAGGAAACGAAGCTCAAATCTGTACGCGCAAGCCGGGTGTCCGAAGCAACGTGGCGCCCGGCTTTGCTGTTTTCGGCTTCCTCGCGCGTTCATCTCAGCGATGATCGGCCCCTCTCCATGAAGTTAGGGCGCGCGGGCGCTACGTTTATAACTTGTCATCCGCCTGCGCTTCCCGGGAGTTTCACTATTTCAAGACCGCGCCGGCCTGAGGAGTCAGCGCCGGGGCGGCGCCGGTTGAGAATCTGTCTCTCTAGCGCCTCGACCTGATCGAACGAGCCGGGGAAGATCAAAGTCAGAAACTCATGCGTTCCCTCGCCCTCGGCCTCAAACAAGGCGATGGGCGCGGGGGCGCATTGCGCATAACAGGTCGAGACCCAGCCTTCCGATACTTTGGCAGATACTTTGACAGATACTTTGGCGTCTACGTTGGCGGGCGCTCTGGCGGTGATCTCGGTTTTGACGTCTGTCTCGCAGATGACCCTGATTGTCAGTTCGGCGCCGCTTTTGTGGCGGGCCTCGACGCGGCCCGCGCCAGACCGGGCCTCGCAGCCGGGCGCGAGATGGTAGCGGATGGCGTAGCGATGACGTTTGTTTGCGGTGAACCGATCGCGCACGATCAGGTATTCCGGTAGGCCCGCGCGGGCGTCCGGTTTGACGAACAACACCGATCGCGTGTGTTTGACCGGGTCCTTGAGACGTTCATAACCGTTGTGCGAGCCTTGAAAAAAGATCGCGTCGCCGCGCTCGAAGAATCCGTGGAGACGGCATTCCGCAGCCGTGCGCCAGGAAAACGGCGTCGAAGCGACGGACTGCGGCTCCTCGTCCACAGTCACGGTGTTGTGCGACGCGGTCGAGCGGAATTCGTCGCGCGTCTTCGCGTTCGCGGCGTAAACGTACGTGCCGGGATCGACGATCCAGGTCACGCCGCGCGAGGCGAATTCGATCGAGAGCGCGTCCGAATGCGCATGCCCGCAGCATATCTCGGCGCCATGAGGCCCGCAATCGATCAAAACGAAACTTGAATTGCGCTGCCATCCGTCGCGCATTACGAAATAGCCGCTCGGTTTGAACTCTCTGGAAATTTCTCGTGGCGGCTCGGACTTCAGTTGGTCGTAACGTTTGACGCCTTCGGGGCCGATCAACCACAACATCTCCGCGGGCGCGGCTCCCGCGACATATTTCCAATCGCCGCGGTTGAAGATCGCTGAGCCGATGGCCAGGGTGTCGCGGAAATCATTGGCCGCCCGAGCAGTGAGTTTGATCAGCCGCCCGCCGTCGTCGTCGCCGAAGAGCGGCGAGGTCCCGTCGGGCCGCGTGATCCACATCAGATGGTCGAGCATCGCTTCTAGATTCTGACAGAGCGTGGCCTCCGACGCGCGATCGAGCCCGATACCGTTCGCCCGCGTCAGCGCGAACAAGTGGGTGTAAAAATCCGTGGTATAGCGGTGATAGTAAGACGATTGCTCGAAATAAACACCGTCCTCTCGCACCTGTTTCCGCGCCTGTTCGAGCAGGATTCGCAATCCCAGGTCGCGCCATCCTCCGGCGCGGATCATCTCCGGCAGCGCCAGTCCCAGATAGAACAACCCCAGCGCCTCTCCGGTCAGGTGTGTGTTGGGGCTGAAGTAATACGAAAGGTACGTCTCGATGTGGCGACCGTGTTCGATTAGCGATTTCAGCAGCCGCGCGAAGAAATCGGGCGTGACCGCGCCGGAATCGACGAACATTTGCGTCGCCCACAGCCAGGCGATCGAGCGGAAAGCCGCTTCCAGACTCGACGCCCAATTGATTCCCATTCCCACCGGATTGGCGTCGATCCAGGAGGAGACCTGGTCTCGAAACCCCTCGGCGAACCGGTTGTCGTTGGTCAGCCAGTAGGCCTGGCCCAGCGTGACGAGATGGGCGTGGCGGTTCAGCTCCCAGACGACTTTCGGATCTCCGCCGCCCAGCGGATTGAGCGGGCGCAGCTTGCTCCAATGCGCGACCGGAGCGCGTTTGCCCGAAACGGGGTCGAATCGCCAATCGATCGGCGAATAGGGCGGATCGCCGAAACTCAAGCTGGCGTGGCCGAGCAGGGAGAACTTCCCTCGGAGAGCGGCCTCCGCCGTATTGATAATTGCGTCGCGTTCGTCCGGGAAGCGCCAGTTCATCATCTCAACGACGTTGCGGCGCTGTTCGAGCGAAGGCAGGAAACAACGGCTTCTCGCCCGCATGCGACAGCGCAGCTTGTCGGCGGCCTCTTCGCCGGTTCCGTCCCGCCAGACAGGATGGAATTCGTGGGCAAGCTCCTCGTCGCTCATCTCAGGCGCGGACGCGCGCCGGAAGCGGTCGCTCAACTTGGCGGCCCCCTGCCGCGAGCGAACTCGTAACTCGTCGAGGCTCACGCTGCGAAATTTGCTGAGTTGTTTAAGACTGATCGGCATAATTCATCACTTCATGACTATGTCATATGGTCGAGGCTGTTCGAGAAAGTGAACATAGATGAACGATTGGCAGACACCCACTGTACGTCAAATAACGCTCTCGTCGAGGCCCTCGACGACAGTGAAACTTGCCGCAGATTCATGATCAATGAACATGCGGCGCCAGACCTCGAGCATAAGCAGCGCCCACAGGGAATGCGCGTGGTCGGGCGCATCCTCGATAATCCTCTTGCAACAAACCCTTGCAACAAACCGGCCACAGCCTTTGGACTAAAGAGGCCGCGTTGTCGAGCGCGAGGGTCCGTGAATGGGATTCTGTAGAGAGGCAGGATTTTGCGTCACTACTCATAATACCTCTAAGTCCCATTCATTTCGTTCATGCTTTCCGTTTCTACGCGCGGGAGCCCCCAGAAGCGCGGGCTTCTTCTTCGACGCTTCCAGTTCCAGCATCAAACGTCCGACCAGACGCTCCAATTCCGCGATTCTTTCGCTCTCCTGGTCCAGTCGCAAGCGCCCGACCAGACGCTCGAGTTCAGCAATCCGCTCGTTTGCGGAGGTTGCGGCCGGGGCTTTCTCGAAGATCGGGCTGGCCTGATTCGTGAACTGCTCTTTCCAATCCGAGAGCAGGCATTCGTCGATCTGCAATTCGCGGCAGATTCGCGCCGCGCTCCCCGCGTCCTGCAGAACTTGCAAAACGGCGCGCGCTATAAACTCATGGGGGAAATCGCGGGGAGAATTGACCGGCGGCGTTTCCATTTTTAACGGACTGGCCGGGCTGACCGGCTCGTGTGGGTCAGGTTGGATAAGACTCTGAGGTTCGGTCTTCGCCGAGGGCTTCGGGATCTCTACGGATGTGAACTTCCGGATCAGACGCTGCGCCTGTTTGTAGATGGCGTCCTGATCTTCCGGAGTCAACGCGCCGAAGAGGAGCGCCCCGACTATGTAAATGAATGCGAAGACTATCGCGCATGCGCCAAGTATGATGATCGAATGCGCGGGGGCGATCAGGGTCCTGACTGCGGACGATGCGATTATCGCCACGATGACGGCCGGCGCCGCGTTGGCGACCGGCGCGAGTTGTCTGAGGTCTTCCCGCTTCACGCCGAGCTTGCGGCAGATGGCGATTACGCTGACCGTGATATCGAATAAGTTCAGGCAGAAGATCGTGGTGACGGCGCCGACAAGCCCACCGAGTTTGACGCCGGTGTATAGCGCGACGCAGGCGAGCGGGATCTGCGCCAGATTGAATTTGAGGCGATGGCGCCGGAAATCGGCGATCGAACGCATGATCGGGGAGGTCAGCGGCGTCTGCGTCAGCACGACGAGCAGATAGATCGAGAAGACCTGCGCGGAGTCGGCGTATGCATCGGTGAAGAGCGTGACGATCAGTTCGCGCCGCACTACGAACAGCAACGCGCATGCCGGCAAGACCACGAAACAGAGCCTCCGCATGGCGTTCAACCAGGCGTGAATGATCGCTTTGTAATCGCCGGACGCCTCCAATCGCGCCACCTCCGGCGTCAGCTCGTCCCTGAATGAGTTTTGCAGTTGCGAGACCAGGGGGACCTGAAAGCAGCCGTTGGCGTATACGGCGAAGGACGCGGCCGAGAAGTAGTGAGAGACAAAATAATTGTGCAGGTCTACCCGAAGGCTCTGAGCCGTGGCGCCGCCACCGTAGCGCAGGGAATTGGAGAGCTGTTTTTTCAGCAACGACCAGTCGAAGAGCCGGTCCGGACGAACCTTCAGCGACCCTATGCGGAAATGGATGTAGCCCAGCATGAAGGCGCATTGGATCACACCCTGGATGATCGACCCCCACAAGACGGCCCTCAGGCTGCCGAATATGACCGCCGCGCAGATCATGATCAGCGATTTGCTGATTTGCGCAGCGACGATAAACCTCGACGCGGTTCGGACGTCGCCAAGCGCGAGCGGGAGGATCTCGGCGTTCGTCGCGATCAGCCACAGCGTCAGCGCCACTCCGAGCAGAGGAATGTGTTCGTCTAGCGCCGGATTATGGAAAATGTAGCTGATCCATGTGGGATACGCGGCGAACACGAGCGCCATCAATAGGCCGATCGCCAGATAGAAGATTATGATGTTCATCGCCACCTGCGATCGTTTGTCCGGCTCGCGCGACATGAAGTAAAAGGCGCTCATCGGAACCTGTAGATAGAGCGCCGTCATGAACGTCGTCAGAATCAGGAACAACTGTTTGAATGTTCCGAATTCGGCCTGGTCGAAGACGCGGACTACGACGAGCGGTGTTAGGAAAGATAGCGCAAACGCCAGAAGATTCGCTCCGGTCAGCCAAGCGGCGCGTTCGATAAAGTTTTTCTGGGTTGGGACCTTCGTCACAATCATAAAATCATCTGTCGCATTCTGCTTTTCAATTCCTCGAACCCGCTCACGCTCTGGGCGAAATGGGCGCCGTCGCGTTCCGCGTGAGTTCGGCGGAGGGCAAGCGGGTCATCTCCTTTTTATTCAGGCCGCCCATGCAGGTCACGGCGAGGCCGTAGCTCGCTCGCGCGACCTCGCTTTGCGCCCGCTCGTCGTAGTATCCGTTCGGGCAGAAAAATTGTTCGATTCGACGTCTCAGGACATCTTCGAGACGCGATCCCGATTCCTGGGCGTCGCAGCGGCGGATTCGCCGCCGGAACCGAAACGATGGTATGTCAGGATCAGCGCATGGCGGCGATGGGCCAGGCGCATCAGATCGAATGCGCCTGACACTCGCAGCAGATTGAGCGACGCCTATTTGATCAAGTCCCCGTCTCCGCGCCGTTCGCAGCTTTGCTGAGATGCTCGGGGCGCCATCGGCGCCGACGGGTTTTGCCGTTCTCCAGCGACAGTTTGCCGGCGGCCTCCTTGAGCGCCGTCCGCAGCCGGTCGGCGATCTCCGGGGCCTCGTCGCGCAAGTTGTCGGTCACCATGTCCGAAAACTCGCTGGCGTAAGATTTAATCACCAGATCGTGCATATCCATCCGATCCAGAAGATTGAATATTCGCTGCGGCGGAACCGCCAGGCCGACCGCGAGTTTGAGCACGCTCTCCAGACTCAAACTCGTCACCACCGAGTTTTGAATCTTGGAGAGCAGCCCCTGATCGAACATGCTTAACCGGCAGAAATCTGACTGTCGTATCTCCAGTTCAGACAGTCGTTCGCGCACAAAAATCGCTAGCGGCGTCGGAGACATATTTCGCGTTCGTGTTGTCATAAATCTCCCTCCTTATGGTTATTGATTATGACGCCGCGCGGGCAACGGCAAACGGTTGATCGCGTGATGCGCCGCTTGCCGTCTCTCGCGCGGAGCCAATTACCAGCCCCTGGCGATGATGGAAATGAAATTTCCCAGACCGGCGATTGCGCCGATGGTTCCGAGCGTCTTCCTCGCGTTTCCATGCACCACCACCAGATCACCGGCTTGCAACTGAATGTTGCTTTCCGGGCTCCCCTTGCCTTCGAGATACTTTTTGACGTCGATCCGCATTGGACCGCATCAGCGAATCACCTTTAGCCTCAATCCTCGACCTGATTCATGACGACGCCGAAAAAGTTCTCCTCGTTGAGCAGGGAGATCGATTTGCGCATCTCCTCCGTCGTAGCGGCGCCGGGACGCGTCACGAGGATCGTTGCGGAGGTCAGCAGATCGAGCAAGCTCACGTCGGCGGATTTGAGCATCGGCGCCGAGTCGAACAGAATGAAGTCGTAACAGTCGTCGAGTTCTGAAAGTAGTCGCTTGAAATTGGGGGAGACCAGAAGCTCGGCTGAATTATCGACCTGCCCGCGCGTCAGTATGACGTGAAAATCGGCGGGCAAGACCCGAATTATCGCTTCCTCTGGGCGCAGGCCGAGCGCAACCGCTTCGGCCAGCCCGACCTCCGATTCAAGCCCCAGTTGCCGCCCGATCGAAGGCCGCCTCAGATCGGTGTCGATGACGAGAACACGCTGGCGCGACCGCGCCAGCGCCGCCGCCAGATTGAGCGCCACACAGGTGCGCCCCTCGCCGGAGTGGGCCGACGTCAGCAGGAAACGTTTCAGCGCCTGGCGCGCCGAGGCGGAGATCAGCGATATCGCCAGGCGCGTGAATTGCGAATCGACCTCCGGGTCCATCTCGTGTATGGCGACCAGGTGCGGGTCGAGCCGGGCGAGCGTCAACTCTACTTCGCGCGACGGTCTCATCAGCGGCCGCTCGGGTTGCATCCCTGGCGCCGCTCCCACGGACGTCACACGGGCGCGGCTCATCGGTATTCTCGCGTCACTCTCATAGATCCTGGCGAGTTCGGGAACCGCTTCAGAACCTGATTGAGCCATTTCAACCCCCATTGGAAATTCAGTCACGCTCTCGGTCTTCTTGATCGCTCGCCGACTATTTGCCGGCGATGATCTGAAACACATTCAGGTATGTCAGCAAAGACACAAGGGCCGTCGCCATGACGGCGGCCACTGCCGTAACGAACGCGCCGCGCGTCAATCGCAGTCTGCGTTTGTTGGCGCGTTCAGTCGTGGTGAGCATTTTGGGGATCGCCGCCAGCACAGGCGCGCCCAGGAAATATTCGACGTCGCGGTTGTCATTGATCTTGAACAGGCGCGGCGTCTCGAACGCTAAGGCGATCGCCAGGCCAAAGGCCGCCGCCAGAGCCAGCGCGAACGCTTGCATCACCAACCGATTGGGCCCGGTCGGGAGCCGCGGCAGGTTCGCTTTGTCGATCACATAGAACATCGTGCGAGATGGGTCTCGCTCGGCGCTCGACTTCAACAGCAAATCCTGTTTATCCAGTAGCCAGTTGTAGCGCCTGACCAGCGTGTCGTATTCGGCGCGGGCGGCGTCATTTCTGCCGGCCAGCATCGCCGACCTGTCAGACGCGGCCCGCTCATCGCCCGCCGGTATTTTGCCGAGCTGCTGATTCCTTTTTTCCAGCCGCATGTGGGTCACTTCAAGGTCCGCCTCCATTCGTCTGAGGTCTCGACGCATGGCGCTCAATTCGCGGCCTTCAGGAGTCAGCGACTTGGATACGGTAGTCCCCGTCTGCGTCTCCAGTCGGTTGATCTGGCGATTTATCTCCGCCAACTGGTTGCGCAGTTGGATCATCTTCGGATGTTTGTCCGTGTACTGATCGGAATAGCTTTGGATGTCGGCTTCAATCTTGGATTTTTCGGTCAGCAGCGCGCCGTAAGCGGCGTTGCCGGTCGTCGCCGGCAATGAATCGACGAGTTTTTCATGCTCGGCGATCTCCTTGCGCTGTTCTTCAACCTGGAGTTTGAGCGCGTATTCGTTGTCGGCCAGACTTTCGATCGAAGACTCGACCGCCCGGCGCATGCTCGAATCATCCCCCGCGCCGGTTCTCGATCGATACGTAGATTCGAGGCGGATCATTTCTAGGTCGCGCTCCGGCGCCAGCTCCTGGAGCCGTTCTTCGACCTCGGCGATTTGGCTCGACAGACGCCCGGCCTCGGCCGAGGCTTCGGTTATCCTCTGCTCGTCGCCATGCTCTAACATTTTGACCAAATCGGTCACGACGGCCTGCGCTTTCTTCGGCTCAGAGTGGCGGATACTGATCTCGACCGCTTCGGGCGTCTGAGGCCAGTAATTGCGCATCTTGGTTTCGATCTTTAGCGCTTTTTGCAACGTTGCGATAGCCTCTTCCTCATTCTTAGCTTTCGGATAGAGGTTATGCCTGCGAATCAAAGTGTTTAAGGTTTCACGGCTCGTCAACTCCTGCTGCAATTTGGCGAACTGGTTCATATCCGGCATGCCTGCCTGATCATTGCGAAGATTGACCACGACCTTCGCGCTGGATTCGTATGTATTCGGTATTCGGCGGATGACTATTAATGTTGCGAGCAACATCACCAGAGACATCAAAAGAACGAGCCTCTTTCTTCGCCACAGCACACCGATGAGTTCTGTTAGTTGACGAGGACGGAAAATTTCCATAACTGTCCCTTCTGTTGAATGTCAGAAGTGGAGCTCGCCGTTCGCCATTCCGAGCGGGAGAATTAACGTAAGCTCGACTCCTTCCTGCCTGCCCCCCATCTAGAGGAAATCCTCTTGACGGCGGTCGCGACGACGAACATCGCCACCCCAGAGAGCAGTAACAGGAACCGTTCACTGTTGGCTTGAAAGGGGAGAGAAGCGCCGGCGTAGCTCAGACAGACGCACAGGGAAATAATAAGGATGAGCCTTTGCGCAAGCTTCATTACATTCGACATTTTGAAGCAACCTCCAACAATACAGACCGGCGATTCTTTTATTACACCGTTTCAAGGGGGTCGTACATCGTCGCAAGAGACCAATTTGACGGCTCCACAAATAGTCAGGGGCGCCCATTTTGGTTAAGTTATCTCGACGCCTCGCCCCTTATCTGGCACGTTGATGTAGTTCAGCGCGCGCGCGGCGTCATTCTGGGAAGAAGATCCTACTCCGCGTATGAAATATAGGGCTTGCGGAACCTGATCGACGGGCATAGAATCGCTACCACTCCCGCTGGCTCCTCTTCTCATATTTCATTCAAGTCACAGGCCTACCGGTCGAATGGGACTTATAAGTCTCATAAGACCTACAAGTCTCATTCGACCGGCTGCCCTCAAAATGGTTGCGTCACAGGCGACAAAGCTTCTAGTTGAAGAGGATCGTTCGCGCGCCCAAGCCGTCGGAAAAATGGCTTTGGCCGATGGCGCGCTGCGCAGCGGCTTTGATGTCGAGGATGTCGGGGGGATAGTCGTTCTTGATTCGATCCTCATCAAAGATGGTTCCGAATACGCCGCCGAATTGCGCGTCTCATCGGCCTATGAGCGTCGCGGAGAGAGCGCGCGTTTCGTCCCGGTTCAGCGCGGCCTCGACGGAGAAGGAGTCGAAAAGAATCGTCTGGAGGCGATGGTCTTGCAGGCGCAGCGGATGGAAAGCGTCGGGGCGTTGGCCAGCGCGCTGGCGCATGACCTCAACAGCGCGCTGGCGCCGATCCTGATGGGTCTGCGCGCGCTGCAGCAGAGATGCGCGGATGAAGAGAGTCGTCGGTGGCTGGCGCTGATGCATAGGAGCGCCGAGAGGGGTAAAGACATGGTCGAGCGCGTCCTGGCTTTCGCCCGTGGCGCCGAAGGCGCCTGCGCCCCTCTCCGAACGACTGATCTGATCGGAGATATCGCCAGAATTATTAAAGAGACTCTGCCGGAAAACATCGGGTTCCAGGTTCGCGCTCCGAACGACCTGTGGAGCGTCATCGGCGATGCGACGCAGATCAGGCAGATCCTGATGAACCTTTGCATCAACGCGCGTGACGCGATGCCCGCCGGCGGAAAGCTGATGATCAGGGCCGGAAACCGTTATCTGGTCGAAGAAGAGAGACTGCTGGCGCCGGATGCGCCGCAGCAACGTTATGTCCGAGTCACTGTGGCCGATACCGGCGTCGGCATTCCGCGCGAAGTCATCGATCGCATCTTCGACCCTTTCTTCACGACGAAAGAGATGGGAAAGGGGACCGGGCTGGGATTGTCGACGGTCCTGGCCATAGTTCGCGGACACGGCGGCTTCATCAGCCTCTTCAGCAAAGTCGGAAAGGGGACCGAATTCAAAGTCTATCTGCCAGCTCAGGCGCCGGAAGTTAGCGACTAAGCATCGCGCCTACGGTACGATATGGTACGGGGAGCGTAAGCGATCTGATCATCGATCAAAAGGCTTGCTGATCAAGGTTCAGGTCGCTTACGCTCCCCGTACCGTACCGTTGCTCAAGTTTCAGCGAATTTTTCGCCTGCAGGCTCAAAGCTCAAATGGGCTGTATCCCAAACCTCTGAGCAGGTCAGCTATTAGCCGGTGGCCGCGTCCGTTGGGATGAAGATTATCGAAGGCGAGCAGTCCGAGGTCGTTCGGATCAATATCGCCATTCGGCCCATTAAACGCCATGTAGACCTTAGCGTAGGGGATATTTCTGGCAGTGGCCGTCGCGGCGATCTGGCCATTGATCGCATCCAGATATGGTTTGAGTACCTGGAAGTCATTGCCCTGATCATTCGGCCAGGTGTCTTGCGCCCGGTCTTCATTGACGAAGGGGTTATAGATATCCATTGTGCGGATGATCGTGTTTCTCCCCGCCCGCAGTGAGCGGACTTCGGCGAGGATTGCGTTGAAATTGGCGCTGAATACCGCGACTCCTGCCCTCAGGCAGTCCTGATTGTCGGCCCCACCGCACGTTCGATCCTTATAGGCGCTACGACCTCCGAGCAGGTCATTGCCGCCGATGTTTACGGTGACTATCGTGGACGTGGCGACGGATATGCGAAAGAGCAGATTCCCCCTTATCGCTCTCAGAAGATCGCTGCTCGTCCAGCCTGGAACACAGAGATTGATCGTGTTGACATTGACTCCCGAGTCGGCCTGGATAAACCGATCGTATGTGGGCACATAGCCATCGCCGATGGGCGCGAAGAGACCGAAGCCGATCGAGTCGCCGAGCGCAGTATAAAGAACGGTTGACGCCGCTTGAGCTCTCGGGGCGGCGAGCTGTGTAACCAACAAGGCGCCGCAAATCGTCAAGCAGAAACGTTTATATGAAAAGATTTTCCGTAGCTTTGTCTTTATTTTGTTTGTTCCTTTGGTTGAAAACGCCGGGATCATGGGTCTTTACTCCTTTGTTAGCCTGAAAGAGGCTATTTATTCTTGTGCTTTCAATTGAAGACCATGCCGAACGCATGGAGTGGCGGATAATCAACGTTGGGAGTCTTGGTTGGGAGACAGGGGGGATTTATTGGCCTCGGAATAATAAATGTGAGTTCACTATAAGCCAAGTGAAAAAGTTGTATAGTACTCAACGGGCTTAGTTTTGACGGCCTTATAAGCCTCAGCAAGATAGTTTAAAGTGGCGTCGATGGTTTAAACCGCGTACCCATTATCTTTGTTGGTTTAGGATGGACGATGTGTGGCTGTCAATGCTGTAAGATCTGAGGAATTTTTTTCCCTCTCTCCTGGGATCGTCGTCCGATTTGGCTAACGGGCGAATCACTGCTATATTCTCGCTCCACCATTCGCAAACCTTAAAACCCGGAGTTATTTCTGCAGATCTCTTTGCTTGCATTTCGCGTTAAGAGTGCGCGAATGTGGAAAAGACTGAAGTCCACCCCACATTTTCGGAGGATATTTCTAGATGGCAACTGAATATGATCATGACGGCGCTCCAGCTCCAGAACGACGTTCATTCCTGGGCGTGATCAGCGGACTGATCGTCGCCGGCATTTCTGCCGCGCTTGGCGTGACGATCGGGCGGTATTCGATCTCCCCGGCGTTCTCCACCTCGAACGAGCAGGATTGGACCGACCTCGGTTCGCTCGATGAATTCGCCGAAGGCAAGCTGGTCAAGAAGAACGTGATCGTTTCGCAAGACGCCGGCTGGGGCAAATTCCAGACTCAGCGGTCGGTGTGGGTCGTCAAAAAAGGCGAAAGCGCGAAGGTCTTTTCGGGCGTTTGCCCGCACCTCGGCTGTTCGGTCAACTCGCGCGAGGATAAGTTCATCTGCGCCTGTCACGGCAGCGAATGGGACGTCGAAGGCGCGAGGGTAGCCGGACCGACTCCGCGTGGGCTTGATACGCTCGAGCTCCGCGTCGAAGAAAATAAACTGAAGGTCAAGTACCAGGACTTCAAACAGGGACTCACCTCGAAAGAGGTTTTGAGCTGAGGACAATATGGCGGAATCAAAACTGAACAAACTCTACGACTGGCTGGACGAAAGGACAGGCATCAAGGAGATTACGCGGGAGGCGCTGGATGAGCCGATCCGCGGAGGCGCGCGCTGGGCGTATGTTTTCGGCAGCGTGCTGTTGTTCCTGTTCGGAATTCAGGTCGTCACTGGAATATTTCTCTCGCTCTATTACACGCCGACCGCGGACCACGCGCACGCCAGCGTTTCGTACATTCAAAAGGCCGTGCCCGGAGGCGCGCTCTTGCGCGGGCTGCATCATTACGGAGCGACGGCCATGGTGATAGTGGCCGTGGCGCACCTGGCGCAAACCTTCCTCTTCGGCGCGTACAAGAAGAAGCGCGAATTGCTCTGGGGCGCCGGCGTGATGATGCTGCTTATCATTCTGGCGTTCTCGTTCACAGGATACCTGTTGGCCTGGGATCAGGCGGCCTATTTCGGGACCAAAGTCGGAACCTCGATTGCGGGCGAGATTCCCGTCGTCGGCTCCGCTCAGCAGCGCATTATGCTCGGAGGCAATGACCTGACCACGGTGACGCTCTCGCGATTCTTCACCACGCACGTCTTCCTGTTGCCGCTCGCGCTTGCCGGCCTGGTCGGGCTTCACCTCTACCTTTTCCGCCGCTCCACGCCGGCCGGGCCTTTCCACAATCGCGACGACAAAAAGATCGAACGCTTCTATCCGAAACAGGCTTTCAAAGACTCCGTCGCGATTCTGGTCTGCTTCATCGCATTGGTGGCGATGGCCAAATATTACCCGGCCGAATTGGGTCCGGTGGCCGATCCTACCTCGGATTATCTGGCGCGCCCGCCCTGGTATTTCATGCCGCTGTTCCAGTTGCTTAAATATTCTCCGGGTAAGTGGGCGATTATTCCGACAGTCGTTTTGCCCGCCGCTCTGTTCGGGACGCTCTTTCTATTGCCTTTCTTCGACCGGCGCGAGGAGCGGCATCCGCTCAGGCGGCCTCTGGCGACCGCGTTATTGACTTTGGTCATCGGCGGTTCAATCGGATTGATCTTCCTCGCCAAACACCAGGACAGAATCAATCCCGAATTCGCCGAGAAGTTGAAGCGGCAGGAAGAGGAGATGCGCGCCTATTTCGACAAGCCTTTCGAGCCGCAGATCATCGGCGCCGGCGCCGCTCTTGCGAATGGAGCTAAAGCCGCGGAGCCGCCGAAGGTTTTTGCCGAGAACTGCGCGGTTTGCCACGGCGACCATGCGGAAGGTGGGCCGATAGGCCCATCGCTTATCGGAGTCGCGAGTAAGCCTCAACGGTCGAAGGATGATTTGTTGAAGATTCTCGATGACTCCGGAGCTTACGGGTTGAAGGAGATGCCTAAATTCCCGAAGCTACCGCCGGAAGATAAGCTGAAGATCGTTGAGTGGATTATGACTCTGAAGGCGCAGTGAATCCGCAGCGCCCGCTTCGAAGTTCTCTTCAGCTACGATCTGGTCAAAGGCTTGAAGCGCGCCGGGATTCTATGGCTCACGCGCCGAACTTTGTCGCGACGTATTGGTTCAATATCTCGATGAAGTCGGGGACTATGTTCGCCCCCTTGAGCGTGGTTTTCAGTTTGCCGTCGACGAAGACGGGGGCGCGAGGCTCTTCGCCGGTTCCGGGCAGGCTGATTCCGATGTTGGCGTGCTTCGATTCGCCGGGGCCGTTGACCACACAGCCCATGACCGCGACCTTCATCTCCTCGACGCCCTTGAAACGTTCGCGCCAGACGGGCATTTGCGCGCGCAGGTATTTGCCTATGTCGTCGGCCATCTCCTGAAAGAGCGTGCTAGTGGTGCGCCCGCACCCGGGACAGGCCGTGACCTGCGGGGTGAAGCTGCGGATGCCGAGCGATTGCAGAATCTGTTGGGCGACGACCACCTCCTCACTGCGGTCGCCGTTCGGCGCGGGAGTCAGCGAGACGCGAACCGTGTCGCCGATCCCTTCCTGCAATAAGACTGAAAGCGCCGCCGCGCTCGCGACGACGCCTTTCGATCCCATTCCCGCTTCGGTCAATCCCAGGTGCAGCGCGTAATCGCCGCGCCGCGCCATCTCGCGGTAGACATCGATCAGGTCCTGAACGTCGGAACACTTCGCGCTGAGGATGATGTGATCGCGCGCGAGGCCGTAACTCTCGGCCAGGCGCGCCGATTCGATCGCGCTGCGGACGATGGCCTCCTTCATCACGTCTTTTGCGTCGAGCGGGTCGGGCAATTTGGCGTTCTCGTCCATCAGCCGCGCGAGCAGCGCCTGATCGAGCGAACCCCAGTTGACGCCGATGCGCACCGGCTTGTCGTTATCGAGCGCGACATCGATCATTCGCTTGAAGTTGTCGTCGTGATGACGCCCCGCGCCAACGTTGCCAGGATTGATGCGGTATTTGGCCAGCGCCCGCGCGCACTCTTTGAACTCGCTCAATAGAATATGGCCGTTGTAATGAAAATCGCCTATGACCGGCGTGTTGTGTCCGGCGTCGCGCACGCGCGAGACGATTTCAGGCACGGCCGCGGCGGCTTCTTTGTTGTTGACCGTGACGCGAACGATCTCCGACCCCGCTTGGGCCAACTCGATGACCTGTCGCGCGGTGGCCGATGCGTCAGCCGTATCGGTGTTGGTCATTGATTGCACGACGACGGCGTTCGATCCGCCGACGAGCACGCCGCCCACATTGACGGCCACTGAATCTCTGCGATTGATTTTAGCCATGAAACTTTCCGGTCTTTCCGGCGATGTTTAGCGCCATTTCAAACCGAGAATATATAGTAGGTATGCGGTGTCCATCAAATAGGACATATAAGACTTATAAGACTTAATGGTCTTTGAGAAATAAATGCGACAACTCTATCGTATTTTGATCTCCATCCCGGACGACGTCTCACGGCCCTGAGCGTCGATCACATAGAGCAAGGCGCGGCCTGGGAACAATGTCGCAGGCAAAGCGAAGCGGATGTGATTGTCGCTTTCGCTCCAACCCGCGGCGCCCGCGGTCACTATGTATTGATGGACGCGGTAACGCCGATCAGTTTGTTCGACGACCACTTTGTTGCCGGTCGAGGAGAATAGCCCGAAGAGCGACACAGAGGCTCCGGCATGAAAATCGCCCACCGCCTCGTCGCCGCCCTCTTTGATGATCGCATGACACGGGCGCCAGCGCGGTATGCAGCCTTTGCAGGAATAGGCGATCACAATCGCGCTCTCTCGCGACTCCATGCCCTGCCGGTTGATCACGTGAACGGTCGCCTGGTATGTCTGAGGCAAATCATCAGGCAACCTCGCGGTAATTCGCGTGGGCGATTCGGAGAGGATATTTTCTCGCGGCAATGTGCGGCTGCGTGTGATCTGCCCCGCCCCGAGCGTTTCAATGACGACCCGGTTGCCGGACGGCGAGAATTTAGCGCCGCTGATCGAGATCACGGAGCCGGACTCGATCGCCATCATCGGGTCGGCGGCGTTGAGGACGCCGCAAGATCCGTCGATCTGCGGGCAATCGTCGCATGAAAGATCGATGGTTCGCGCATCCGAATCGATGCCGCGCGCGTCGGTGACGTAAAACCACACAGGGCCTGGCCTGCGCGCCGTCGGAAGCGAGAGATTGATTTGCGCCGGCGACTCGCTCCAAAATGCTTTGTTGTCGCGCGGCAGCTCGAAATCCCGCGCGGCCTGATGGAAAGAGACTGTGTTGCCGGAAGCCGAAAACGTCGAGCCGCCGCCCGATGAGTGTATCGAAATCGAAGTATCCGGGTTCAATCTGAAATCGACCGCGCCTTGTTGATTGACCGCGCCCGGCGGTTCGAGGCGAATGCGCGGGCATCCCGTGTACTTCGCCGTCTGTTCGCCCGCGATCTTTTTCCGAAAGGTTTCGCTGAGCAGCGTGGGCGCCAACCGGTCGCCGGTTGAGCGGAAGAGTCCAAACCGTTCGTCGACCGCGGCGTAGATTCGCCGGTTGTCGATGATCTGCCAGAAGATCACGTAAGAGACCCGGAACGCGCCGTCGCCGTCGAACGCGTCGAAGACCTCGCTCAGGTGATTGGCCGCGTTGCACTCGCCATGGCGAGTGCGCTCGAATCCGAACTCTCCGATGATGAAATTCCGCTCGGTGACCTCCGGCCTGGTCGCTTTGACTTTAGACAACGCAAAACTTAGATCGAACTTGAACCGTCGCCTCAGGTCTTCGTCCGGCGAGCCTTGTTTATCGTTTACGCTGTCCCAGGCCGAGTAAGAGTAATAATCCACCTCGACCTGCGGGGCGACGTAATCAATAACGCAGCGGTTTTTCAGAGGGTCTTCGTTGATCGGGTCGGCGACCGGCGTTCCGCAATACGTCTTCTTCTTGCTGTTCAGGCTTTTGATCGAGTTGAATTCCAGTCCGGAAAACAGGCGAGCGGCGCTCGACGGATAGTTCCGCCTCGCCAACCGCACGCCTTCGGCGCGCGCGCGAATCCACTGAGTGTAATAATCCCACACCGAGCGCCTGTTGGAGAGGCCGTCGAGCGCGTTGTCGCCTTCCCAGTTCAGTATTATGAATGTCTTGCCGGCGAACGCCGGGTTGCCGAGCAGGTATTCGCCCAACCTTTTGATCTCGGCGCGTTCCACGCCGTATTCGGAATCCGTGAAATCATCGACCCAATTGGCGGCTACGTCGGCGGTCGAATAGGCAGTCAGCAAATATGTTTGATATCGAGGGTCATGAAAAAGCTTGTCGTAGGCCGGACTCTGCGCGATCTGAACCAGTTCTGTCGCGCCGGGTGGGTTGACGTCGTAAACATGCTTAATGTCGAGCGTCCCGATGAAGACGCGAATCGTGCGGCTGCCTAATTCGGCGACTTTGTTCGCCCCCCAGTTCAAAAGGTCAATCGAGCCGCGGCGGGGAAAGGCAGAATCGTTAACGTTCCAGTTATAGACGCCGAATCGGTCCTCGCGCCGCGCTGGCGCCGGCGGGATCGCTTGATTATCAGCCGATTGAAACTTCAGGGCTGATGATTTGAAACCGCTTCTGGCATTGGTGAAATACGCGGAGCAAATGATGAGAAGCGCAAAGGAGACTCGAAAGATCAAATTCCGCCACATGAAACTCCTACGAAAATAGACAGGATTCACGGGATTGTTCAGGATTTTGTGAGTTGAGACCAATCCTGAACAATCTTGTAAATCCCGTCTGTTTTCATTGTCAATGATCCTGGCCGAGTCGGTCGTCAAGCAACTCGTATCGCGCCTCGTTCGACCGGATCGTCGAGCCGATCAGCGCCGCCACGGTGAAAAGCGCCCCGCCGACCCATCCCACCCACCTTGGCTGCGTGATGACGATCCATCCGCCGAGCAGGGGGCCGATGATGCGGGACAAGCTCTCGATCGAGGTCATCGCGCCGAAGACGCCGCCGCGGCGGTTGGGCGGCGCGGCCTGCGCGATGAGGCTGGTCAATGAGGGACGCGAGACGCTGTGCCCGAACGAGAAGAGGATCGCTACGAAGATCAGCTTCCACCAGACGTCAACCGCCACGACGTAATACAGTCCGATCGCGCTGGCGACCAGACCGATCATCACCGATTTGTATTCACCAAACCTTTTGACGACCGGCCCGATTAAGCCGCCTTGCCAGATGACGCCCAGCAGCCCGACCAGCGCCAGAAAATATCCGGCCTGCTTTTCGTTGAAACCGAGCTGATTTTTAGCGAAGAGCGCAAACATCGTCGTGTAGATCGTGAACGGCAGCGAAAGAAAGAAAAAGACGGCCAGCAATGGTCTCAACTCGGCGATGCGCAAATAGTCCACGACGCGTGTGTACATCGCCAATCCGCGCGCACGCGCCTCGTCGCGGTGATGTTGTGTTTCGGGCAGCAGAAGAAACGTCGCGATGATGCTTGTAAGTGAAAAGAATGCCGCGAGATAAGCCGCAATGTCATAGCCGAATCGGTGGGCGATGGTCGCGCCCAGGCCGGGGCCGATGGTGAATCCCAAACCGAATGAAACTCCGATGATCATGCCGAAGATTTTGGCGCGCTCCCTCGGTTCGGTGATGTCGCTGATGTAAGCCTGCGCGACCGTCAGATTGCCCCCGGACAACCCGTCGATCATCCTGCCCGCGAAGAGCCACGCCAGCGGGTGCGGCAGATGCATCGCCAGCCCCAGCAGGATAAAACCCATAAACGACCCGAACTGGCTGTAGAGCAGGACCGGCCTTCGTCCATGAGTGTCGCTCAGATTTCCCAGGATCGGCGCCGCGATGAATTGACAGAGCGAATAGGACGCGATAAGCGGGCCGACAGAAGCGTCTACCGCGTTGATTTTGCTGGCGTAAAACGGCAACAAAGGAAGAATGATGCTGAAGCCGAGAATATCTACGAAGACGACAATAAAGATGGGAATAAGGCGTTCTTTAATAGGCATAAAATATAAGAGGTCTCGTTCCGCTAGCGCGTAGTATCAATCAACTGTTCTAACCGCGCAAGCGCGGGGTCGATTGTTTGCGAAGACGCGGACGTCATTTCGGGAATTGAGAAGATGATGTGCGTGACGCCGATCCGTCCCAGGCGTTTGATATCTTCGCGCAATTCATCGAACGTTCCTGTGAGCGGGCGGCGGACGTGACCGAGCGACGTCTCCATCACTAATGGAAACGACATCAGAACGACCTCCATCGGCGGTCGCCCGGCGCGCGCGGCGGTCTCCTGCAACCGATTGACCTGCGCCTCAAAGCTTTCAAAGTCTCGAATGGCGGCCGGGTTCCATCCGTCCGCGAATTTCGCGATGCGGTCGAAGGCGTATTGCCCAAAGCCCGCGAGATAGATCGGCGGGCGTGGCTGTTGAGCGGGCTTCGGCCCGATCTTCGATTCGGGGATGTGATAGAACTGGCCTTCAAATTTCACCGGGTCGCGCGTCCAGATGGCGATCATGGCTTCGAGCAATTCATCGGCGCGCGCGCCGCGCCGCTCGAAAGGCGCGCCGACAGCCTCGAACTCGTCGCGCGACCAACCCACGCCGCCGCAGATCTCCAGCCGCCCTTCCGACAACACGTCGAGAGTGGCGAGGCGCCGCGCAATCTGGATCGGTTGATAATACGGCAGCACCAGCGCGCTCGTCCCCAACCGGACGTTGCGCGTGTGCGCGGCGACGAACGTCAACGTCTCGATCGGGTCGAAGACGTTTTGGAAACTGGTGGGCCAGCTTCCGTCGCGCGACGGCGGATACGGATCGCGCGGATTGATCGGCCACAATAATCGTTCAAATACCCATACCGAATCGTAGCCGAGTTCTTCGGCGCGCTTAGCGACCCGGATCAGATTTTCGCGCGAGGCGAGCGCGCCGCTTTGAGGCAATGTGCAACCGACCTTCATATCGTCGACCCCCTTGTCCATCTTGACATAATGATCTCTCACTCAATACTCCCTACCGAATTAAATCATATACCAGTTTGGGAACATCACTCGACAACGGCAATTATTCTTCTCGAAGACTCGGTACGCATCTTGATAACGGGCTTGCGCAGGAAGATAGTGAATACGAGCGGAAATCAGCTCTACCGTGACGGATAAAAACAATGAGTTCAAAAAAATACGACAGTTCTTATGACGAAGACTCCCAGGGGGTGTCGGACTGATCAAGTAAGAGTAATTGAAAGACCTGGTCGGTGAACACGTTTTTAAATCGAAGGAGAATACTCGAAAGCAAAGGAGAGTGCTCAATGGATTTGAATGGTAAGAGCCGAATCCCTGAGATGATCGCCAGAAATGAATCTGATTTGCTCGCCGACTGGTTGCGGGAACAATTGGCGGCGACAACGCTACGTGGCGATTTAATGAAGGAGTCCGAATTGCGCGAGCAATCGCGCCAATTCTTGAACCTGTTGGTCCGCGCCGCTTCACAGCAGCCGAGTCTGGACAACATCAGCGCCCCGGCCTGGGAGGAAGCGCGCGAATTTCTATCCGGCATTTCGCGCTCGAGGGCGCATCAAGGCTTCTCGCCTGCCGAGACCGCGATCTTCATCTTCTCGTTGAAGCAGCCTCTGTTTACGCTGCTGCGCCGGGAGTTGGAAGGCGATCCCAGGAAGTTGGCCGATGAGATGTGGGTTGCGACGGCGCTCGTGGACAAGCTTGGGCTACTTACGACCGAGGCGTATCAAAAGGGCCGTGAAGAAGTGATCGTGCGCCAGCAGCAGGAGTTGCTCGAACTTTCAACTCCGGTCGTCGTGTTGTGGGAGGGCGTTCTCGCCCTGCCCTTGATCGGCACTCTCGACAGCGCACGGACGCAAGTGGTGATGGAGAGTCTGCTGCAAAAAATCGTCGAGACCGGCGCCAGCATCGCCATCATTGACATCACCGGAGTGCCGACGGTGGACACGCTGGTGGCGCAACACTTGCTCAAGACCGTGTCCGCGGCGCGGTTGATGGGGGCCGATTGCATAATCAGCGGCATCCGCCCGCAGATCGCGCAAACGATCGTTCATCTGGGCGTCAATCTCGCGGACGTGATCACCAAGTCCACTCTGGCCGACGCCTTCGCCGTCGCTTTGCGGCGCGCCAAGATGGAAATCACGCGCGCGGAGAATCACGGTTGAAGGAGGCGCGATGGAGCGGATACCGATTTTAAAGATGGGCGATTACCTGCTCGTCACGATCCAGGTGGACATGCACGACCGCCTCGCCCTGACGCTGCAGGACGACTTGACCGAGAAGATCGCCAATACACGGGCGCGGGGCGTGCTGATTGACATTTCGTCGCTCGAAATCGTGGACTCGTTCATCGGCCGGATGCTCGGCAACATCGCGGCGATGGCGCGCGTGCTGGACGCGGAAACGGTAGTCGTAGGGATGCGCCCGGCGGTGGCCATCACGCTAGTCGAGTTGGGCCTCTCACTGCCGGGCGTGCGCACCGCGCTCAACGTTGAGAAAGGCATGAGCCTGCTTCAAGACACCAGCGCGGAGCAGGAGTACGTCAATGGCCTTGGGGAAAGATGAGACAATGTCGATCAGGTCATCAGAGGACGTCGTGCGCGTGCGGCAGATTGCCCGCGAGTTGGCGGTGGCGCAAGGTCTCAGCCTGGTAGACCAGACTAAGATCGTGACGGCTGCCAGCGAACTGGCGCGCAACACGCTTGACCACGGTGGCGGCGGGACCGTCAAGCTCGAGACTATCAACAGCGAGGCGCGCCGGGGTTTGCGGCTCACTTTTGAAGACCAGGGGCCTGGCATTCCGGATATCGAACTGGCGCTGAAAGACGGTTACACGACTGGCGGCGGTTTGGGGCTGGGCTTGAGCGGCGCCAAAAGGCTCTCGAATGAGTTTGAAATCTTCTCGCGCGTGGGCGAAGGGACGCGCGTGACGATCACGCGGTGGAAATGAGTGGCTGGCTATGACCAACCAGGTACACTTTCACATCAGGGAAGCGAGCGCCGTGGCGGAAGCCCGGCGGGAGGTGACCGGCTTGGCGCGGGCCGTCGGTTTTGACGCGGGCGGGATCGGCAGAGTTGCGCTTGTGGTGACTGAAGCCGCGACCAATTTGGTCAAGCACACCCCTCAAGGGCAATTGTTGGCGCGCGTTTTCGATCGCGACGGCGTTGCGGTTATTGAAATGTTGGCTTTGGATCAGGGCCCCGGCTTGGCCAACATCGGCGAAAGCTTGCGCGACGGCTATTCCACCGCCGGCAGCCCGGGCACGGGTCTGGGAGCGATAAAGCGACTCTCGGACGAGTTCGACATTTATTCGATACCCGGTAAAGGCGTCGCGCTCGTCGCGCAATTGTGGTCGCGAAGGCCGCCGAGCGGAAATCGTCCGGCGCCGCTTGAGATCGGCGCCGTTTGCCTGCCGAAGACCGGCGAGGAGGCGTGCGGCGACGCCTGGGAGGTCGAGTGGCGAGGCGGTCACTGCGTCATTCTAGTCGCCGACGGTTTGGGCCATGGGGCCGACGCGGCGGCGGCGGCAATGGCGGCGGTGAACGCGCTCCAAACTCACCCCCAACTTGAGCCGGCCGCGTTGATCGAATTCGCTCACGGCGCGCTGCGCAGCACTCGCGGCGCGGCGCTGGCAGTCGCCGACCTCGACCTCGCCCGGGAGGTGAGATACGCCGGGATCGGGAATATCGCGGGCGTGCTGCGCGCGCCAGACTGCGCCCGCCATATGGTTTCTCATGCCGGTATCGTAGGCCACGAGGTTCGCAAGGTTCAGGAATTCGTCTACCCATGGTCGCCGGATTCGTTGCTGGTGATGCATTCAGATGGTCTGGCGACGCATTGGAACCTGGATCAATACCCTGGCCTCGTGGGACGGCGCCCGAGCTTGATTGCAGGCGTCCTTTATCGAGATTTCGCGCGCGGACGCGATGACGTTACTGTGGTAGTCGCTAAAAAATAGCGATTATTCTGTTATGAGATGGCCGATTCTGACAATCACGATTAAGTATGAGCACGACGTGGTCGCGGCGAGGCGGCGCGCGCGGCAGCTAGCGGCGCTGCTGGGCTTTGAAACCCAGGATCAATCGCGCATCGCCACCGCCGTGTCTGAAATCGCGCGCAACGCGTTCAACTACGCGGAGGGCGGCAAGGTCGAATTTCTTGTCGAAGGCGAGGCCACGCATCAAAGCTTGCTTATTGAAGTCAAAGACCATGGGCCGGGCATCGCCGAGCTTGAGAACGTCTTGCAAGGTCAATACCGGTCGTCCACGGGGATGGGGCTGGGAATTGTGGGGGCGCGACGATTGATGGACGCGTGTGAGATCAGGTCTTCGCGCGGAAGCGGCACGAACGTCCTAATGAAAAAAAATCTCCCGAAAAGGGCCTCCATTATGACCGCCGAGCGCCTGCGGGCGCTGGCCGAGCAATTGGTCAGCGAGAGTCCACAAAGCCCGCTCGAAGAAATCCGGCAGCAGAACAGTGAACTACTGCGCCTGCTCGACGAACTGCGACGGCGGCAGGATGACCTGGAGCGGCTCAACCGCGAGCTTGAAGACACCAACCTGGGCGTCATCGCGCTCTATGCCGAGCTGGATGAAAAGGCGTCCGACATACGGCGGGCTGACGAGATGAAGTCTCGCTTCCTCTCGAACATGAGCCACGAGTTCCGTACGCCCCTCAACTCGATCATGGCCCTTTCTCAACTGTTGCTCAGCTGCAGTGACGGGGATTTGACCGAGGAGCAGGAAAAGCAGGTCGGCTTCATTCGCAAAGGCGCAGGGGTGTTGTTGGAGATGGTCAACGACCTGCTCGACCTGGCGAAGATCGAGGCCGGGAAGGTGGAAATTAAACCGTCTGAATTCACCGTCGAGAACCTGTTCAGCGCGCTGCGCGGCGTCTTCCGGCCGATGTTAACCAACAAGGCCGTTGACCTCATTTTTGAGGAACCCCGCGGAATTCCGACGCTCTCCACGGACGAAGGCAAGGTCACTCAAATTTTGCGCAACTTCATCTCGAACGCTCTGAAGTTCACCGAACGCGGCGAGGTGCGTGTTCGTTCGGCGTTTACCGCCGGAGGCGACGACGTGACGTTTTATGTCGCCGACACCGGGATCGGAATCTCCGCCGCTGATCAGGACCGCATCTTCGAGGAGTTCGCGCAGGTTGAAAATCCGTTGCAGAGCCGGACTAAGGGAACTGGTTTGGGGCTGCCGCTCTGCCGGAGGTTGGCGACGCTGCTCGGCGGCGATGTGGCTGTCGAAAGTGGGGTTGGCGTAGGCTCGACTTTCACGGCCACGATCCCCGTGCGCTACTCGGCGGGGAAGAGAGAGCCGGAAGCGCCTCCTAAAGGCGAGCGACTTGAGATTCCTCGATCTGACTCCAGGCTTTTGTTGATTGACGATGATGAGTCAGCGCGTTATCTGATAAAAAAAATGCTCGGACAATTGCCGTGGCCTGTTGATGAAGCCGTCAGCGGAGAGGAAGGCATTCGCCGGGCGCGTGAAGCGCGGCCGAACCTGATCCTGCTCGATTTAAAAATGCCAGGATTGAGCGGTTTTGAAACTCTGTCCAGGCTGAAAAGCGATCCTCTGACGAGCGAGACGCCGGTGGTCATTGTTACTTCACAGACTTTGGCCTCCGGGGAACGTGAAAATTTGATGGCCAGAGCGCACGCGGTTTTATCAAAGGAAGGCCTATCACAAGAAGGGCTGGTGAAGGCGATTATGAGGGCGACAGGCGCGCGTAGTGAGGAAGCTCAAGACGGAATCAGCGCGAAGTCGAGTTTAAAAGGTAATGATGAACAATAGTGGCGCATAAGAATGGTGAATGGTTATGGAATCGTCAAAGACAACAGTATTAAACGTGGACGATTTTGCAGCCGGGCTGTACGCTAAAAGTCGCGCGCTGCGGCTTGCGGGTTTTGATGTATACGAAGCGACGACCGGGGAAGACGCGTTGCGACTCGCCCATGAATTGAAGCCTCAAATCGTGCTGCTCGACGTGCGGTTACCCGATGTCAACGGGATCGAAGTCTGCCGTCGAATCAAAACTGACCCTTCTACCGCCGCTATCCTGGTGATTCAGACCTCGGCGACATTCACTGAAAGCCATGATCGTGTCCGTGGGCTTGAGGGCGGCGCGGACGCTTATTTGACCGAGCCAATCGAGGCCGTCGAGCTGATCGCTAACATCCGGGCGATACTGCGCTTGCGAAAAGCCGAAGAGCAGGTGAGGGAGCGGGAAGCCTGGTTGAAGACGGTGATGAGCAGCATCGGCGACGCGGTTATCACAACCGATCTGGAAGGACGCGTGACATTGATCAACCCGGTGGCGCAAGAAATGGTTGGATGGACCGAGGCGGAAGCCGGAGGCCGGCCGCTGGCGGAAGTCTTTCGGATAATCAACGAGCAGACGCGACAGCCAAGTGAAAACCCGATTACAGGGGTTTTGCAGGAAGTCCCTTCCGCCGGCCTCGCCAATTACACTCTACTCGTCGCCAGAGACGGACGGGAGACGCCGGTTGACGGAAGCGCCGCGCCGATAAAGGACGAACGCGGAATTTTTATCGGGGTCGTGTTGATCTTTCGCGACATCACCGGGCGTAAGCGAATGGAAAAAGCAAGAGAACAATCGCTCAGATACGAGCAGGAGGCGCGCCGCGAGGCCGAAATCGCTCGCCGTCGCGCCGAGGAAGCCAGCCGTTCGAAGGATGAATTCCTGGCGATGGTCTCGCATGAGTTGCGCACGCCGCTCAACCACATTATCGGCTGGATAACGATGCTCCGCGGCGGCAATCTTCAGTCGGACAAGGCGAAGAAAGCCTTCGACACCATTGAGCGAAACGTGCGGACGCAGGCCCGATTGATCGACGATTTGCTCGACGTGTCGCGCATCATCGCCGGCAAACTTCTCATTGAACCGCGCCAGATAGAGATCGCTAAAGTCGTTGAAGCCGCCGCAGAGTCCATCGGCCCCGCCGCCGCTGGCAAGGGCGTCAATTTCATAAAAACAGTCGTCCCGGAGGCGGGCGTGGTTTCAGGCGACCCAGACCGTTTACAGCAAGCCATCGGGAATCTGCTCTCGAACGCCTTCAAGTTCACGCCGAAAGGCGGCCATGTTGAGTTGCGGCTGACGCGCGTGAACTCTCAGATCAAGATCGCGGTTAGCGATGACGGTCAGGGTATCAGCCCTGACTTTCTGCCTCATGTTTTTGACCGCTTCCGCCAGCAAGATGCGACAACAGGCCGCCAACACGGCGGGCTGGGGTTAGGGTTGGCCATCGTGCGACACCTGGTCGAACTTCACGGCGGCTCTGTGAGCGCGGAGAGCGCGGGAGAAGGACGTGGAGCGACCTTTACCATCACGCTGCCGGCGGCTTCCGCCCATGCGACGCCGTCTGGAGAAGCGCGCCGCAGCCCAATCATCGGCGAGTCGCAGGCCGGTATGCCATCACTCAATGGCCTGCGCGTGCTGCTGGTGGACGACTTGGCGGATGCCCGTGAACTGATCACGCTCGCGCTCGCCACCCAGGGCGCCGAGGTGAGAGCCGCCGCCTCCGCCGCTGAAGGGCTCTCGATGCTCGGCGAATGGCGGCCTGACGTGATCCTTTCAGATATCGCCATGCCAGGCGAGGACGGCTACACTTTCATCCGCAAGGTGCGCAAGCTCAGCGAAGAGAGTGGCGGTATGATCCCCGCGGCGACGATGACGGCATACGTGGAAAGTAAAGAACGCCTGCGGTCTTTCGAGGCCGGCTACCAGGCGCACATTACCAAGCCCGTTGAGTGGGCCGAACTGATCATGATCGTAGCGAACCTGGCCGGAAGGCTCAGCTAAATCAGAACAATAAACATTGGGACAGATCGAACCACGGGGATCACGGGGCATCACGGGGAGAGGCAATAATTACAGTCATTCACGTGTTCCCCGCGCCCCCCGTGGTTGAACCTATGCGCCAATGTTGTTTGGTCTGATTTATGTGAGCGTTCGCTTCCTCTCAATTCAAAAACCGAACCGCATTCCTGTCTCTATTCTTCTGCCCGGCATCGCCGCAGTCGGCTGTCCGAAGAGCGGCGAAGTCAGAACGCCCGAAAATCCGATAAGGTTCACGTGATTGAGGAGATTTGTGGCCTGTATGAAGAACTGCATGCGAAATCGTTTGTCGTCCGGGCCGGAGGGCATCGAACCCATGGCGCCCAACATCTCGCCGCTATCCGCGCCGCCGCGAATGATGCGCACTTGGGGGCCGCCTATGCCTTGTTTGTCCGGCTTCTTGCCGAAGCTGAAACCCCAGCTCAGGCGCGAGCTGAGATCCCACTGTCCCGCGCCGCGCGCGCTGTTGCGACCGACGCCCGCCGGGCGGTCGTTGACGGACAGATCATTATTGTCGTCAAAACCGGTGGTAATGTTGTAGGGCTTCGCCGAACTGGCGTTGAAGATCGAGCTGAGGCTGAGGGATTTCGTCAGCCTGAAATTGGCCAGAACGTTGAAGCGATGGCGCGTGTCCTGCAGCGACGGGCCGCGCTCGCCGCGCAGGTCGAAATTGTTGGCGGGTAGACTGAGCGCGCCGTCCGTCTCGTCGGTCGTCTTCGATAAGACGTAAGCGGCGCCGATCATGAACTTGCCGAATTTCGCCCAGTTGAAATTGACAAACAAGATATGGTTGAATAAATTGGCCGACGATTCGATCTGCGTGACGACGCCTGCGCTCGGGTCGGGCAGAACTCCGTCAACCGGCGCATTGATGTTGCGCCCGCGCAGTTGATGGATTCCGCGGCGGTAAGAGTATTGCGACATCAGGCGCATGTTGTGCGGTAGCGCCTGTTCGACGCCGATAGAAGCCTGAGCGATATAAGGCATTCGCAGGTTCGGATCGATCTGAATGCGGCTCGCGGGAAGCGTTATGGCGGTTCCCCCAACGAACGGATCGGGGAAGCCGGGGTTGCGGACGTCAAGGTCGCTCTGCCGCTGGCCGTTGACGCGCAGCGCCTGCTCGTAGGTCTCCGCCGCGAACCAGTCGTAGAAGATCCCTCCGCCTCCGCGAATCGTCGTGTTACCTTTTTTGAAAGGCGACCACGCGAACCCGGCCCGCGGCATGAAGTTGTTCCGGTCGCTCAGATTGGTTTGCAGTTCGTGACGCCCGCCGAAACTGAGCGTGAGGCTTTTGTGAATTCGCCAATCATCCTGCGCATACCATCCGAATTGGACTTGATCGAAATCGACGCGGCCCGCGCCCGATCGCTGCGTGAAAGTCGTGGGCTGTCCCGCGAGGAAAGCCTCGAGACTGGAGAAGATGAACGCGCCGTTCTGGTTGCGAAAGTCAGTCGAATTGTAGGCCGAAGCTTCTAGCTGAAAACCGGCGCGCAAGCCGTGTTTTTTGAAAGGTATGTCGAGATTGTCGGCCAGTTCAAGCTCGCGCGAGCGCCGCGAACTGGAGATCTGCGCGCCGCCGCTCGAGAACGCGCCCAGGACCTGGATGGTGGTCGCGTCCGACAACGAGTCAATATCGACGCTCTGCCAGATCGTTTGAAAACGAACTTCGTTGAAGAGCTTTTTGTCGACCGCGCCGGAATCGGCGAAACGCAGAACGTGTTCGGCCGAATCGGTCGTGTAACCCCGTTCCGGGAGATCGAAAGCGCCTACGCCGTTATTGTCGCGCCGCGTGGCGTTGCGCTGGTATTCGACTCGCGACGTGTGGGTCGGCGTCAACAGGTGCTCGACGCGCGCGTTCAAATTGAGCGTGCGCCAGGGCTGCCGGGTCGAGTCGTTGAAAATGTTTTCAGGCAACAGGGCGAAGATCGTCTTCGCCTCGTATGAGTTCACTCCGTCCGCCGACAGAAACATTGACGTGCGTTTCTTCCAGAGCGGGCCTCCGAACTCGAAGCCGAAGCGGCGATTCTGTTCGGCGGCGCGCGCCGGCGCGAACGCGTTACGCGCGTTCAACGATTCGTCGCGGAAGCCGAAGTTGAAGCCGCCGTGCCAATTTTCGAGCCCGGGTTTGGTGAAGATGTCCACGTTCATGAACGACGATTCGTGACTTTCAGCGGCGTATGCGTTGGTGCGGAATCTGATCTCTCGAATCTGACTTTTCGGAGGGAGCTTGCCGCCGCGAAACCCGTTGACTCTGAAGGTCGCGCCGGGGCCGGCCAGGTTGCGAAGCGCCTGCTCGAATTCTTCCGGATCGTCAGGCAATTGCGCGATCTGCTCTTCTGTCAAAACCATTGAAGACGCGCCGCGCGGGTCCGTGCCAGCTTCGCGTTTATCGCGCCTGACCGTGACCTCTTCCTGAACGTTGGCTACGCCGAGTTTAACCTCTAGGTTGTTGGCGCCGGCGCGAACGTTTACGTCTTTGACCGTGACTGGCGCGAAGCCTTCGGCCGCGACTTGCAGTTGGTATTTACCCGGAGCGAGATCGCCGAAATACGCCTCGCCGAGTTTGCCGGTCACGAGCGTCTGCTGGTGTTTGTTGATCGTGACTCGCGCGCTCGGGATCGCCGCGCCGGTTTGATCGACGACCGTCACGTGGAGGCGCGCTTCAACCGGCCTTCTGTTTTGCGCGAGGATCGGGCCGAGCGCCATGACGAAAAGCAGGAACGCGCTCAGGCATTGAAATAAAAACTTTCCTCTCCCCATTGAAGTTCTCTCCAGAGAACCAACCACGAAGGAACGAAGAGCGCGAAGAAGAACGGAAAAATCTTCGTGATCTTCGTTCCTTCGTGGTTATTTCTCGATATTTGGTAGCGCACAAAAAGTAATGCTGTAAGTCGCTATCCAGCGCGGCCCTGACGTGAATCTATTTCTTTACGAACTTCTCTGGCTTGAGCTGGGGGTTGATCTTCACATTTTTGATCTCCAACTCTTCGTTGACTTCGTTTTCGATTGATCGGGTCAGTTTGTGCGGGAAAGAAACTCCGTTCACCTCGCGGTAATCGCTGAGATATATGCGGTATTCGACATCGGGCTGCTTGTCGGCTTCAGCGTCCATTTCTTTCATCCGCTTCTCCATCTCCTCCGGCTTTCTAGGCGCGCCGGCCGTCGCCGTTTGCGTTATGATGCGAGGTTTCTTGCCGTTGTAAGTCAGCATCAACGGATAATGGGTCTTCTGATCCAGGAACAGGCGCGCGGCGAATTTGCCCGGCCCTTTCACGTCCAATACGTCGGCTTTCCCATCTGGAGATTCGGCTTCGCCCGCGAAGCTAAACTCGACCGGGAATGACGAGGGCGTGGTCAGCAACCAGCCGATCAAGAGGCGCGCGAAATCGGAACGGACGCCTAGCCGAAGCATGTCCTGAGCTTTTTCGGGATCGGCTCCAGGGCCTCCGGGGCCCCGACGAATGAATACCATCCCGCCTCCGCCGCCGTGCTGCTGCTGGTCCTCCCACACGTCGTCGCCGTTGAGCGCTTCGATGCGCGTGATTTCAAGGCTCGGCATCGGGTTCATCGTATCGGTCTTCATCATCTTGTCGGGGAGCAACAGGTCGTAGTCGATCTCTCCTGTTATCTCCGCCTGGCCGAATGTGCGGCGATAAGCGCCCGTCACCGACAAGCTCTTCAGTTTGTCGCCGCCCAGAGCGGCGCGCGCCTGGGCGATCAATTGCTGGGCTTTGGCCGCCGCGTCTTGCGCGCTCACGCCGGGGAACATCTCGGCAATCGCCGCGGTGATGATCACAATTGCGATCAGGAATTTTTCTCGCATAAATTCTCCTGTGGAAAAGTGGGACGGACTTTAGACTACTTCGAATGGGGAAGGAGTAAAATCCATCCCACATCTTATCTTGGCTGAATCGGGACCTGATTTGGTTAAGCAGGGAATAAAACTTCGTTAAAGATGTAAAGTTTTCAGCCGTTCTCGCCGGTTCGGCAAGACTCTTTAACGATAAACCAACTGGCGCTGACAGGGAAGTTACGCGTTGATTAGAATCGCTCAGCGTCAATAAGCGTCTGCAAGATTCTCAAAAGTTGACACACTACCGGCACATTGGCGCAAGGTGCGCCAAACGCTTTGGCCCGCAGCCGTCCAGACTAGCTACCTGGACGGCTGCGGTTCTCTTATAGCGAGTTTTAAAAGCTTCGATTTGAGCCTGCGGAGCAGGCGACAGCATATAGCCTGGGGCGCGAGCCCCAGGTGAATGGTAGTAAAGGACTCAAAGCCCACGAAGTGGGCGACAGTCGAGGACGCTGCCGCCCGTTTCACGGGCTCGGCGCCGCTCCTAACCTGACCCGGGGTTCCGCTTTCAGCTCCACCCCGGGCTTTATGCTGACGCCCGCTCCGCGGGCTTTAGAAAAGAACTTTTAAAACTCGCTCTTAGCGCAGCGCGGGCCGTTCACTTTACGAAGAGAGTCAGGAAGAGACGCCGTGAAGTAAAGAACCGAAACCTGGCGCGAGCGAGCGAGTTCTTGAAAATGTACATTGCGAGAGCCGTTGAGGCTCAGCGTTGACGATACGTCTTGCCGACGTTATCTTGCGCGCAGAGAAGCAGGTCAAATCCGTTGCTTTTCATCAAAGGCGAAAAATGGAGCGAACACGATGATCATCAAAGCATTGAACGCGTTTTATGGCGCCACTGGGGCATTTATCGGGAGGCGTAGATCGTGAATGCAACCCTGAACGAGTATGAATTGCGCGCCCTCGGCGCTCTGGTCGAAAAGCAGATTGCAACGCCCGATTACTACCCGATGACGATCAACGCGCTGGTCAACGCCTGCAACCAGAAGAATCATCGCGACCCGGTGGTCTCTTACGACGAAACGATCGTAACCAAGGCGCTTAATAGTTTGCGGGAGAAGAATCTGGCTTATGTATTTCACGGCTCGGAGGCGCGCGCGCCGAAATACGGCCACATCTTCCCGAAAGCGTTCGACTTGAGCGAGGCTGAAACCCCGTTGATGTGCGTGTTAATCCTGCGCGGACCGCAAACTTCGGGCGAGTTACGTTCGCGCACTCAACACTTGCGCAGTTTTGAGAGCCTGGCCGAAGTTGAAACGCTATTGCAGGGATTGTCGCTGCGAGAGAAGCCTTTGATCGTAAAGTTGCCACGCCAGCCAGGCTCACGGGAATCGCGGTTCGCCCACCTGCTCGGCGACCCTGTCGAGCTGGAGCAAAGAGAGGTCCCGCCGCATCAAGCGCATTCAGTTCAACAGGCGCAATCCGAGGACGATAAGATCGCGAAGCTGGAAGAAGAGATCGCTTCGCTGCGCCGGGAGTTGAGTGAGCTGAAACAGCAGTTCGCGGAGTTCAAAAGGGAATTGGGTGGCTGATAATATTCCAAAGCGTCATGCCATTGCTTTATCACAGCGCAATGCGACGAGCGCGCTCAGTCATTTCCGCCCGGTCCGGTGAGATTCGCCACTGCCGTCGCCAATTCGGCCGGCTCGACTGGTTTCGGGATGTGCGCCTGGTAGCCCGCCTTAATCGCCCGCAGCGCGTCCTCGACGCGGGCGTATGCCGTCAGCGCCAAGGCCGGGATGAGACCGCCGCGCTCCGGCTCACGCGCCCGTATCTTTCTTATCAGTTCGTATCCGTCCTCGCCCGGCATACCGATGTCAGACACCAGCACATCGGGACGCCATTCATCCAGCGCCTGAAGCGCTTCAGCGGCGGAGGCGCAGGGCCTCACTTCAGCTTCATAATCCATGAGAATCAAGCCGAGTAACTCGCGCGCCTCCGGCTCGTCATCCACCAAGAGCACGCGCAAGTCACGAAGGAGATCGGGCGACGGGACGCGGCGTTGCTGAACTTCGCCGGTCTCCGACGGGCGGTCGAGTACAATCTCGCGCGATTCCTTGCGGTTGACCGCCAGCGGAAGCGTCGCTCTGAAGGTCGCGCCTTGCCCCTTTCCGCGACTGGCGGCGCTGACAGTTCCGCCGTGCAACTCCACCAGATGTCGCACGATCGCCAATCCCAGACCGAGACCGCCGGAGGGCCGCGCCGGGCCGCCTTCGAACTGGCGAAAGCGGTCGAAAACAAAGGGGAGAAACTCCAGCTCGATACCCTCGCCGTTGTCGCTCACAGTGATCGTGACGCTCTCGCCCTCGCGTTCAAGGCGGACCGCGACCTCTCCTCCCGCAGGCGTGAACTTGACGGCGTTGGACAGGAGGTTCCAGACGACCTGTTGCAAGCGGTCGGCGTCTCCCGACACCGGCCCCGCCGCCGGATCGAGCGATGAGATGATTCCGATCTTCTTGGCCTCCGCCGCTGGGCGCACAGTATCCACTGCGGCCTCGATGATCGGGATCAGATCGACCATGCTCATCTCGAGGCGCAACTTGCCCGTGATGATGCGCGAGACGTCCAGCAGTTCGCCGATCAGCTTGTTCTGCGCGCGGGCGCTCTTGTATATGACTTCGAGCGCGCGAGCCGAATCCTCCTCGTCGAGCCTCTTGGCGCTCAGCATTTTCGACCATCCGAGAATGGAATTGAGTGGCGAGCGCAGCTCGTGCGAAACAGTGGCGAGGAATTCGTCCTTGAGACGGTTGGCCTGTTCGGACTCGGCGCGCGCAGCCAATTCCTGCTCGTACGCGGAGCGTGTCGCTTCTTCGACGCGCTTGCGCTCGGTGATGTCCCGCCCGATTCTCGACGCGCCGATAACTTCGCCCCGGGCGTTCCTGATAGGCGACAAAGTCAGCGAAATGCCGACCTCGCTTCCGTCCTTGCGCCGGCGCAAGGTCTCGAAGTGATTGATGTGCTCGCCGGCCAACAAGCGCTCCAGGATATTTTTCTCCGCTTCAATGTCTTCAGGCGGAGTCAGCATCGCGATCGGCTGGCCGATGGCCTCCTGGGCGGCGTAACCGTATAGATGTTCCGCCCCTTGATTCCAACTTGTGATGACGCCATCGAGGTCTATGGCGACGACTGCGTCGTCCGACGACTGGACGATGGCGGCCAACTGGGCCAGGGCCAGCTCCGCTTCTCTGCGCTCGGTCACGTCCTCGACGCCGAGGAGGACGCGACTCGGGCCGCCTTCGTGACTGTCCAGCCGGCGGGCGTTGAGCAACATGGATCGCTTTCCGATGCCCGGAAACTTATGCGCGACCTCGAAGTCATTGAAGGAACTGTCGCGCGGAATGATCTCTTCGAGCAGCTGGCGCAATTGTGGGATATTCCACTGGCGCCCGCCCAGTTCGTAAATCAGCCGGCCCTCGGTCTCGGCAGGCTTGACCTTGAATGTTTTGTAGAAGGCGTCGTTGGCCGATTCCACCGTCAGGTCGTCGCGCAGTACGAGGAGCGGATCGCGCGTGGTACGCAGGATGGCCTCGGCGTAATTGCGCTCCGCTTCGATCTCCCGCTCGATCTTTTTGAGCGCGTCAATGTCCATCAGCACGACCACCGCGCCGTCGATCTTGTTTTCGAGCGTCCTATAAGGGCGGACGCGCAGCAAGTGCCATCGCCCCGCGCCGTCCCGCGTCTCGACTTCCCTGACGCCGACGGCGTCAATTACATCCACGATCATGCGCTCCAGGTCGGGACAGTCGAGATTGAGCTTGAGGTCGCCGATGGGGCGCCCGACGTCGGTCGGGATCAGGTTCAGCAGCTTTTCCGCAGCCGGCGTGAAGCGGCGGATGCGGAGCTGGCTGTCCAGCATCAGGATCGGCATCTGGACGCTGCCGAGCAGGTTGGCGAGGTCGCTGTTGAGCCGTCCCAACTCCGTGTTCCGGTTGTTCAACTCCTCGTTGAGCGTAATCAACTCTTCGTTGGACGATTCCAGCTCTTCTTTCGAAGTCTCCAACTCTTCATTGATGCTTTGCAACTCCTCGTTCGAAGACTGGGCTTCCTCGCTGGCGGACTGGAGTTCCTCGTTGGTCGCTTCGTACTCTTCGATCACCGATTGCAGGTAGTCGCGCGCGACGGCCAACTCCTGGTTCAATTGCCTGACCTGCCGCTCCTCAGATTTCCGCCTCCTGTCCACCGCCTTCCGCTCGCCGCCCCGGTCCGCAACCTCGACGGTCTCGAAGATGATCAGAAAGTGGCGCTCCTGCGACGCGGAACGCCTGAGCGGGATCACTTCAAGATTCACATCGTTAGTCTCGTCATCGAATTTGACGCGCAAATTTTCTTTCCTGACGGGATCTTCACCCTGGCGCGCCTTGTCGACAGCCTCGCGCAGCGCAACCAGCATCCCTTCGCGCGCCAGCTTCAGCAGATTGCGGGTCGCCTTGTTGGGCGGTTTCTCGAAAAAGGGAGTAGTGTCGCCCCGCAATTGCAGGACTCTCATCTCCTCGTCGATGAGCGCGCTCACCGGGGCGTAGCGCGCCAGGATGATCCGGTCGGCTTCGCGCTGCGCCTCCGCCTCGCCGCCCGTGACCGTCACGCCCATACGCGCCATCGCCTGTCGCCTGACTATATCCTTCTCCAGTTCCAGATCCCGACCGCCGGTCGGATAGTTGATGCGCGGCCGTCCCGGCGCCAGTTTCTTGGCGTAGAATCGATTCTTCTTGTCATCCGTCTCGAACAGTTCAGCGGCCGCGGCGGTCGTCTCCGAGTGGCCCAGCCAGAGAACGCCCGCCGGTTTGAGGGCGTAATGCAGCAGCGGCAGGACCTGTTTCTGCAAGACCTGCTCGAGGTAGATCATCAAGTTGCGGCAACTGATCAGGTCCATTCGCGAGAAAGGCGGGTCGGTGATGATGTTTTGTCGCGCGAAGACGCACATGTCGCGGAGATGCTTGCCGATGCGGTAGCCTCCCTCCGCCTCAGTGAAGAAGCGGCGCAATCGCTCTGGCGAGACGTCCTCCACGATGTTCTTCGAGTAGAAGCCGGAGCGCGCTCTCTCGATGCTCCTTTCGTTGAGATCGGTGGCAAAAATCTGGACGGGGATGTGTTTGGCGCGTTCGCCTGTGAATTCCAAGAAAGCCATGGCGATGGAGTAGGCTTCCTCGCCTGTCGAACAGCCGACCACCCAGATTCTCACCGGCTCGTCCGGCGCGCAATGCTCGACGATCCGGGGAAAGATTTTCTCCTTCAAGGCTTCGAAGGCTTCCGGGTCGCGGAAGAAACTGGTCACGTTGATCAAGATGTCCTGATACAGGTTCTCCACTTCCTCCGGGTTATTGCGCAGATACTCCGCGTACTCCTTCAACCCGTCCAGCTTGTTAAGGATCATGCGGCGCCTGATGCGGCGGCGCAGCGTGTTGGCTTTGTACAGAGTGAAGTCAACGCCCATCATCCGCCGCAGCAGCGCCAGAATTTTGTTGAAGCCGTTCTTGACCGCGGGTTGCGCCGCCTCTTCCGCGCCGGGTTCGCCGGGTTCGGCGATCGCGGCGGGGGTGACGTAAGGATGGTGGCTGATGCGCGCGAGTTCCAGGGCGATCTCTTCGGGGGTGAGCACGAAGTCCACACACCCGGCGGCGATGGCGCTACGCGGCATACTGTCGTACTGGGCGGATTTCGGCGCCTGCGCGAATGTAATCCCACCTTCGGCCTTGACCGCCTCCAGCCCCAACGTGCCGTCGGTGGCCGTGCCTGAAAGGATGACGCCGATGGCGCGGGCGTTCTGATCTTCCGCCAATGTCCGCAGGAAAGCGTCTATCGGACGATGCTGACCGCGCCCTTTATCGCGGGGCCACAATCGCAGCGCGCCGCCTTCGATCGCCATGGTCGTGTTGCGCGGCATAACGTAGACGTGATTGGGCGCGACGCGCGTCCCGTCCTCGGCCTCGCTCACCGGCAGCGAAGTGGCTTTTGCCAGCAGCTCGGGCAAAATGCTCTCGTGCCTCGGGTCCAGGTGCGTGATCAGCACGATGGCCATGCCGGTGTCGTCCGGCAAACGCTTGAGCAATTGCCTGAACGCCTCGAGGCCGCCGGCGGAGGCCCCGACGCCGACCACCGCAACCAGGTCGTTATTGCCCTCTTGACCTTCGGCGCGCTCCGCCGGCGCGCCGGACTCGGCGCGCGCCTGTCGGCGATTTTTCTTCCCCATCGCCTTTGCGCGCTCGTCAGCCTCGTCCGCCGGCGCGCCAGTTCCCAGTTGTGACTCGCGCTCACCAGATGGCGCGGTCTGTTTTTTGCTCATTTTCGCCTCCTCATTTTTCCACGCCTCTACAACAATAATGGATCGATAATAGCCAATGTTGAACGGGCTGCGGAGGCATACGTCGACCTGTGGTTTCGTGTTTTAAGAGAAGACGAAATAAGTGAGCTGACGGAAGAGACCAGCCACGAAAACGGGGTGTAGATCAGAGAGATTTCGTCCCTTCAATTGTGGGGGTCGAATACTACAGCGGAGCGTCTAGCTTTGGCAACTCTGTAGCCCTCCCGATTACTCTTCCCAACGTCAGGGTGTGAAGGATCCCTATTCCTGGCAGCGCATGCCTGCTTCTTCAGGTCGCTGCTCCGACGGAAGGCAACGGATTATTCTATAAGTCCGCGCGGATGGCAATGCGATGGAGGTCCATCTCCGCGCCAATCGAAACCCACGCAACACGCTGCCACGATACACCGGGCTGGCTCGGGTATCTGCGCAAGGCATTCGCAAGGATACGGCCGCGCGAGCATGTGGCAAAGCAAAAGCCGGGCGATTGACCCGGCTTTGGCGCTGGCTACACGATAAAATTTGTTCTACCTGGGGCGCTCCAACTTTTCCTACTGCTTCATCAAATACATTTTCACTGCCTCTCTATCAGCAAAAAGGGGATCACCTATCCATTCGTTACACAGGCGCCAGTTACACAGATGGCAAGCCGCCGCCAAGTTCTCTCGATCATCTGTCCTGCTCATTGAGACCTGGGGCAACTACTCCATACCAAAGGCGAGGATTGTTCTTCTCGCCCACTGTTTTCAGCGAAACAATCGCGCCGAATTCTCGTTGTCGATACTATCTTCGGCGTCGTCAGCGGCGGATCGCCCAATTGCCGCTCAAAGCTTCAGTCGGAAAGCGGCGCGGCCGTGGGCTTCTGTTTACTGTCTGGCGGATCGAGCGCAGCGATTTTTTGAATTCCTTCCAGTATTCGCGCATCCGCGCCGAGAGCCAGCGCTTCAGCCATTGAATCTGTGAAGCGTTTTGTCCCGGTTGTATGAATTTGGCGATCTCCTTAATGGCGTGATCGGCGCCGGACTTGAAACCGCGGGCGTGGCTGAGCCTGTATAGGTCGAGCGCGGCGCGCTTGAGCTTTGCCGACTCTTCCGGCGGCAAACAACCCAGGTTCACGCCTGGCAACAACCCCTCTAGGGTGATTTGTTCCTCGATGTTTTTGATTCTCTCGGGATCGGTCATTGAATTCCTCCTTAGGACCTGCCACGCAGGCTACCGGCCGACGCCTGCGCGGACTCGACGCTAATGTAAGCAATAGCTAAGCCAGAAACTGCGCATGGCCGACATCCGCAGGGGTTCAACACCGTATTTCACGAGGAGTACGATTGAAAAAATGGCGCAGGGAGGCAAGTCTCGACGTTTAGCGCCAATTCACCGACAGTGCCGGATCGGGGGCGACGGGCTATGGCGTAGTTTCAGATTTTGCATATGTCACTTTTCAAAACGCAAAGTGAACGAAGTCCGGTCAAAAGGCCGTAATCGATCGCTACAGATGACCCTGCTAGCCGATGTAACGAAGCTCAAAAGCTGTAGACAGACCTGGCGTCAGTCATCGAAGCGCAATTACGGGTCGCATGGCGCAAATGGCAAGTTAAACGCCGCGACAGACACCCATTTTCATCCAAACCGCCTCATCCAAAAACTCCCACCATGGACAGGTTGCATATAGACTTACGAGCATTGCAATAACCGCCCAAGTAGGGCGCCCAATGAGAATAAGGTAGGCGGCGGAGCCCGCCCCTATCGCGATGGGTACCAGGTTCAAGGCAATCCTCAGAAGTCTTAACCTGCACGCGACGCAGGCAAGCGCTACAATAATCCCCATAATGAATAGCGCTGTGGTCATTTTTTCGCCTCTATCAATCATGATAGCTTAAACATTGCCTATTTGCTTCACTTGATCGTCATCCGCATTGATGGCGCTCCCCAACAGTGGATTCGAAGCCTGAAGGGAAAGGCAGCCGCAGAGAGGAATCATTCCAAGCGAATCATGGTCAGATGGCTTGACACGGGAGCGCCGCAACTGGTACAAGGTGTACCATGACAAAACGTACAGGTACAAAATCTCGCGTCCGGGCGCCACTCACAGATCTGGAGAATGAAATTATGGGCGCCGTGTGGAGCGGCGGACCGTGTTCTGTGGAAGCTGTGCACATGGCGGTGTCGCGCAAGCGCAGGCTCAAGGAGTCGAGCGTACGGACGCTGCTGCGCCGGCTGGAACAAAAAGGCTATTTACGGCACGACGTCGAAGGACGCGCATTCATCTATAGCGCTGTGGAGCCCGCGCGGAGCTTCGCCGGACGCGCAGTGCGGCAGATTATCGACCGGCTCTGCCATGGATCAGTTGAGGAATTGGTCTCCGGAATGGTCGACGCGAAAGTGTTGACGAAAGACGAACTGGACCAGCTGGCGGATTTCGTTCGGAAACGCCGTGAGGAAGGAGCGTAAATGGTA
>DASTMP010000025.1:0-37728 GCA_035714085.1 Blastocatellia bacterium
TGAATCTCGAACCAGAAGTCTTCGTCTCCGGCCACGTCATCAGCCGTGCGCCTCGAAACGAAGCGCACGGCGCCGAGCGCGCGCGCCATCCCATTCTCGTTGAAACTCGCGGTAGCCGCGCCGATCGCCGCGCCTTTCAGAAATGATCGTCGAGTGAACATAACTGGCCTCCGATGAAAATAGCCACGTAGTAACGAATTTATTCGTTACTTATGTAGCGCGTTTTCAGTGTTTCAGGGAGTCGCAGCGCAACATGAAGGCTCCTGAGGAAAATGTCAGACAAGGACTATTTATCGGAGCCTGGCAAGGATGCCTGCGTTCCCACTGTATCCAGCATTTGCGAAACCGTTTTGAAAGAATATCCTTCCCCCTTCAATCCAGTGATGACGCCACGGACCGCTTTGAGCGATTCACCGCGGCTTTTGTACATTACATGAAGCAGAATGATCGAACCTGGCCTGACTTTCTCTATTACGTGCGCGACGATTTTGTTCGAGTCAGCGGCTACTTCGGGATAAGAGTCGGGTTCGACATCCCACATGATCGTCTTGCGTGAAGTCCTGGACAGATAATACGGGAGCAGGATCAGCTTCTTGCCGAACGGGGGCCTGAAATGTATCGCCGATTGATACCCGGCCTGACGAATCAGTTGATCCGTGCGCTCGATTTCGGACTCAATAAATGACGGAGTCTTCAAGACCATCCGTTCGTGTGAATAAGTATGATTGCCCAACTCGTGTCCCGCCGCGACTATTTTTCGACCCTCTTCGAGATTTCGTTCAAGCTCCGAGCCGATGACAAAGAACGTCGCTTTGACGCCCTCTTCGTTCAGGGTCGAAAGAACCTCCTCGGTCACGCCGGGGGTCGGGCCGTCATCGAAAGTCAGGGCGACGATCTTCTCCCGCGTGTTTATGCGCGGAATGATCTCGCCGAAGAACTGAAACGTTCTGGACTTGCTGATCTGGAATGCGGCGGCCGTCACGGCTATGACCGCGACAACGATTGCCAGGATGGCCTTTGCCCGTTTATTGATCATCTTTTTATTCTTATTTGCCGAATGAATCAGCGTCGCGAGCGGCGCTGATTCGAGGATTGATTTGACGGTGTTACAATCCGACGCGAGCGATACTACTACCGCGCTTTTCCGCGATCAAGAAGATCAATGTTTGTGATGGTCGAAGAGATTCAAGCCAAATCAATCCTCAACCCGACGGGCGGCTTCCTGGCCACTTACACGCATTCGCTTAACGCCTATCAGGGCTGCGCGTTCGGCAAGAACTCATGCCCGTATTGCTATGTGCGCGCAATGCCGCTGCAGAGGTTTGCGGGCCGTCCCTGGGGCGAATGGGTGAAGGCGAAGATCAACGCGCCCGAATTATTGAAGCGCGATCTGGAAGCCGCGAAGCGCAAAGGGGCGTTCGGAAAATTGCGGATTTTCATGAGCACGGCGACCGACCCTTATCAAGGCGCCGAGGCGCGGCTGAAACTCACCCACGGGATTCTAGAAGTGTTTGCGGAGAGCGGCGATTTCGGATTTCTGGTCGTGCAAACGCGCTCGCCGCTGATCGAACGCGACATCGAGGCGCTCGTGCGGCTCGGGCCGCGCGTCGCAGTCAGCTTCACAATCGAAACCAACCGCGATGATGTGCGGCGGCGGATAACTCCCGCGTCGCCGTCCGTCGAACGTCGCCTGACGACGCTCGAACGATTGACGCGAGCCGGATTGAAGACGCAGGCCGCGATCAGTCCCGTCTTGCCGTGCGACCCGGAAATCTTCGCCGAACTGGTCGCGGCGCGCGCCTCTAGAGCCGTGGTTGACACGCTGATTGACGGCGACGGCGCGGGCGGGAGACGAAGCGCCGAACTCGGGATGCCGCAATTGCTGCAATCGCTCGGGTACGAAGATTGGCTGAGAGGCGACGCGCACATGCCTTTGCTTGAAGCCTTGCGCGAACGGATGGGCGCCGACCGCGTCGGGTTCAGTCAGGAGGGTTTTAACCTGCTGTAAACAGCGTCCGAAACATAAACAGTACCCCGAGTAACCAAAAAGTTGACCATACTTTCGCACACTTGCTCATGCGCGACGTTTTTTTTTGTTTTGGCCTGCGGCGCGGCGGCTGTGGTATTATGCGCGCGATGGAAATATCCCCACTCTCAACTTGAGTCTTGTTACGTAAGCTTCCGGGAAGTTTTAGGGCTTGCGTTTTTTGAATCCCCTGGGGGGGGTGTTTCCAGCGACGCCTACTCGCTAGCATCAACGGTGATGCGCCGTCAGGCAGTTTTCGGCTTGCGCAATCGGTGATTAGAGAGCAGGAAGTGATAATCCTTGAAGCAGCTCTGCCAGTTGTCTCTTGTCAGTTTGCCCGTTCTTGTTTGCTTGCTAAGTGACGATAGCGTTAGCTGGAGACCGTTTCCGCCTGCCAGCCTGCTTCGTAAAGTTCGAGGAAAACCTATGTCAGTCAGATTGTATGTCGGTAATCTGCCTTTCAGTATCTCGGAGCAGGAAGTGGAAGAGATGTTCAGGCAGATTGGCGTCGTCGAATCAACCAATCTGGTAACAGACCGTGACACGGGCCGTTCACGCGGATTCGCTTTTGTCGAGATGGATTCGCGCGAAGCCGCAGAAGCGGCGATTGCGACCCTTAATGGCCGCGAGATTGATGGACGAGCTTTGACCGTTAACGAAGCCCGTCCGAGGGAGAACCGCGCGCCGCGCGGAGGCGGACGAGGATTCGGCGGAGGTGGAGGAGGCGGGCGTGGCGGCGGATTCAACCGTGATCGGGGCGGGCGCGGTAATCGTTACTGAATGTGAGTAACAACCATGCGGAAGCAGGCGGATGCGGCGGTTCAAGACTGATAATCGGTTTTGACACCGCCGCATCCGCTTTTTCGTATAACCGATACAGAACTAATGGAAAATATTTCTCGAAAGATAGCGCAGATGCGCCGCGAATACGCCTCTCTACCCTTTAATGAAAGCCAGGTCGCCGGCGATCCGATCATTCAATTTCAAAGGTGGTTTGATGAAGCCGTGAGCTCCGAGCAACCCGACGCCGAAGCCATGACGCTTTCGACAGCGACGCCCGATGGACGCGTGGCCGCGCGCGTAGTGCTCTTGAAGGGCTGCGACGAGCGCGGTTTCGTCTTCTTCACTAATTACGAGAGCCACAAGAGCCGCGAGATGGTGATCAATCCTCGGGTGGCTCTGACATTTTACTGGTACGCGCTTCATCGGCAGGTCAGAATCGAAGGCTTGGCGGAGAAAGTGGCGCCCGAAGAATCCGAAGAATATTTTCAGACCCGCCCTCGCGGCAGCCAGATAGGCGCCTGGGCCTCGCCACAAAGCGAAGAGATCAGCGACAGAGGGGATCTCGAACGCAGAGTAGACGCGATCGAGGCGCGATTCAAAGACCGTCCGATCAACTGCCCGCCATTCTGGGGCGGCTTTCGTGTAAAACCCGAAAGGATTGAATTCTGGCAGGGGCGTGAGAATCGCTTGCACGACAGAATTCTCTATGCCTTGCGCGACAACGAGTGGCGAATCTCCAGACTAGCTCCGTGATGGGGAGCGGGGGAGGGAGAGAGCGAGGGAGCGGGGGAGCGAGCGCGCTAGAGACAAGGAGAATAAGGGGCGAAGATAGGGCAAAGATTGAGAGAAAACTGGCGCGCCAAGAAAATCCCTCGCTCTCCCGCTCTCTCCCTCCCCCGCTCTCCTCTCAATCAGGCCGGCAGCAATCCCTTGATCTCGCGCACGACGCGTTGGACCTCTTCCTGGTCGGCGAGCGCGATCATAAAGAATTTGTACCCCTCGCTGATGCAGACCATGCCGTTAGCGAAAAACCAGATTCCATTCAGCAAAGGATTGGCGCCGAGGATCAGGCTGACTGGAAACCCAGTGACGGTTGCCCCTGAAAAAGCCGCTCCGATGAGCGATACGCCCGCCGCGACGCTGAACGCGCCGAGCAGAGGCGCGCCGACGTATTTGGTCATGTTGCGCTGGAACTCTATGCGACCCCGTTCGGCCTCGTCGAGCTTGCCTTCCGCCAGCATTCTCTCCTGTTCTTTCAGGTAGTCGTTGTATTTTTCAGTCAATTTGCGGAGGCCGACCACAGGGAGCGCGCTGTGTAAGAACCAGTTGTTGGCGGCGCCCGCGCCCAGAATCGTCACGCCGAGATTGGGGATCGCCGATCCAATTCGCACGCCGGCGATCATCGAAAACGTCACCACCGCGGTTTTACCAGGATTCTCTTTGATCCAGACGCGGGCCTTTTCAACGCCGCCGATCGCGGCTTCGACGACTCGCGCGCCGCTAACGCTCAGGTTGTAAGCCTGTTCCGCCCGGGTGTAGTAGTTTTGTGCGGCGCCGAAGACCTCCCGCGCGGCGTCTTCCGCCCTGGCCGCTGTATCACGCAGGTTCTCTTTAACCCTGTACTGTTCATCAAACTTATCGAGCCGTTCGCGCGCCGCGTCCGCCGCTTCGTTGATCGTGGCGCCGGCCTTTCTGGCCATATCACCCGCCGTGCCGATCCCTTGTTCGACTTTGTTTTTCAACTCGAATCGTTCGTCCAGGTCTTGCGCGGCGCGGCGCGCCGCGTCGCGCAGTTGATCGAATATGCTGTTACTCATTGAAACCCCTCCACTTTGGCCTCTGTTTTACCTCTGCGATGATAGCTTACGCCGGCGCGACGGCGAAAGTTCAAGGCGCCGCGCTCCGATCTGAACGCAATTTCGATGTCACGACATCCCGCTACGATTATAGACAGGATTTACGGGTTTTCTCAGAATTCAACTTAATGCGCAAAATCCTGAGAAATCCCGTAAATCCCGTCTGCTTCGATTCTTCCAGGCCGACGCGCGCCCAGCGCTTTATTTTATGATGAACGCCGTTTGACAGATCGTCCTTCAGCGAGTAGACTTAGTGTACTTTGTACACTAAGATTGTCTCCGATAATGAATGGGGGGCGAATGGAAGCGAATCTCGACAATCTCGGTTCTCCAGGTCTGGCGACGGACCTTTATCAATTAACAATGGCGGCGGCCTATCACGCCAACGGGCGCGACGAGCGCGCCAGCTTCGAGCTGTTCGCGCGCAAACTTCCCAAAGGGCGTTCATACCTGATCGTCGCGGGCCTCGAGCAGGCGCTCGATTACCTGCGGGACTTGAGTTTTTCGGCTGATGAGATCGAGTATCTGCGAGGGCTGCCCGCGTTCGATCATGTCTCGCCGGAATTCTTCGATTACTTGCGCGACTTCCGCTTCACCGGCGAGGTGTGGGCGATGCCCGAAGGGACTGTGGCGTTCGCGGGCGAGCCTTTGCTGCGGGTGACCGCGCCGCTGATCGAGGCTCAGATCGTCGAGACCTATCTGCTCTCGACGATCAACTTTCAGACCCTGATTGCGACCAAGGCCGCCCGCATCGTCGAGGCGGCGCATGGCCGCGGAATAGTCGAATTCGGGGCGCGTCGCGCTCACGGCTTCGGCGCGGCGGTCTATGCGGCGCGCGCGGCTTTCATCGGCGGCTGCGTCGGCACGTCGAACGTCGAGACGGGCAGGATGTTCGACCTCCCGGTCTACGGCACGGCGGCGCATTCATTCACGATGGCCTTCGATCGCGAGATTGATGCGTTCCGCGCCTACTTCAAGGTCTTCCCTGAAGGCTCTACACTGTTACTAGACACTTACGACACGATCGACGCGGCTAGATTGGCGACCGAATTCGGGCCGAAACTGCGAGGCGTGCGATTGGACAGCGGCGATCTGCTTGAATTATCGAAACAAGTAAGGGCGATCTTGGACGAAGCCGGAATGCGGCGGACGAAGATTTTCGCCAGCGGCGACCTCGACGAATTCAAGATCGCCGACTTGATCGCCGCGGGAGCGCCGATCGACCTTTTCGGCGTTGGCACTGACCTTTCGACTTCGCGCGACGCGCCCGCGCTCGGAGGCGTTTACAAGCTCGTCGAAGTCGAATTCGACGGGCGCGTGGCGCCGAAGATGAAGCTGAGTCGCGACAAGGCGACCTATCCGTATCGCAAACAGGTCTGGCGCGCGACCGCGGGCGACGGCTCGTTCGCCGGCGACGTCATCGCCAGGGCGGATGAGACCGATTTGCCGGGCGCGCCGTTGCTCGCGCTCGTGATGCGCGAGGGCGAGATCGTCGCGTCCCTCCACGACCTGCGAGAAGCGCAGGAACGGGCGCGGCGGCAACTCGCCAGTTTGCCTGAGTCGTACAAGAGACTGGTCGAGGCGCAAACGTACCCGGTCCGTTATAGTGACAGGCTGGAGCAAAGCAGGATGGCATTGCAGAGGGAGTTTGAAAAACAGAAATGTTTTGTTTAAGGACAAGAATATCAGCCACGAATGAACGCGGATCTTCACGAATGGATGGCGGGGAGCAAATGAATCAGGAGATCAAGAACAGATTCATGTTTAGTCGTGTTCATTCGCGGCTAAAACTCTTCTCAGGGGATTGAATTATGAGAATCGAAATCAGGCGGGGAGACATCACTGATCAACACGACATTGACGCGATCGTCAATGCGGCGAACACCGACCTCGCGCTGGGCTCTGGGGTCGCGGGCGCGATTATGCGCAGAGGCGGCGCAATCATTGACGAAGATGGCAGGCGTCAGGCCCCGATCCCCCTGGGCGAGGCGGCCGTCACAACGGCAGGGGCGCTGCCGAATAAATACGTCATTCACGCGGCGGCGATGGGTTATCGGGCCGAAGATCGCATGGTTCCCAAAGACTCGGGCACGGGGTCGAGCGCCGAGATCATTCGCAGCGCGACGATGGCCAGTCTGCGCCGGGCCGAAGAGTTGCGGTTGAAATCAATCGCTTTTCCCGCGCTAGCGACGGGCGTGGCGCGTTTCCCCGTGGACAGATGCGCGGAGGCGATGATCACAGCGGCGCATGATTACGGCGCTGAACATGCCGACAGCTCCATTGATCTAGTGGTTTTCGTCCTCTTCACGCCCGACGATTACGATACGTTCAAGCAGTTCGCTGATCGAGGCCGCGAGAAGTAATGAGCGGACGGCTCCATATGAGGCCCGCTCGCGGCGCCGATCTGAAAACGAGGTGAAGTAAAGATGATTTTCTTCGACGTTGACACTCAACGGGATTTCATGGAATCCATGGGCGCGCTCTACGTGCCCGACGCCGAGGTGATACGTCCGAACGTCGAGCGGCTGCTGCGCGCCGCAGGGGACCACAATGTAACAACCGTCTCCTCGCGCTGCGCGCACGAGCCTGACGATCCGGAATTCGAGGTATTTCCGCCGCATTGCATCGATGGCGCGCCGGGCGCCGAACGCGTCTTCCCCGACCTGCCGGCGCTGCCGCGCCTGGAGATTGCGGTTGACGCCGCAGCCGACCCGCGGGCGCAAATCCGGCCCGCCACGCATTACGTGGTCAAAAAGAAAGTCTTCGATCTTTTCTCCAACCAGTGGCTGGAGGGATTGCGGCGGAGGGGCGATTTCAAAGGCGAATCGTGCGCCGTCTTCGGCGTCGCCACCGATTACTGCGTGCGGGCCTGCGCGCTCGGACTGGCCGAAGCGGGCGCACACGTTCTACTCGTCGAAGACGCGATTCGAGGCGTCACCGATGAGACGATTTCGCGCACAATCGACGAAATGCGCGCCGCCGGAGTTGAATTCACGACGACTGATGAAGTATTGAAGAGGCTCATTTGAGATTCAGGAATCGAGATTTGGTAAGGAGGGGGTCTGGCGAATGAGCAAACTCAGCGATTACCCGCAACCATCAGTCACCGTCGATCTGGTGATCTTCACTATCGCTGAAGATGACCTGAAGGTTCTGCTGATCAGGCGCGGGCAAGAGCCGTTCAAAGGGCGATGGGCATTGCCCGGCGGCTTCGTTGAGATCGACGAATCGCTGGAACGGGCAGCCGCCCGCGAATTGCAAGAGGAAGTCGGCGTGACGAATGTCTACCTGGAACAGCTCTACACGTTCGGAGAGCCGAAGCGCGATCCGCGCGGGAGGGTGATCAGCGTCTCTTATTTCGCGCTCGTCGACGCCGAACGCCAGCGGATCGTCGCGGCCTCTGACGCCGCTGAAGCGCAGTGGCACTCAGTCTTTGACGCGCCGAAGCTGGCTTTCGATCACGCGAAGATCCTCGATTACGCTGTCTGGAGGCTGAGAAACAAGATCGAGTGGACGACCGTCGGATACGAATTGCTGCCGAAGAAATTCACGCTCTCGGAATTGCAGCGCGTTTACGAGATCATACTGCAGCGCCCGGTGGACAAGCGCAATTTTCGCAAAAAGATCATGGCGCAGGGCCAGATCATCGAACTCAACGAAACCCGCTCGGACGTGGCGCACCGCCCCGCGCGCCTCTATTCATTCAGCAAACAGTGATGTAGCGCCAAGAGGATCGAGGATCGAGGATCGAGGATTGAAGATCGAGGGTAGAGGATCGCCTCATATGCGATGATGCGATCTTCGATCTTCGATCTTCGATCCTCTACCCTCGATCTTCGACAATCAGGGCGGCGCTTAAGTCAAATTGAGCAGGCGTCTGAGGGAGCCCCCGAAGATCGCCCGCGCTTGTTCTTTGTTCACGCCGGTCTGGCTCAAAGCGTCGATCTGCGCGTCAAAAACGCTTGCGACCCATCCGCGCGGAAAGAAAGACGAATCCGTGCCGAAGAGCAGTCGCTCGCTCCCGACCACGTCAAGCGCGCGTTTGAAGACGGTTGACAGGTCAAATTGCGCTGGCGGCGCCGCTTCGTATCTCATCCACTTGTTCGCGCTTGACGTGTCAACGTAAACGTTCGGGCAGAGATCGGCCAGCATCATTGTTTCGCGGAACATTCCGGCGCCGAAATGCGGAATGATGAATTTCGTTTTTGAGAACTCCGCCGCGAGCCTGTAGATTTCCAGCGGGTTCGATCTGCGCATATCGAAGAGGCTTGGCAGTCCGAGCTTCTTGCGCGCGCCCACCGAAAGCGCGCCGCAATGAACGAAGACGGCGGTTCCGGGCCTCTCGCTCGCGAGCGCGGCCACGGCGCGGGCGCCTTCGTTTTCCGCCATCGAGTAATGATGCATCGCCGGAAACAGACAGACGACTCGCAAACCCAGGTCGTCGAATGCGCGGCGCGCCCGCGATTCGGCGTCAGGTTTCGTCGGATCGAACATGAACGCGCCCGCGATTCGATCCGGGAAAGCGGCCACCGCCGCGGCGACAGACTCTTCATCGGCCGGGACGCTGGCGATCATCAAAGCGCCGGAGACGCCGTGACGGTCTAATTCCGACACCCAGACCGCCGCCAACTCCGCCGGGTCGCGCGGCGGCATTGTCCAACCGGTCAGGGCGCCGGCGCGCTCGATGGCGTTCGGCTCTTTGCCAAATTGCGGGGATTGCCCCGTGAGCGTCTCGAAAAATTTATGGGAGAAGAAATGCGTGTGAGCGTCGAATACTTCCAGATCGCCGAATGGAGTGGTCTTCTTAAACATGTTTAGCTCCTTTGAAAATCAACCACGAAGAAACGAAGAGAACAAAGAATTTTCTGGCTCTTTCTTCGTTCTCTTCGTTTCTTCGTGGTTGATTTTCATTTGTACTCTGATTCAATCATTATGCCAACCATTTTCACGCATGGGGCGATAGGATTCACGGCGATGAAATCCGCCTTCGGCGCGGCCTCCGATCGACGGCTCCTGATCGCGTCGATCCTGCTTCCGATCCTGCCGGACGCCGACGCGCTGTTGGCTCCCTGGATTCCTTACGGGAGCCCATTCGGGCATCGAGGGTTCACCCATTCATTGTTCTTCGCCGCGCTGATCGGAATGGGGGCGGCGGTTCTGGCCGTTCGCGGAAAGTGGGGTCATTCCTTCATGAAGCTCGCGATCTTCTTCGTGTCGATCACGGCGTCGCACGGGCTTTTCGACGCGATGACGGACGGGGGGTTGGGCGTGGCCTTCTTTGCGCCGTTCGACAACGCGCGATATTTCCTGCCGTGGCGTCCGATTCCCGTTTCGCCGATGTCCGCCGCCGGATTGATGACGGCCCGCGGATTACGAGTCATCCGATGGGAGTTCGCGCTCTTCTGGCCCTTCGCCATCGCGGCGGCGTTGTGGGACAGGCGCAGCGCGGCGCGCGTGGTCATCGCCGCTCTGCTCTTGATCGCGGGAGCGGTCGCGTGGTTTCAGGCGTTGAGACCCTATTGAAAATGGAGAATGTTACCGGTATCTTTGCTAATTCGGACCACTCTCAAAGCTCCGTTCACAATCTCATAGCGAGGAAGTAAATCAATGTCAGAAGCTCAGAACGCTTTTTTATCTTTGCTGTATCAACTCGACGACGCGGCCTGGAAAAAGGTCGTCGATGAATTACAACCGGCGATTCATCCTGTCGATCAACGCGCCACGCGTATCTGGTTCGCGTTTTTCCCTGTCAAACTTCACCAGGCGCTCACTAATTCGCTCGATCCCGCAGAGACTGCGAAAAGACTGCTTCTGAAAGGCAAGCACAGTTTGGCTGACCAGATCGATTCGTCGGCGGAATTTATCTATGGCCACCGTTACTGGCCCGAAGTAAAGCGATCGGTCGCCGGATACGCCATGGCCGCCAGATCGACGCCGCCTCTCGCCGATCAAATCCGCGAGGTCGCGCGAAATGTAGCTGAGAACGTCAAAGCGCCCGAATCATTGCTAGTGGGAATCGTCGCAGTCGCGTTCGGTTCGCTGCAGCAGGTGGGATTGGATCTGTTCAGACAACCGGCCGCGCCCGGCAAGTACGGTAAGGGCTGGAATAAATCGGCTGAAAAGATCGTCGAAGAGCGGGCGAAGGACGACAAACAGGGATTGATGGGAATCTTCCGGTCGGTCAACAAAACGTTTACTGTCAACTTCTGCGAGCAGACTCCCGGTTGTTCCTTCAAAATCCTCAACCAACAGGATGTGACGATGGCTGGCCGCAACTACAAAGGCGATCACACCGCTCAGGATTCGCGCGCCATGCAGGGTGAAGGGCCGATTCCTGTCGAATGTCGTTCGGCCTCTTGCGGCACTTGCTGGGTCGGCGTGCTCTCGGACACCGACAAGATTTCGCCGCCGAACCAGCGCGAGATCGACCGCTGGCGTTATTTCGGCTACGAAGGCTTCACCGGCGATAAAGACTCGCCGATCAGGTTGGCCTGCCAGTTGAGGGCTTCAGGTAATGTGACGCTGGTCGTCCCGCCGTGGAACGGTTTGATCGGCAAACTGGACGAAAAAGAGAAGAGCGCCGCCGCCTGATTCCCCCAGTAGATCACGAAAAGAAGGAATGGTTCCATATTTCATTTTCCATTTGATATTGGTCATTGCCGGCGGCGATCCCGATTCAATCCCCAATCTTGATTTGGAATGTTTCCGGGCAATGACAAATGTCAAATCTCAAATCACAAATGAAAATTCTTCTCGCTCACGATTTCTAGACTCACTAACAGTACCGAGGCTGAGCGTTTCCAACAAATCGGAGGATCAGAAAGATGAAAAAAAGCGCCTTGATCCGCGTGGCGGCTTTCGCCGTATTACTTGTCACGCTTCTGACGCAAGCCCCGCTTTCGCGTTCCGCATCCGCGCAAAATACCGCTCTCGAAAAAATAGCCGGGTCGGTCACCATTTACCGCGACAAGTGGGGCGCGCCGCACGTTTACGGCCCGACCGACGCGAGCGTCATCTTCGGTTTCATTTATGCCCAGGCCGAAGACAACTTCTGGCAGATCGAAGACAGCTACATTCAGGCCCTGGGCCGCGCGTCGGAGGTTTACGGCGAACAGTCGCTCAACGCCGATCTGACTAATCGCGCGCTCGAAATTGTGAAGATTTCGCAGGCCGAATACGCGAAGTTGAGCCCGCAGATGAAGGATATCTGCCAGGCGACTGCTGACGGGCTGAACTACTTCCTCGAAAAGAATCCGCAGGTCAAGCCGCGGCTCATCACAAAATTCGAGCCCTGGCACTTGCTGGCCTTCGGGCGATTCGCTCAGTATCAACTCTTTATATATCGCCAGTCAGGCGTCCGCGACGCCGAGATTCGGTCCGCCGTACAGGAAGTCCGTGCGGAGGGACAGGGCGACGGGGCGACAAGGCGACAGGGCGAAGCGGCGACGCAGGGACTGAGAGACGGCGGGATGGATCGAGTATCTTCTGATCGCCCAGTCGCCCCGTCCCCCAGTCGCCCCGTCGTTCAGCCAGGCGGCGCCATCGATGACAAAGCGGAAGAGGCTTGGGGCGCGGGCCAGGTCGGGTCGAACATGTGGGCGATCACCCCGGCTAAGAGCGCGTCGGGACATGCCATGCTCTTCATCAATCCGCATCAACCGTTCTTCGGCCCTGGCCAATGGATCGAAGGTCACGTCCACAGCGACAGCGGATGGAATATGTCCGGCGCGACCTTTCCCGGATCGCCGTTCCCTTCGCTCGGTCACAACGACAACCTCGGCTGGAGCCACACGGTAAACAATCCGGATATCATTGATCTCTGGATCGAAAAGTTCGACGATCCGAAGAATCCGTTGAATTACAAATACGGCAATGGCTACCGCGCGGCGACCGAATGGACGGACACGATCAAAATCAAAACCGATAAGGGCGTCGAGACGCGGACTTTCAAATTCCGCAAAACGCATCACGGCCCAGTTGTCGCGGTGCGCGACGGCAATCCGCTGACCGTGCGAATGGCGAAGTTTGAAAGCTCTGGCGTAATCGAAGAGCGCTACTTGATGGGCAAGGCTCGAAACTTTAAGGAGTTTCGCCAGGCGATGGCGCGCCTAGACGTACCGATGTTCAACACGATGTACGCCGACCGCGAAGGCAATATCTGGTATTTCTACAACGGCGCTGTTCCCAAACGAGATCAGAAATACGATTGGCTGAAACCGGTCGACGGCAGCGATCCGGGCGCCGAATGGCAGGGCTACCACACGATTGACGAACTGCCGCAGATCTTCAATCCGCCGTCGGGCTGGGCGCAGAATTGCAACGCCACGCCGTTCCTCGCAACCGAAGAAGGCAAAGGCAATCCTGACGCCTCGAAATTCCCCAGGTACATGATCGGCGAAAAAGACAACGCGCGTTCGCGCATTTCGCGCCGGCTGCTGGGTGAAAAGGACAAATTCTCCTTCGACGATTGGGCCAGAGCCGCGTTCGACACGCGCGTGATCGAAGCCGAAACGCAAATCCCTCCGCTCGTCGCCGAGTGGGAGAAACTGAAAACCCAGGACGCGGCGCGCGCCGAAAAAACGGCCGAGGCAGTCGCCGCATTGAAATCGTGGAACGGCGTCAGCGCGATCGATTCCGTCCCGATGACCGTTTTCACGCTCTGGCTCTACACTTCGCTCCAGCCTCAAGCGCAGGCGATGACCAAAGACAATCCTTATCCGAAAATCGCCGTTCTCGAATACGTGTTGGGCGATTTAGCCAGAAGTTGGGGAACTTGGAAGGTCGCGTGGGGCGAGATCAGCCGCATTCAGCGCGTACACACCAGCGGCAATCAGGAGCCATTCAGCGACGACAAACCGAGCCTCCCTGTGGCGGGCGGTCCAGGCGATCCCATCGGCATCGTCTTCAATTTCTATGCGCCCGTGGCCAGGGGCCAGAAGCGGCGCTACGGCGTCGCCGGCCATTCGTTCGTCAGCGTGGTTGAATTCGGCCCGACGCCGCGCGCCATGTCGCTGCTCCAATTTGGACAGAGCGCCGACCCGCAATCGAAGCATTACTTCGATCAGGCCGAGTTATACTCGAAGCAGCGATTTAAACCCGCCTGGTTCACGCTCGAGGAGATCAAGGCAAATCTCGAACGCGCATACCATCCTTAGCCCGCGAGGGCGTTGAACTTTTCTCTCGCCCGCTCGTTATCTTATAGCGGTTATCGCTTGAGTGTTTAGAAAAGAAGTTCCTGACATCTGACATCTGACAACTGACGACTGATGAAAAAATAAAACAGCGCTCGGCTCCAATCGCTTGCGCTTATTTTGAACCAGCGGTCAGTCATCAGTAGCCAGTAGTCTGTTATCACAGTCCTGAACACTTATATAAATGGCGTTGTGAACGTCGTCATCTGGCGAGACTTTTTAAGCGTTTAATTTCCTGGAGGCCGAGATGTTCTGCCCACAATGCGGCGCTGAAATCGCTTCTGATCGCGTTCGATTCTGCACTCACTGCCGTTTTCCTGTCGGCTCGATGAAAGAATTTATCGCGACAGAAACGTCAAAGAATGACGTCGAAGAGGAAAAGAAGTTTTATCCGCTGCGCCAGCGGGACATCAATCTCGGCGCGGGCCTGATGCTCATAGGCGCGCTCAAGTCCATCCTGGCGTCAATGGCCACGCACGGCTTCAAAGACACTGAAATTGCCGTTCTCCTGTTTGTGCTTGGACTGTTATTCAGCGCGATGATTCTGTTTTCGCAACTGTCGCCTCGCCAGCGGGGATTGACTCTCGGCGCGACCTTTATATTTCTGGGATCCCTCGTCGGAGTAGTCGCCGGTATGGCGATTGGCGCGACTCCGGGGTTGCTTTTCGCGATCAGCGCCTCCCTGGTCGTCAGCCTTCTGTGGACGCGACTGGCGTCGATATTTATGCGAACCTTTTTCGACAAAGAGGTTACGCCTGAAAAAAAGGTTTCCTCCTACCCTCAACCGGCGCTGAATCCAGCCGCCGTTTCCGCGACGAATGTCGAACCCACCACAAACCGCATTAAAGAAGCTGAAATAGCTAAGCCTTTCAGCGTCACCGAAGACACAACCGCGACGCTCAAGAATAAACAGCCATTCAATCAATCATGAATGCGCGCCAAATCGCAATAAATTTGCTTCTGAAAAACTGGTGTGCTAAATCAAGCGCGGCGATTGTCAGACTATTAAACAGGCAACACAACAAACTACCCCAAGGAGCGAGCGACGTGTTAAGGCTGATCTGTCTCGTCATGTTCTCCGCGACTTTTGTTGGCGCCTCGCCCGATGACCCATTTCGTCAAATTTTAACCAGTGTGTCGCGCAACATTCATCTCGACACTTGGCAGGTCACGCATCGTGATTTCGACTTCAAATCGGCCGCTCCCTGGTCAGTTCAGAAATATACGCTGCGCGGGGGCAAGCAGGAAGGCGTCGACGTGATCGTCGTCAATAACGGACGCCTGAGTTTTATCGTGATTCCGACGCGCGGGATGAGCGTGGCGAGGGTCGAGATGGGCGATATCCGTCTAGGTTGGGATTCGCCGGTCAAAGAGATTGTGCATCCGCAGTTCATCAATCTGCAGAGCCGCGGCGGCCTGGGCTGGCTCGAAGGGTTCAACGAATGGATGGTTCGTTGCGGACTGGAATGGGCGGGACATCCGGGCAAAGACAAGTTCATCAACAACACTGGCGATGAGGCCGAGATGGATTTGACGCTGCACGGCAAGGTCGGAAACATTCCGGCTTCCGAAGTCGAGGTCGTGATTGACCGCTCGGCGCCGCATCGGATTCGGGTACGTGGCCGCGTGGACGAGAGGATGTTTTACGGGCCGAAGCTTGAATTGTGGAGCGAGATTTCGACCGAGCCAGGATCGAACGCTTTCCGCGTCGAAGACGAGGTCAAGAATTATGGCGCGTACGACCAGGAGTTCCAGATCATCTATCACTCGAATTACGGCCCGCCGCTGCTCGAGGCCGGATCGCGCTTCGTGGCCGCGGCCAAAGAGGTCAGGCCCTTCAACGCGCACGCCGCTAAGAGTTTGAATCAATTCGCCGAATACGTCGCGCCGACGAAAGGTTTCATCGAACAGGTTTACGGCGTGATCCCATACGCCGATGAGAACAATCGCGCCACAGTGATGCTGCGGAACGCCGCCGGCGACAAGGGCGTGAGCTTGTCTTACATGGTCGATCAATTGCCCTATTTCACTTTGTGGAAGAACACGACGGCGATTGAAGAAGGTTACGTGACCGGGTTGGAGCCGGGCACTGGCTTTCCCGCCAACCGCAGCATAGAGCGCCAGGCCGGTCGCGTGCCGAAGCTGAAACCTAATGAGTCGCGCAAGTTTGCGATTAATTTTGAGATCCTCGCCGGCAATGAACAAGTTAATCGAACGGCCGCGCTCATTCAGGGATATCAAGGCCCTCTTCCGACGAGGCTTAATCCGCAGCCGATCAGGCCCGAAGATAAGGACTGAAGGTAGATGGGTTTTTACGCGAAATATATCTTCCCGCGTGTTCTCGATTGGAGCGTAGGCGCTCCTGAATTCGGCGAATACCGCCGCCGCGCGTTGGAGCCCGCGCGTGGCGAGACGCTTGAAATCGGCTTCGGCACAGGGTTGAATCTACCTTACTACCCTCAAGCGGTGACAAGGCTGACCGCGATCGATCCGGAGAGTATGCTGGAGGATCGAGTCGAAAAACGCATCGCTGCCTGCCGTATACCCGTGACGAGGATGCGGCTCGACGCGCAAGGGCGATTGCCGTTCGAAGATCACGCCTTCGATACGGTAGTGACCACGCTGACTTTGTGTTCGATCCCTGACACCGCCGCGGCTCTTTCCGAAGTTCGCCGCGCGCTGAAACCCGAAGGCCGGTTCGTCTTCTTCGAACATGGGCGCAGCGATGATCCGAAGGTCGCGCGGCGGCAAGACCGATTCAATCCGATTCAGAAGATCATCGGCGCGGGATGCAATATGAACCGCAAGATCGACGCGCTGGTCGAAAACGCCGGTTTTGAAATCACGACGCTCGACCGGTTCTTATTGCCGAGCGCGCCACGGATTCTGGCGGAGATGTATCGCGGCGTGGCCAGGCCATAGTATTGCGGATTGCGGATTGCGGATTGCGGATTTTTGATTTCGAATCCGCCGTCTGGAATCGCAGTTTGCGAAGTTGCGATTGAACCTTTCTTCAATCCGCAATCCGCAATCCGCAATCCGCAATCCGCAATCGAGGAGAGGATTATGCATAAATTGTTTCTGGCGATTGTCGCGTCGCTATTCGTCGGCGTCATCGCGCTCTTCGCCCTTAACCGCACTTCGCATGCCCCCGAAAAAAATTCGAATCAGACCGCCGTCGGTCCGCCGGCGATCAATGAACAGAGCAGGATTGACGAATCGAAGATCGTCGATCTGACCTACGACTTCGACGAAAAGACCGTTTATTGGCCGACGGCGAAACCATTTCAATGGGAGAAGGAGTCGTGGGGGCGGTCTGCGGGCGGTTACTGGTACACGGCGGCCAGATACGCCGCGAGCGAACATGGCGGCACGCACCTGGACGCGCCTATTCATTTCGGCGAGGGCAGGTTGGCCGCCAACGAGATTCCGATTTCGCGTCTCGTCGGGATGGCCGTCGTGATAGATATTTCCGAGGCCGCAGCGAAGAACGCTGATTATCGTCTGACCGTTGACGACATCGCTAAATGGGAGAAGGCGAATGGGCAGATACCCGACAATTCTATCGCGCTCGTCCGGTCGGGATGGGGAAAATTCTGGCCGGACAAGAAGCGATATTTGGGCACGGACGCGCCCGGCGATACAGCCAATCTGCACTTCCCCGGCGTTTCGCGCGAGGCGGCCGAGTTTCTGGCGAAGCAGAGAAAGATCGACGGCCTGGGCATTGATACGGCGAGCATGGATTACGGCCCGTCGAAAGATTTCATCGCGCACCAGATTTTGAATGGCGCGAACATCTACGGTCTGGAAAACATCGCAAAACTCGATCTCCTGCCCGCGAAAGGCGCGACGCTCGTCGCGTTGCCGATGAAGATCAAAGGCGGGACGGGCGGTCCTGTGCGGATCATCGCGATTCTGCCTTGAATCCAGGGTACGCGCCGCTTCCAGCGCGCAGTCTCGGCGGAAGACCTATTGATTGGAATCAATCGCCCCTGCGCTAGTAGCGATGCGTACCAGGTCTGGTTCATATAAAGGCGCCTTCGGCCGAGACTGCGCGCTGGAAGCGGCGCGTACCCAGGTCCTGTTTCTATCAATTCGCCCTTCGCTCAGTCCGCGCGCTTTCCCGGGGTCATTATCCAAAAAGCCAAAAAAAACCGGCTGACGCTCCATGAGTCAAAAGGCTGTAGACATTCTACGACCATTGGTGTAGGCTGCCTACAGCCTTAACTTCAAGGAGGGAGCCGCTGATGAAAGCGCGATACCAAAATCGGATCGAGTTGCTGCAGGGTACGCTCGACATGCTCATCCTGCAGACGCTGCAATGGGGGCCACAGCACGGCTACGGCATCAGCCAGGCGATCCGAACCAATTCCAACGAGACGTTACAAGTAGACACCGGCTCGCTCTATCCGGCGCTGCACCGGCTGGAGCGGCAAAAGTGGATCAACTCAGAGTGGAAGGTCTCCGAGAACAATCAACGGGTCAAAGTCTATCGCCTGACCGCCGCGGGAAAGAAGCATCTGGCCGCTGAACGTTCGCGATGGGAACGACTCACGGAAGCCGTCGAGGGCATCCTGAACCCGGCGGGGAAGGAGAGCGAGGCATGAAGTTCCCACTGTGGCGACGACGAAGACGCGAAGAAGAACTAGAAGAAGAGATCCAAAGCCATCTGAGAATGGCGATCCGCGATCGCGTGGAGCGCGGCGAGAGCGCGAAGGAGGCCGAGACGGCGGCGCGGCGAGAATTCGGCAACGTCGGATTGATCAAAGAGGCCACGCGCGCAATGTGGGGATTCGGAGCATTGGAGACAATCCGGCAGGACGCGCGTTACGGCGCGCGAATGTTATTGAAGCAGCCCGGCTTCACATTGATGGCCATACTGACGTTGGCGCTCGGCATCGGCGCGAACACTGCGATTTTCAGTTTTGTCAATTCCGTTCTGCTGCGCCCTCCGATGGCGGCGCAGCCTGAACAACTGTTGCGCATTCTCAAGCGCGAGGGTGGCAACTTCTTCTCTTACCCGAACTATCGTGATATCGCGGAAGGAACCCCAGCGTTCTCCATGCTGGCCGCGCATAGCGAGGGCCAGCTCAACCTGGGGCAGGGAGAAGCTACGGAAAGAGTTCACTGCGAATTTGTGACGGGCAATTTCTTTCCGGCCTTAGGGATTCCCGCGGCCGTCGGACGGACATTTGGGACGGAGACGGCCGACGCGTCAGGCCAGCATCCGATTGTCGTAATGGGTCACGGATACTGGCGGCGGCGCTTCGGGGCCGACGCCCGATTGGTAGGCCAGACAATCATGCTGAATGGGCTCCAGTTCACTATAGCCGGAGTCATGCCCGAAGGGTTTCGAGGGACGTGGCCTGTCGGGATCGCGCCTGAAATCTGGGCGCCGATAACAATGTTGCCGCAGGTCCAGTCGGGAGCGGATTTCTTCAATGATCGCGCCAAGGGAGCGGAAGTGAGCCTATTTGGCCGATTGAAACCAGGGATCAGTCAGGCTCAGGCCCAGGCGGAGGTTAGCCTGATAAGCAAACGGCTGGCGGAAACTTATCCCGACGTGAATCGTGATCTCGAAGGCGCCAAGGTTTATCCGATGAGCTCCCTTCCTGAGGTTTTTGCGCGTGTCATTCGGGGGTTCATAGCCCTAGTTACCGTAATTTCCGGACTGGTCTTGCTGCTTGTTTGCGCCAACGCCGCAAATCTGTTGTTGTCGCGCGCCGTGTTGCGCCGCCAGGAAGTGGCGATTCGGCTGGCGCTCGGCGCGAGCCGCCGACGTTTGATTCGCCAGCTACTCACGGAGAGCGTCATGCTCGCGCTCGCGGGCGGAGCCGCCGGTTGTCTGCTTGCGTTCTGGGTTACTTCTCTGTTGCGCTCATTCCGTCCGCCAACGCCTGTTCCGATTGAATTCAATGTGACGCTGGATTCCGGCGCGCTTGGCTTCACGCTGGCGGTCTCTACGTTGGCAGGTTTGGTGTTCGGCCTGGCGCCGGCGTGGCATGCCACGAAAGTCGAACTCGTCCCGATGTTGAAGGATGACCGAAGAGGCGGGGCCGGAAGGCGGTCGCGTTTCAGCGCGCGTAATCTGCTGGTCATCTCTCAGGTAGCGGTTTCGCTGCTGCTGCTGATTTGCGCCGCGCTGTTCACGCGCAGTTTGCAAAACGTCCACAATATCGCCCCCGGCTTTGAGACAGACCATATGCTTACAGTCTCGGTGGACATCAGCGGGTCGGGATATGACGAAGCGCGCGGCCGCCTGTTATACCGGCGCCTGCTCGATCAGTTCGAACAGGTTCCAGGCGTGCGACAGGTGAGCCTCGCCCAAATCATCCCGTTGAAAGAGGACATCGCGACGACTACTGACGTAGCCGTCGAGGGTTATGACGCGCCGGGCGGGGATTATCCGTGGATGTTCTTCAACACGGTGGGGCCGCGTTATTTTGAAACGATGGGCATTCCTATACTCGCCGGCAGAGAATTCACGCGGCAGGACGCCGAAGGAGCGCCGCTCGTCGTCATCGTCAATGAAACAATGGCGCGACGCTTCTGGCCGGGACCTCAGGCCGCTCTTGGGCGGCGGCTGCGTCTGGCGGAAAGGCCCAATGTCTTGAGCCCTTATTACGAGGTCGTCGGCGTCGTTAAAGACATCAAGTATCGCTCGGTCGGCGAAGCCCCACGGCCGTTCTTCTACGTGCCCGCGCTGCAAAACTACCGGGGGCAGATTGCGCTGCATCTGCGCACGACGGGCGACCCGGGCTCGATGCGAAGCGCCGTGCGCGATCGCGTTCTGGCGCTGGACAAAAACCTGCTCGTCGAAGTCGCGACAATGCGCGAAAACCTGGTGATCGCGTTTTTACCCGCGCGCGTGGCGGCGACGGTGTTTGGGCTGGTCGGTCTCTTCGGACTGAGCCTGGCTGTGGTAGGAATCTATGGCGTGATCTCCTACGTCGCGTCACAGCGGATTGGGGAGATCGGCCTGCGAATGGCGCTGGGCGCGCAGTCGCGCGACATCTTACGGCTGGTGATCGGGCATGGTTTGAAACTGGCGCTGATCGGCGTCTTGTTGGGAACCGCGCTAGCGCTGGCGATCACGCGCTTTCTGAGCAGTTTGCTGGTCGGCGTGAGCGCGGCGGACCCGCTGACATTTCTTACCGTTCCATTATTGCTAACAACGGTCGCGATTTTCGCCTGCTGGATTCCGGCGCGGCGCGCGACGAAGGTCGATCCGATGATTGCGCTGCGCTGCGAATAATCTCAAGTCAGTACCGCGAGCGGTAGCGAGCGTGATTCATTTTTGAAGACGCGCTCGCTACCGCTCGCGGTACTGATCAATCACTTCCAATGATGACCAAAGGCGAACTCCTCACAAGAATGACCGTCTGGTTGGCGCTCGCCGGGTACGCGATAGGAGCCTCGGTCTACTTGATATCTCGCGGCAGGCGGAGCTGGGACGCAGTGGCCCGGGCGGCCTGGACTGTAGGATGCGTCATTCTGATCGCTCACGTGGCGTGCGCCTACCACTTCTATCACAACTGGAGCCAGGCGGCGGTTTACCACGAAACGGCCCGCCAGACCGCCGACGTGACCGGGCTTAATTGGGGCGGCGGGCTGTACATCAACTATGCGGTCGTCATCGGCTGGGTTATAGACGCCGCTTGCTGGCGCCGAAGCCTGGACGCATATCGCAACCGCCCGCGATGGTTGGCGGCCGCATGGCAAGGCTTTTTGTTCTTTATCATCTTCAACGCCACCGTCGTGTTTAAAACCGGCCCGCTGCGCTGGATCGGGTTGGGCCTTTGCCTGTGGCTGACATTCTTGTGGTTAATTGTTAACAGGGGCAAAGTCTCGTGGCGCTCAGATGGCAAGCCAATCTTCAATGAATAATCAAGGAGAGCAGGGCATGAAGTCACCACTGTGGCGACGGCGACAACGTGAAGAAGAGCTGGAAGAAGAGATTCAAAGCCATTTGCAGATGGCGATCCGTGATCGTATGGAGCGAGGCGAAAGCGCGGAGGATGCCGAATCGGCGGCGCGGCGAGAATTCGGCAACCTCGGATTGATCAAAGAGACCACGCGCGGGATGTGGGGATGGAAAGAGGCGAAACTCATCTTCGATGACATGCGGTATGGAATGCGAATGCTCAGGAAATCGCCAGGATGGACTGCGGTCATGTGCGCCGTCCTGGCGCTCGGGATCGGATTGACCACGGCGATCTTCAGTCTGGCATACGGCATTTTGTTGCGCGCCTTGCCGTATCCCGACCCGGAGCGGGTTGTGGCGCTCTATCTCACCAATACGGTCGCGGCTGCGGCCGGCTACTCGCGCTTCAGCGTAAACGCGCCGTCCTGGATAGAATGGCGGACGCAGTCCAAGTTGTTCGAGGACATCGCGATCACCAGAGCGGCAGTCAATTTCAATCTCACCGGAGATGGCCCGCCCGAGCGTGTGCAAGGGGCGCGGGCGTCGTGGAATTTGCCTCGAACGCTGGGTGTTCAGCCGATGGTCGGCCGCGCGTTTACGGAGGAAGAGGCTCTTCGAGACGCCAAAGTGGCGGTGCTGTGTTATGGGTTCTGGGATCGGCGTTTCGCGCGCGATCCGGCTATCGTGGGCCGGAAAATCCTCTTGAACGACGAGTCTTTCGAAGTGATCGGCGTGATGCCGCCGAATTTTCGCTACCCGACCAGCGACTTAGATTTGTTGGCGCCGATTTTCATCCCGCCTGACGAAATCCGGGCCTTTGGCAACTTTTACTATAGCGCAGTCGGGCGGCTCAAACCCGGCGTGAGCTTGAGGCAGGCGCAGGCCGAGTTGTCCGCGATCAGTGAGCGCCTGGCCGAGCAGCGTCGTCGTGGCCCGGGCGGAGGTCGGGATGGCGCGTGGGTGGAATCCCTGCTCGACAGTTACGTTGGAGAGTTCAGGACAACTCTGTATGTTCTGCTCGCGGCTGTGGGTTGTTTGTTATTGATTTGCTGCGTCAATCTCGGCGGTCTGTTGATTGTCCGCGCGAACGCCAGGACTCGCGAATTTGCTGTACGCGCGGCGTTGGGCGCAAGCGCAGTCCGCTTGCGCATACAAACGCTCGGCGAGGCGCTTCCGCTCAGTTTGGCGGGCGCCGGCGCCGGAGCTCTGCTCGCCTGGCTCCTGCTCAAATTTTTAGTAAAGCGCCTCCCGCTGCAATTGCCGGGTTTGGAAACGATCGGGTTGAATGCGCCTGCATTGGCTTTTGCGCTGGCGCTCAGCGTGCTGGTCGTCCTACTTGCCGGCATGCTGCCGGCTCGTCTGGCCTCACGTGTCCGCCTCGCCGCGACGATGCGACAGGACTCGCGCACGGTAGCGGGCGGAGGCAGGGTTCGGAACGCGCTCGTGGCCGCGCAGGTCGCTGTCACGCTGGCTCTGGTCTTCGCCGGCGGGCTGCTCACCGCGAGCCTGGTCGCGCTTATGCGAGTGAATCCCGGTTTCTCGCCAGAGAACGCGCTGACCATGAACCTGCCTACGTCGCGAGCAAAATTCACAACCGAGCCTCAAGTCGCGGACTACTATCGACGATTGAGCGCGCGGGTGAAAACCATTCCTGGCGTCATCGAGGCTGGGGTGGCAAGCCGGTTGCCATTCAGTGGGGGCTATCCGGGCGGCCCGGTGGAGTTCGAAGGAAAGCCGGACGGAAAGGCCACCGGAGAGTTCTGTTCAGTCACGCCCGGTTACTTTTCGGCGATAGGGATTCCATTGATCCGAGGGCGAGACTTTACCGAACACGACAAAGAAGGCGCGCCGCCCGTCGCCATCATTGATGAACAACTGGCGCGAAAAGTGTTCGGCGATGGAAATCCGTTGGGCAAGCGAATCAAGTTCGCGGTCATCACAGATCGCACGCCCTGGATCGAGATTGTGGGCGTGGTCGGCCATATCAGAAGTGTGAGACTTGAGGCCGACCCGCGTTTGCAAGTGTATTACCCGAAAGCTCAACTGAGGCCGGAAACTCAGCGACAACTGGAGTCGGGAACTATCGTGGTCAGAACCGTCGGGCGCCCGGAATTATTTACCTCCGCCGTGGTGGAACAGATTCAAAGAGAGAACCCTGACCAACCTGTCTACGATGTCCGCTCCATGCAAGACCGGCTCGATCAGAGTCTTCAATCGCGAAATCTGATGACAGGACTGGTGGCGCTGTTCGGCAGTTCGTCACTGCTGTTGTCGTGCCTGGGATTGTACGGCGTGGTGTCTTATGGAGCCGGGCTGCGTTTGCGGGAGTTCGCCATCCGAACGGCGCTCGGCGCGCAAGTAAACGACATACGCCGGATCGTGCTCGCGCACGCGCTGCGGCTCTGGATCGTTGGCTCGGCGACCGGGCTGGTCTTGGCGTGGATGGCAGGCCGCGCATTGAAGACTCAATTGTATGGAGTGGGAAGCGCCGACGCGGTTGCGCTGGCGGTCGCGCCGGCATTGCTGCTCGTGATCGCCTTGCTGGCCGGACTCGGGCCGGCTCGGAGGGCGGGGCGCGTCGATCCTGCGGTCACGCTACGTAGCGACTGATATATTCTTGCGGGAATCAGTGTTGGGACGCCTCAACGCAACGAGCGCCGAGGCGTCCCAACAATCCATGGTCTCAAATTCCGAGACCTGAACGTTTCTTGATTATGCAGGGATCAGGACTCCCTCCTCACGAACGGCAAATTCAATACCGGTCAAGGTGGACGTCCCGAAAATGGTCCGCAGTAGCACGTCAGGAGCCGAAAACACCGGATCCTTCACGCTGCCAACAATCGCATAGTTCCCGGCGCCATCCACACGGGATCCTTCCAACCGAATCTCCGTCAGTCCCGGATCGAACGGGTCTCCTTGCGGAAAAGGCTCTGTGGCGGTCTGCCGAATATACTGGTTCTCCGTGCTCAACCGCATCGTCTTTCGCCAACTGTAGGTGACTCGTTCATCTCCGCCGGTAGGCGGGGGCGGCTCTCTCAAAAGACCATGAAGATCGGCAATGGTAACGAACCCGAGCAGTATTCCCACGGAAGGCGCTGTTACTCCGGCAGGAGGTCGGAACAAAAAGCCGAGTTTCAGTTGAACCTGAAAACCGACGTCCTTGGTAATTTGGAACCTCTTGCCATTCAGTATGCCGACCGCCGGCGCTGTGTCCATGAAATTCCCCAGCGCCATGAGAAATTGGCGCGTATTAGGCTGAATGAGAGCCGCGGGCACGCCATATTGCCCCAGCACAGCCTGCAAAAAGCCTAAAACCTGAGGTGGTGGCGCAAGCGTCGGAAAATCTGGCGAATTGCCCCGGCCGAGTATGTAGGGTAGATTCGGCTTATAGAAGTCCGCAGTACTGGTAATCACACCGCCATCGTCATCTTCTGGGCGAACAAAACTCCGTTGACCAATCGGCGATATCAGCGCCAACTCGCCGGTAGGCTGACCAGTCAATGCGTCGAAATAGAGGGCGGGCGGAATGTCTTCATCCGGCTCCTCGAAAAACGCATAATAGGTCATATACAGGCTAACATCATTAATCTGCTGAATAAAGCGATTTGAATTGAAACCGTCCCCAGCCAGCGCCTTATATGGAAATTCCAGACCCGTCAACGCCGCGCCTGCGATTAACCCCGTAGATTTCAAAAACTCCCTGCGCTTGACACTATTTGTCAAAGACCGATTCATGTTCTTTTCCTCCTAGCTAAGTATTTGTTTCAGCCACCTCGAGATGATCCTTCATTCCGAGGGAATTCCAGCAAGGCCCGGCATAACAGGCCCTACGTGAGGTCCCATCGCCCATGAACATTCTTCCGAGCGGACGCGAAGGCCCGAGCAGAGGACGTAACCGCCCGAACAAATTGATCAAGTGAGCTAATGGAATTGGTCTTATTCGCCAGCCGTGTCTTGAAGCGAGGAGCGGATAAACTAAAGGAGGAGCACAGCCGGCAGATGGCGTGTTTAAAGGAGCGTACAAATAAAAAAGGAATCTGAACCTCGATTCCTTTTGTGAGGTATGGCGATTTTACTCGCGAACAATTGACTAATCAATGCTTTCGGAGCCTATTTCATTTTCAGCGCGATGAGCGTGATGTCGTCGCCTTGAGGTAGCCCGGCCGTAAAATTCAACACCTCGTCCAAAATCCGCTGCTTGATCTCCTCGGCGCTTAAATTAACGCTCTCCTTGACCAATTTCTCCAACCGCTCTTCGCCGAACATTTGATTATCGGCATCGACGGCCTCGGTCACGCCGTCGGTGTACATGACCACCACGTCGCCGGGGGCGAGCCGGGTTTGCCTCGGTTTGTATTCGACGAAGTCGAACGCGCCGAGCAGGACTGATTTGGTCGTCAGCGTTTCGGTCTCGCCGTTCGCCCGAGCGAGGACGGGCAGGTTGTGGCCTGCGTTGATGTAAGTGAAATGGCCGTCGGGGTCGAGCGTCGCGCAGAAGAGCGTGATGAAGCGGTTCGAGGCGGAGCGTTGGACGAGGACTTTGTTGAGGCTCGAGACGACTTCGGCGAGCGGCATGTTGCTGGTGAATTGGGCCTGGAGCGCGCCCTGGGCCATTGCGGCGAGCAGCCCGGCGGCGACTCCCTTGCCCGACACGTCGCCGAGCGCGAAGGCCGAGCGGTTGTCCGGAAGCGATATGAAGTCGTAGAAATCGCCTCCAACGTAGCGCGACGGGATGTTGTGCGCGGCGATCTCGAAATAATCGGGGACTTTGAAGGCGGTCGGCGAAAGAGCGACCTGCACCTGTCGCGCCACGCCGAGTTCCTGCTCGATCTGCTTCTTCTCGCGCTCTTCGTGCATCAGGCGTACGCTCTCGAGCGATTTCGTGGCCTCGAAGGCGAGCGATTCGAGCAGCCGGATGGAGGTTTCAGTGATCGTCCCGCCGATGATGTGGCTATCGACGTAGAGCACGCCGACCGCGTCGCGCTTCAAGACCGACGTCGCGTCCATGTTCTCGCTCATTTGAAAGCGGCGGAGTGGGATGCAGGCGATCGAACGCAAATCGAGGCTGCGGACGCTTTCGCGGGCATAGCCGAGCGCGGCTTCGCGGCTGTCATTGATAATTACGCTGCGGCTCTGTTTGAACGCCTCTTCGACAACCGATCGGCTCATGGCGAAATCGGCGCCTTCGAGCCATCTCCGGTTGTCGTCGCGGGCGACTTTGAATTCCAGGTCACCCGCCGCGTTGCGCAGCATCAGGAAGCCGCGTTCGGCTTGCGTGATCTCAATGGCCGCATCGACGATCAGGCAGAGCACGTCGTCCGGCGTGAGCGAGAATTTGAACGCCTGATTGACTTCGATGAAGCGGGCCAGCTTCTGCAGCTCCTCGTTGGCCGAAGTCACGCGATCCGCCTGCTGCGTGAGCGTCAGGCGAGGAGAGCTGTCGAATATCGCCGAGGCGCGCTCGATCGTGTCGTCGAGGAAGGTGATCTGCTGGTCTTCGTCGCCCCCGATGCGGATGAGGTCGAGGTGTTGCAGGGCGCAGCGGACGATTTGCTGGCCATTGACGAACGTGCCGCGCTTGCTGCCGATGTCGACCAGGTAATAGGCGTCGTCTTCGTAGACGATCTCGGCGTGCTGGCGCGAGACGGAATCGGAGAGCAGTTGCAGGTCGTTCTCCGCCTTGCGTCCGATGGTGAAGACCGGATTGCCAAGCGGCAGCGATCGCGTGACGCCGAAACGGTTGACGATTTTTATCCGCGCCGGTTTTTGCATAGGAACATTCGTCCGCAATGTCAGACGAAGAATCAAGGATAGAAGATAGAAGATAAAAGATAGAGGGTCGCAATCTTCTATCCTCTATCCTTGATCCTCGATCCCCTTCGAGGTAGCTCAAAACGATGAGACGGCGGACGTCTCATCGTCATAAGTTTCGAGTACTGAAAGCAGGCCGGTAATCGAGAGCAACTGCCTGGCCATCCGCGACGGTTTCAAAATCTTGAGCTTGCCGTTAGCCTCTTTGACGCTCGTGAACGATTTGATCATCGCGCCGATGCCGGAGCTGTCAATCGCCGGAACTTCGGAAAGGTTGAGCAAAAGAAACCTGCGCTCTTCGTCGATCAGTCTTTTGACGGTTTCCCGCAGGTTCTCTTCGCTTCTGCCAATGGTCAAATTACCGCTTAAATCCAAAATGGTAACGCTACCGGATGTTCTGAGTTGAATTTCCATTGCCGCTGCCAATTCTTCACCAATTATTAAAGGACGGATTTGCCCGAATATTATAACTCAAATGCTCGAGGGGTGAGGATTGAGGATCGAGGAAGGCGATCTTCTATCCTCGATCTTCACGCAATGATGATAAAAGTGTTTCGGCCGCCGACCACGTCGGAGAAATCCTTATTGTAGGTCACGTCAATGCGGCGGAACTGTTTGATCACCTCTCCGATTTCGGCGGCGGAGATAAATCCGTCCTCAGTATGTGAAATCGCCCATTGAGGAATGTGTTTGGCCCGGGCGAGGAAATTACTGACCAGTTGCAAGTAATGTTCTTTCGATATCACGTCGTCACCGAGGCGTCCGCGCTGTCCGGTGATGATCGCGTTCCAATCATCACCGGTTCCGCGCACCCATGTCTCGCGCCACCCGATCCGGCCGTGTCGCATCGCGGCTAGACCTTCGGGGCGTGGAAACCGGGCGAACATCAGATCGGCGCGCGCGCTGCGGATGAATTCGTGCCCGTCGTGATTGACGCTGTAGTTGAGCTTGTCGTTATTAACGATCGGCCGGCTGTTGCGCCATAACGCGATGAAGACTTCCGAGAGAAGCCGTCGCAGCGAGATCGTATCGGGCGTGAACGAAAATACATAATCGCCGACCCCGAAGACGGTCGAATAGGCGAGCGCGCGGCGGTGTTCGTTCTCTATCTGCTGGATGTTGAGCCAGACGTTGTCGAACCAGACGGCGTCGATCTCGCCCAGTAGTTGGCCCAGCGCCGGATTGCGCAGCCGGCGTCGCGGCACATAAGCTTCGCTCAGAGTCAGCGAGACGTCCTCTTCACTCAATCGCTCGCCCTGGTTATCGACCAGCGCGCGCGACATCCACCACGCCCACTGGCAGATGTCGTTGTTCAGGATCTGTTTGCCCCAGAATTTCAGATACCAGCCGAGGTCTGGTTGGCCGGCGAATGGAATCGCTATCGATGTAAATTTCAGCCGGCGCAGCACGCTCAGCTCAAAACCGAGCCACCGGCGGTTTGTTCGTAAGTCGGTAGACATATGCGTGTCAGCTTTTAATCTTCTCTTGCGTTATTTGGGTTTCGGCGCCGGTCATCTCTTTTTGACCTTCGTCCCGGGTTTCGCCAAGCGCCTCTGATAAATTGAAATCGGTAGCGGTCATCTCCGTCGGACTTTCGACCTCGGTTTCATCAATAATATTTGGCATATTTGGCGCAATTGGCGAAGTGAGATCGTCGCGGGCCATCTCCATTCGACCTTTGACCATGGCTTCCCCAGGCGTCTCCGATAAAGCGAAATCGGCGCCGGCCGTCTCTGTCCAACCTTTGATCTCTGCTTCTTCCGTCGCGTCTGAAGAAGCAAAATCAACGGCGGCCATCTCCGATCGAATTTCACCCTCGACCCCGCCAGTCGTCTCTGATGATGCGAGACTTATGTCGGGCATCTCCAGGCGCCTTTCGATCAGGGCTTCATCCGTAACTTCAAGGATGTCTTCATCGGGCGCATTAGATGAGGTGAAATCGGGCGCGGCGTTCTGATTGCCGCTCAAGGATTCAGCCGGGATCTCCACTGTCTGCCTGGCGTAAGTCGAGGGGTAAACGACTTCATCGAGAGACTGGGGCTGATCTTCGATCGAGCGCGTCACGGCGTCATCGTCTTCGGGCGCCGGATATGCGAATGTGGGTTCGCCAGCCTCCTCCTCGGCCAGAACCTGCAGCAGCAATTTCGCCACTCGCGGATCGAATTCGATGCCGGCCAGATCAGCGATGATTTGTTCGGCTTCGATTCTGTCGAATCGCCGTCTGTGGGGGCGGTCGGAGATAAGCGCGAAGTAGCTGTCAACCGCGCGCAGAATCCTAGCGCCCGGTGGAATTGCCTCGCCCGCCAGCCCGTCGGGATACCCTCCGCCGTTCCACCATTCGTGATGCCAGCGGATGAGCAATTGGGTCTGGCGTGGAAGTTTGATCTCGCCCGCGGCCTGCTCGCCCAGTATCGGGTGACGCCACAAATCCAGAGTCTCCTCCCAACTGAGGGCGCTCGGTCGCAGCAGGTAGTTGCGCTTCATGGCGCGTTCGCCCAGGTCGTGCGCCAGGGCGGCGAACTTGAGCGCGGTCAGGTCTACGCCGTGCAACCCCATTCGCGCTCCGATCTTCTCGGCCGTCCACGCGATTGCGATCGCATGTGGTTCGCTGTAACCTTCGACACGATCAATCTCGATGGCGATCTTGAGAAGGCGGCTGCCGAGCGATCTGTCCGCCTCGTTGAATGTCAATATCGCCTGTTGTGCTTGCATCAATACAGCTCCTGCGGAAAATCCCTGGGAGATATCAGATGGGACTTATAAGTCTCATGAGAGTTAACATGTCCCATTTGATAGCTCCCAGGGGTGAGTTTCATTATTTCAGGGCGCGCGCTTTTAGGGAGCGAAATAGTTGATCTTTGTAGGCGATTGAGGCTTAAAAAATCAAGCCGCGCGGAGTTCCGAGGGAAAATTTCTGTAACCGACATGAGCCTTTTTGCGCATTTGTAATTGACGCGGCCCTGATTGTGATGAAAGCGTCCGAAGGACAAACGCCGGAACGGGTAATGAGCGGCCCAAGACGCCCAGATGGCCCAGATGGCAAGGCCAGATGAGCCCGGATGAGCCCGGATGAGCCCAGATAATAGGATGAAAGAGCGAATCGCCGAGAGACAACAAACGAATGGCTCCGCGCCTGCGGCGAAAGCGGCGTCTGGAATGGGGCAGATCGAAATGCCCGCCGAGATGAGCGCCGAGACGCCCACGGGGATGACGGACGACGAGCTGGTCGCGGCCGCTCGCGCCGGCGATGAATCCGCCTTCGGCCGGCTGTTCGATCGCCATCGGCGTCTGGTTTCGAGGCTCGGCTACCGCTTTTTCCCGCGCCGCGATCAGGTCGAGGAGATCATCCAGGAGAGTTTTATCAAAGCCTATTTCGCTCTGGATGATTATCAGGGCGGCGGGGAGAAATCGTTTGTTTCGTGGCTCGCCCGGATCGCGGTGCGGACCTGTTACGACGAATTGCGGCGCGCGCGGCGGCGGGGCGAAAGCAGTATTGGAGATTTAAGCGAGGAGGAAGCCGCTTACCTGCACGAAAGATTGCGCGACCTGAGCGCGAGCGGGAACGTCGAAGGCGCGGCCATCTCGCGCGACCTCACTAATAAATTGCTCTCGCGACTCCGGCCCGAGGACCGCATGGTGCTTGCGCTGCTCAAACTCGAAGAGCTATCTATCGCTGAGATCTCGAATTTAACCGGGTGGACGACCGCGAAGGTCAAAATGCGTTCGCACCGCGCCCAGCGAGGGCTGCGGCAGTTGTTGAGAAAATTACTCTGACGATCGCGGGTGTGTTATGTACTTCTATTGAGGTGAGTTATGTGGACGAATGACAAACGTCGCAAAGGTGAATTGGAAAATGAGATGCTGAACCGCTTCAGCGACGAACTTCTGCGCGCGTTCGAAGCAGGCGAAGCCGAGATATCGACGGCGGCCGCTTCGCCCTTCCTTTACCGCCGCATTCGCGTGCGCATCGAAGCCGAAGAGCGGCGGCTCGCCCGGCAGCGGGGCGCCTGGCTGTCACTGCTCGTCGGCGTCAAACACGCCATCCCGGTCATGGCGGCGTGCGCCGTCATCGCGGTGGCGTCGCTGATGCTGACGACCTCGCAGCAGTGGCCGGCGGCCGGCGTGGGAAATGAAGAGCCGACGCTTATGTTGGATGTCTTCTCCTTCTCGCAGGATGAGTTGATCGCCTCGGCCGTCGGCGTGGAGACCGGACCGCCGAGAAATGCCGGAGGAACTAAATGAACTCACAAGGCAAGGTCAAGTTACAGGTCTGGTTGCTGATTGCGGTCGTCTTCGCGCTCGGCGTGGTGACGGGCGGCTCGCTGGATCGTGTGTATCTGGCCAACAGTGGGGCTCTCAGAAGCGCCAATCCGAACCACGCGCGCGGGCCGAACAGAATGGTCGAGAGACTGAGTAGCGACCTGAAGCTGAACGATGAGCAGGTCGCAAAGATAAAAACGATCTTCGAAGAATCTCGCAAGGAATTTCCCCCGAGCCGATTCGCCGAGTGTCCCGGCTTCAAGGAATCGCGCGCCCGCACGCGCTCGCGCGTCCGCGAAGCGCTGACGCCCGAGCAGCAGAAACGCTACGACGAAATCAACGCTCAGCGCGACGCCGAGATGAGTAAATAGCGCTGACCTCCTTCGACGTTAGCCCAGCCATAATCTATTTCCTAGAATCGCCATCCGGTAGGGGTTCGCCCCTGCCGGATATTTTTCTTTGTAGGCATAAACCGCCATCAAAAGGATTCTTGCGCGAGATAATTAGTTATAAGGACTCGGCTGTAAATCTTTCAGACCCGTTCAAACCGATAATCGCTGTGTCAACTACTCCATCTAAGCGCGAGGACGCGCTGTAGATGGAGCTTGCGGTTTCAGGTTTCGTACTTGACGCCTCTTTTGAGAGGGACGAACCGCTCCGGGCCGGTTGACTTCCTTCCACGGATATTCGCAGAAGTAGCGGCCCATCGCCACCAGGTCATGCCTCGCGGCGACTGATTTCGCTCCGTTCAGATCGGCGTTGATCTGATAGCCGCAATCGCGGCACTGGAAATTCGATTGATTCGGACGGATACCAAGATGCAAACATCGCGAACAGGTCTGAGACGTATACCGAGGCGAAACTACCGCGACCTCCACACCCGCCCTGGCCGCCTTGTAGCGGATCATCCATTGCAGTTCGGCAAAACTCCATTCGTGGACGCATTTCGCCTTGCCCGTCTCACGAATCCCATTGAGGTCTTCGAGGACGATCCGTTGATTGTTCGCTTTCGCGTCGGCCACGATTTGTTTGCTGACGCAGTGATTGGTGTCCGCGACGAAACGCCTCTCACGACCAGAGACACGCGTGAGCGCCCGTTTGGCGCTCTTGCCGCCGTTGGCCTGGAGGGACCGTCTCGTCCTTTTGTAGCAGGATTTTATGTGGCGGATATTCTTCGCCGTATGGAACTTCTTGTCAGATGTCACAGCCACGCGGTTGAAACCGAGATCGATGCCGAGACTGCCCTGTGGTTGTTTGACTTCTGGCGCCGGGATCGTGATCGAAATATGCAGGTAGAAGTTCCCCTTGCGATAAATCAATTCTGCGGAGCCGAGTTCGCCCAGTCGAAGTTGTTTGCGCATTCTGGCGGACATCTGCAACTGGGCGGTGATGCGACCTTTAGGACAGACTGCCAGAGAAGCGATCTGACAGTCCTGATCAAGAGTCATCGACTTGGCGTCATATCGCAGGGAAGAATGCGATTTGAACTGATGCCACTTATTCTGGTCGCGCTTGTAAACGGCGCTGACCTTGGCAATCGCGTTGATCACGTGCTGTGAGGGAAGAAGGGTTTCTCCTCGGATCAGGCGATAGCCATGGTGATGGATGTCGTATCTACGATGCAAATCACGCTGAAAGGCGAGTTCGGACATGGTGTTGCAGGCGCGATTGAACTCTTCCATAGTGGATTTGAGTTCTTGCCTGGCGCTGGCTGCCATGACCAACTTGGCCTTTATCGACAGGTGAACATCCATCTGATCAATATGCCACAAGTGTTTTACCTGAGACAAGTGTTTTACATGCGAAAGGGGCGGCGCATTCCTCTCCACCCAAAACGAAGCGTTTATGGGTGGAGTATCCTGCGCAAAGAAAGATGAATCGTTAAATCCAGCGCAAAATATTTTCCCGATCGCTTAACTTATATGGAAGAAATCCCGGCTCTGGTCCGTCCAATGAGCGTGAATGGAATTTGACGGCGTGATTCATCACAGGAATCCGCCACTGAATCTGTCATGGAATCTGATGGAGCGACTTCCGGCATTTTATGAAACGGGGCGCCGTAATGAGTGAGATGGCAAGCGAGGGGCGTCTGATCGAAGCCTGTCAACGCGGGGATCGCGAAGCTTTTCATGAGTTGTTCGACGCCCACAAGGATCGCGTGTGGACCATCGCCCTGCGCTTCACGGGCGACGAGAACGCGGCGCGCGACGTGACGCAGCAGGTCTTTCTGAAACTCTTCACGAACATTGCCGGGTTCCGTCACGAATCGAATTTCAAAACGTGGCTTTACCGGTTGGTGGCGAATGAATGTATGGATGAATTTCGGAAAAATCGCAGACTGATCCCGCTCGATTTCTTTCGCCCCGCTTTTTCGGACGGGCGCGACGAGGACTGCGGCGAGGTCGAAATAAATGATTGGCGGCAGGAGCCTCTTCAAGAAGAGCGGCTGACGCGGCTCGAGGTTTCGAAGGCTGTGCTGGCGGCGTTGATGAAATTGAAGCCGAAACTGCGGATGGCGATCGTGCTGAAATATTTCGAGGACTTGTCATACGAGCAGATGGCGGAGGCGTTGGGGTGTTCGATGGGGACGGTGGCGTCACGGCTCAATCGCGGTCACAAGGCGCTGGCGCGCAGGCTCGCGCACCTGAAGCAATGATAAATGAATGCGCCGCAGGCTAGACAGTCACGGCGCCTCGTTCAACGACGATGTTTTGGACTCACATTAACAAACGGCTTTCATCCTACCTCCACGGCGAATTGAGACCGGAAGAGTCGCGCCGCGTGGCTGAACACCTGATGATCTGCCGCCGGTGCCGCGATGAGTACGAAGAGATCAAATTCGGCGCGCGACTGGCGGCGCGACTCTCGGACGATTTGGCGCGCGCGCAGGCCCCGGCGGCGCTGTGGTCCGAGTTAGAGAAGATGATCGACGGAGCCGAGGCGGCGCCAAGAAGGCCGCTGCCGGCAAGAAGGCCCATAAAGATCGCGCTCGCCGGCGCGGCGACGTTGGCGCTTGCGCTCGTAGTCTTCTGGTTTTACCCGCGCGCGCCGCGCCCTGCCTGGGACGTCACGCGAATCGAGGGCGCGCCCAGGATCGGATCGAAGACCGTCGGGGAGGCCGGAAAATTGAGAGTCGGCGAATGGTTGGTGACGGACGATTCATCGCGCGCCGAAATCCGCGTCGGCGAAATCGGACAGGTTCAGGTCGATCCAGGTTCGCGCGTGCGATTGGTCGAAGCGAAGGCCGATGAACATCGTCTGGCGCTCGCCCGAGGAAAGATGCAGGCGTTCATCTGGGCGCCTCCTAGACAATTTTATGTGGACACGCCGTCGGCGGTCGCCGTAGACCTGGGTTGCGCTTACACGCTGGAGGTTGGCGACGACGGGCAGGGTTTGCTGAGCGTGGTCGGGGGCTGGGTGGCCTTCGAATGGCAGGGGCGCGAAACCTTCGTTCCGGCGATGGCGATGTGCGTGACGCGTCCGCGGCTTGGTCCAGGCACACCCTATTTCAGCGACGCCTCGGAAGACTTTCAAAACGCGCTGGCTCTCTTCGATGTCGCCGAGAGTGGGTCTGACGCACGTTCGAACGCATTGCAATCCGTGTTAGCGAAATCGCGCAAGCGCGACGCGTTGACGTTGTGGCACCTGCTGGCGCGCGCGGATGGCGATGATCGGTTGCGCGTTTACAAACGCTTGGCCGAACTCATCCCGCCGCCGCCGCAGGTCACGCCCGACGCCGTGATGCGCGGCGACCACGCCGCGCTCGATCTGTGGTGGGAGAAACTGGAACTCGGCAGCGCTGAGTGGTGGCGAATCTGGAAAGGCCCGGTTCCGTCGCAAACGAAGTAGCTGTCCGCAAAAAATGGAGGAATGACAATGTCTCGCAGAACTCTACGATCTGTACCGTCAATGTTTATCGCGTTGGGCCTCATCCTGACGCTTGTCCGGCCCGCGCTGGCCGGTCCCGTGTTGATCTGTAAAAACTATGAGATCGGCGCCGCGAAATCGCTGCCCTGGGGCGGCTCGGATTGGCGCTCGGTCAAACCCGATTATGACATCAACCGTCTGGTCGAGGACACGCTGTCGCTGCTTACGCCCGAGACGCCCGTGATCGCCCGGATGGAGACGCTACGCCGCGCCGTGATTTACTCCGTATGGGCGCGCGTCGACCGCGAAGTCAATTACGCCAAAAGAAACGACAACGCCGCGCAGGAATTGTTCTCGCGACTCATCGGCAACAGCAAACAATCGGCGTTCCAATCGGCGAGTAAGAAACCCGATCCGCTGAAGATGTTCGACGCCGGCTTCTTCGTCGAATCGTGGAAGCAGGCTTATGTCGACGGCAGCGGTAAAATGCCTGTCGATTTCGACGGCTACGCGCTGGTCAAACAGGCGATCGCGCTGCGCGGCAATGATCCAGAAATGGAATTCGCCGCCGCGCTCATCACCAGCATCCGCTCGGACAAGGCCGCGCATCGCGCCCATCTGCAGAAAGCCATCGCCGGGGCGCCGGAAGGCTCGCTGCTCGCGCGCAACATCATCAACCACTTCGGACGCAAGGGCCAGAGCATCGCCGGCCTGCGCGCGAGTCTGGCGAAGAACTGAGGGTTCGGCGCCAGTCCGATCAAACCACGGATTTAACGGATTGAGACAGATTTTTACCGATATCCCTGTTGATCCGCCGCATCTCCGGAAAATCCGTGGTTGATCCCATGGTTCTAAAACCGAAATCGTTTTCAAGAAAAGGAGGCTCCTATGTTCACGCGTATCACGCTACGTTTCGCAATCGCCGTCCTGCTCGCCATTTCGTTCATTCCCGTAGTGACAAAACTCGCCGCGCAGGATCAATCGTCACAGCAGGATCGCTTTGTCGCCCACGAATGGGGGACCTTCACTTCGGTCGTGAACGCAGATGGCAAGGTTCAACTGTGGAATCCGCTGAGCGGGCCGAGCGAGTTGCCCTCGTTCGTTTACCAGTCTTCTAAAGCCAGCCAATGCTTTAAATTAGGCACGTTGGCGCTGGTGCGGATGGAGACGCCGGTCATCTATTTTTACTCCGAGCGCGAGGTTCGCGCCTCGGTGAAAGTCGATTTTCCGAAAGGCTGCATTACCGAGTGGTATCCACTGGCGCGCGCAGAAAGGCAAACCATCAACTGGAACGGCTTCGTCGCGCAGCCCGGGGCGAATGAGAATTTTCCCGTAGATCAAAGCCGGAGCCATTATTATCCGGCGCGCGAGACCGACGCCGCGCCGCTCAGCCTCGGCGATGAACAGAAAGTCGAGCAGGAGAGGTTCCTATTCTACCGCGGCATCGGCTTCTTCGACCTCCCGCTCTCTGTCAAATTGAAAGATGATCAAGTGATCGTCCGCAGCGCCGGGCAGGACGAGATCGCGCAGGTCATTCTTTTCGAAAACCGCGAAGGCAAATCGGGCTGGCGGATCCACGGCCCGCTCAAAGGCGAAGCGGCGATCGAGCGCCCGACGCTCGGTCAACCTGACGAATCGCTGCTCCGCGAGTTTGAAAAGACTCTCGTCGAACAAGGGCTTTATGAAAAAGAAGCCGCCGCGATGGTCAAGACGTGGCGCGATTCATGGTCTGAGGAAGGGCTACGTGTCTTTTATATAGTCCCCCGCCGAGCGACCGACGCCATTCTGCCGATCACGATCAAACCTCAGCCGACTGAACTCGCCCGCGTGTTTGTGGGCCGCGCCGAGATCATTACGCCTGAAATGGATAGAGAGATCCGGGCGGCGGTGAATCTGTTCGGCGAGAATTCCCCCGAGGCTCGCGCGGCAGCGATCAATAGAGTGCGGCGTTACGGCCGCTTCGCCGATCCTGTTCTCCGAGAGGCGATGAACAGCGCCATTGACAACGCC